>NZ_JARESO010000019.1:0-166765 GCF_046030175.1 Paraburkholderia sp. RL17-373-BIF-A
GGGAGGCAGCAGTCACTATATAAGTGAGAGCTTTGGGTTTGGTGCAGTCAAGCAAGTCTTGACAACAAGCGGTTGTTCCCCCATAATCATCAGTTCTCTGCGGAGGGGTGCCCGAGTGGCTAAAGGGGGCAGACTGTAAATCTGTTGGCTTACGCCTACGTTGGTTCGAATCCAACCTCCTCCACCAGAATGCAAGTTGTAGCAGTTGTTGGGAATCCATGAATCCTTGCGGGTGTAGCTCAATGGTAGAGCAGAAGCCTTCCAAGCTTACGACGAGGGTTCGATTCCCTTCACCCGCTCCAGCAACACAGAAGTAGCGCCCATGTGGCTCAGTGGTAGAGCACTCCCTTGGTAAGGGAGAGGTCGGCAGTTCGATCCTGCCCATGGGCACCAGAAGTACTCGGTGATTGTTTGCGCCCGGCGCAACGTACGGAAAAATCCTCTTAGGAGTCGAAAATGGCCAAGGGTAAGTTTGAGCGGACCAAGCCGCACGTGAACGTCGGCACGATCGGTCACGTTGACCACGGCAAGACCACGCTGACGGCAGCGATCACGACGGTTCTGACGCAGAAGTTTGGCGGCGAAGCGAAGGCGTACGACCAGATCGATGCGGCGCCGGAAGAAAAGGCGCGTGGCATCACGATCAACACGGCACACGTCGAGTACGAAACGGCTAACCGCCACTACGCACACGTCGACTGCCCGGGCCACGCTGACTATGTGAAGAACATGATCACGGGCGCAGCGCAGATGGACGGCGCGATCCTGGTGTGCTCGGCCGCAGACGGCCCGATGCCGCAAACGCGTGAGCACATCCTGCTGGCGCGTCAGGTTGGCGTGCCGTACATCATCGTGTTCCTGAACAAGTGCGACATGGTGGACGACGCTGAGCTGCTGGAACTGGTCGAGATGGAAGTTCGCGAACTTCTGTCGAAGTACGACTTCCCGGGCGACGACACGCCGATCATCAAGGGTTCGGCCAAGCTGGCGCTGGAAGGCGACAAGGGCGAGCTGGGCGAAGTGGCGATCATGAATCTGGCCGACGCGCTGGACACGTACATCCCGACGCCGGAGCGCGCAGTTGACGGCGCGTTCCTGATGCCGGTGGAAGACGTGTTCTCGATCTCGGGTCGCGGCACGGTGGTGACGGGTCGCGTTGAGCGCGGCGTCGTGAAGGTCGGCGAGGAAATCGAAATTGTCGGTATCAAGCCGACGGTGAAGACGACCTGCACGGGCGTGGAAATGTTCCGCAAGCTGCTGGACCAGGGTCAGGCGGGCGACAACGTGGGTATCCTGCTGCGCGGCACGAAGCGTGAAGACGTGGAGCGTGGCCAGGTGCTGGCGAAGCCGGGTTCGATCAACCCGCATACGCACTTCACGGCTGAAGTGTATGTGCTGAGCAAGGACGAAGGTGGCCGTCACACGCCGTTCTTCAACAACTATCGTCCGCAGTTCTACTTCCGTACGACGGACGTGACGGGCTCGATCGAGTTGCCGAAGGACAAGGAAATGGTCATGCCGGGCGACAACGTGTCGATCACGGTGAAGCTGATCAACCCGATCGCGATGGAAGAAGGTCTGCGCTTCGCAATCCGCGAAGGCGGCCGTACGGTCGGTGCAGGTGTGGTTGCCAAGATCCTCGAGTAACGCCAGATAGTTCTCGTTGATCGGTAGTTTCGGGGTTGGCGGTGTCGTCAACCCCAAATGGTTTAGGGGTATAGCTCAACTGGCAGAGCGTCGGTCTCCAAAACCGAAGGTTGGGGGTTCGATTCCCTCTGCCCCTGCCAACTCTCGCGCCGTATGTGGCGCTTCGTTAAGGTGTTATGGCGAATCCTTCCGTCGAAACTGTAAATACATCCGGCGACAAGCTGATGCTCGTCGGGGGCGTATTGTTGGTCTTGGCCGGGTTCGTGGGGTTCTTCTGGCTTAGCGGCCAGGAATGGTACGTCCGCGGAGCTGCCTTGGCTGTTGGTGCGATCGCGGGTGTTGCAGTCGGTCTTCTCTCCGCGCCTGGCAAGGGTTTCATCGCTTTCGCCAAAGATTCGTATAAGGAAGTCCGCAAGGTTGTTTGGCCGACTCGCAAAGAGGCTACCCAGACAACGCTCGTAGTGTTCGGCTTCGTGTTCGTCATGGCGATCTTTCTTTGGATTAGTGATAAATCCATCGAATGGGCGATTTTCTCGGTGATTCTGGGTTGGAAATGATATGAGCGATACTCCGGCATCCCCGAGCGGCAAGCGTTGGTACGTCGTGCACGCCTACTCCGGCATGGAGAAGAGCGTGCAACGTGCGCTTCAGGAGCGCATCGAACGTGCTGGCATGCAAGACCAGTTTGGTCAAATCCTTGTTCCGACTGAAGAAGTGGTCGAGGTGAAGGGCGGTCACAAATCGGTGACCGAGCGTCGTTTCTTCCCGGGCTATGTGCTCGTGGAGATGGAAATGACTGACGAGACGTGGCACCTCGTGAAAAATACGGCAAAGGTGACGGGTTTCGTTGGTGGTGCGCGTAATCGTCCGAGTCCGATTTCCCCACGGGAGGTCGAGAAGATCATGTCGCAAATGCAGGAAGGCGTGGAAAAGCCGCGTCCGAAGACCCTGTTCGAAGTCGGCGAGATGGTGCGGGTGAAGGACGGTCCGTTCACGGATTTCAACGGCAGCGTCGAAGAAGTGAACTACGAAAAGTCGCGCGTCCGCGTTTCCGTTACGATTTTCGGCCGCGCAACGCCGGTCGAGCTGGAATTCGGCCAGGTCGAAAAGCTGTAATCCAAAATTCTACGGAGCGCACCAGTCGGTGCGTTTCGTATTTCGCGCTTACGGTCCGCGTAATGGCCGTTGAGGAGCGTAAGTACCCAGTTTTTCGGCGAACGCGCGCTACTACTCACTGAACTCCCGCATGTACCCATGCGGTGTTCCAAAGAGGTTTTCAACATGGCAAAGAAAATCATCGGCTTTATCAAGCTGCAGATTCCTGCAGGTAAAGCCAATCCGTCGCCGCCGGTTGGTCCGGCACTGGGTCAACGCGGCCTGAACATCATGGAGTTCTGCAAGGCGTTCAACGCGCAGACTCAAGCGCTGGAACCGGGTCTGCCGATTCCGGTCGTGATCACCGCGTTTGCGGACAAGAGCTTCACGTTCGTTCTGAAGACGCCGCCGGCTACGGTTCTGATCAAGAAGGCAGCGAAGATCGACAAGGGTTCGAGCAAGCCGCATACCGACAAGGTCGGCAAGATCACCCGCGCTCAAGCTGAAGACATCGCCAAGACCAAGATGCCCGATCTGACGGCAGCTGATCTGGACGCAGCGGTTCGTACGATCGCTGGTAGCGCCCGCTCGATGGGCATCACCGTGGAGGGCGTGTAAATGGCTAAGCTTTCAAAGCGTCTGCAAGCATTTGCAGCCAAGGTCGATCGTCAAAAGCTGTACGCAATCGATGAAGCGCTGTCGCTCGTGAAGGAATGCGCAAGCGCGAAGTTCGACGAGTCGATCGACGTTGCAGTGCAACTCGGCATCGACGCGAAGAAGTCGGACCAAGTGGTTCGTGGCTCGGTCGTTCTGCCGGCAGGTACCGGTAAGTCGGTCCGCGTCGCCGTGTTCGCACAAGGCGAAAAGGCTGAACAGGCCCGTGCAGCCGGCGCGGAAGTCGTCGGTATGGAAGACCTGGCTGAACAAGTCAAGGCTGGCAAGCTGGACTTCGACATCGTGATCGCTTCGCCGGATACGATGCGCGTCGTCGGTACGCTCGGTCAGATCCTCGGCCCGCGCGGCTTGATGCCGAACCCGAAGGTCGGTACGGTTACGCCGGACGTCGCGACCGCGGTCAAGAACGCCAAGGCTGGTCAGGTGCAATTCCGTGTCGACAAGGCCGGTATCATCCACGCCACTATCGGCCGTGCTTCGTTCGAGCCGACGGCTCTGCGTAGCAACCTGAACGCTCTCGTCGACGCGCTGCAAAAAGCGAAACCGGCAACGAGCAAGGGTATCTACCTGCGCAAGGTTGCGCTGTCGAGCACGATGGGTGTCGGCGTTCGCGTCGACCAGGCATCGCTGGCAGCACAGTAAGAAAATTCATCGCCTCGGCGAAAGTCGGGGCGGTTTTATGGGCTTTGGGCGGTTGTGAAATGGCAGTTTGCATGGCACAGCCGGTTGTCAAAGACCGTTGGCGGGCACGCAGCAGGTGGGCGAGTCCTTAATGCAAAGCCAACGCAGATGGCGAACCCGAAAAGGTTTTGTAGTGATGAAGCCGGTCGATCTCCGCAGCAATGCGGGTGTCGGGCGGTCGAAATACTCCTGACTGGTCGGACGCCGTTATTGAACGCGATACACAAGGCGCACGCCGCGTGTATCGAATCTGGAGGTTAACCGTGCCACT
Organism: Paraburkholderia sp. RL17-373-BIF-A; assembly: GCF_046030175.1. Taxonomy (NCBI): domain Bacteria; kingdom Pseudomonadati; phylum Pseudomonadota; class Betaproteobacteria; order Burkholderiales; family Burkholderiaceae; genus Paraburkholderia; species Paraburkholderia sp. RL17-373-BIF-A. The sequence continues at coordinate 4,370 of NZ_JARESO010000019.1, forward strand.
CAACAAAGAAAGCAAGCAGGCCGTCGTCGCTGAGGTTGCCGCGCAAGTCGCGAAAGCCCAGACCGTGGTTCTGGCTGAGTATCGTGGAATCGCGGTTGGCGATCTGACCAAGCTGCGCGCGAAAGCGCGTGAGCAACAGGTTTACCTTCGCGTGTTGAAAAACACGTTGGCGCGTCGCGCTGTCGAAGGTACCCCGTTTGCTCCGCTGGCAGAGCAGATGACTGGTCCCCTGATCTACGGCATCTCGGAAGATGCAATTGCTGCTGCTAAGGTCGTCAACGACTTCGGCAAAACCAATGACAAGTTGATCATCAAGGCTGGTTCCTACGAAGGCAAGGTGATGGACAAGGCTGGCGTGCAAGCGCTGGCAAACATCCCGAGCCGCGAAGAACTGCTCTCCAAGCTGTTGTACGTTATGCAGGCACCTGTTTCCGGCTTTGCGCGCGCTCTGGCCGCGCTGGCAGAAAAGAAACAAGGCGAAGAAACCGCTGCGTAATGCACTTCAGTCGAGCGTGATTGATCGCTGGCTGTATCCGAATTCAATTTAGGAGTATTTCAAATGGCAATCGCAAAAGAAGACATCCTCGAGGCAGTAAGCTCGATGTCGGTTCTGGAACTGAACGAACTGGTCAAGGCGTTCGAAGAAAAGTTTGGCGTGTCGGCAGCTGCTGTTGCAGTGGCAGGCCCGGCAGGCGGCGGCGCTGCTGCTGCTGCTGAAGAGCAAACCGAATTCACGGTCAACCTGACGGAAGTCGGCGCGAACAAGGTTTCGGTCATTAAGGCTGTTCGTGAACTGACGGGTCTTGGCCTGAAGGAAGCGAAAGACCTGGTCGACGGCGCACCGAAGCCTGTTAAGGAATCGGTACCGAAGGCTGCTGCTGAAGAAGCCAAGAAGAAGCTGGAAGAAGCCGGCGCGAAGGCTGAAATCAAGTAAGTTTCAGCGCGCTGTGCGAAGGCTGGCGGTTTTCCACCGCCGGCCTTTTTGTGCTTTGTGGGGACTACGTTTTTGCCAGCTAATTTCGGCAAGAACAGACGCCCCAGAAGCCAAAGAAAACCGCCTTTCGGCAACATTGACCGGCGTTTCTCTTTGTCTTCTGAAGCGACTGCAGAAGGCAAGTTTGGTCGGGTAGCGGGCAACATAGGCATCCGCTGCCGTCAGCCAGCGGTTGGTAGCGGCCAACCACCAAGCTTCTAGGCTCGTTCAAGCCATCGGACGGCCATCGGGTCTCAGTCGGTGAACACTCGGGTTGTCTCATCAAGGTATCCTGCCTCGACAACAATGCCCGCCGTGATTCGGAGATCGTATGCAATATTCCTTCACCGAGAAGAAGCGTATTCGCAAGAGTTTTGCGAAGCGCCCCATCGTTCACCAAGTACCTTTCCTGCTGGCTACCCAGCTTGAATCATTCAGCACGTTTCTGCAAGCAGACACGTCGTCCACGCAACGCAAGCCGGAAGGCCTGCAAGCTGCGTTTACCTCCGTTTTTCCGATTGTTTCGCATAACGGGTTCGCTCGTCTAGAGTTCGTCAGCTACATGCTGTCGCCGCCGGCATTCAACATCAAGGAATGTCAGCAGCGCGGTTTGACGTACTGCTCGGCCCTGCGCGCGAAAGTGCGTCTGGTGCTGCTCGACAAGGAATCGCCGAGCAAGCCGGTCGTCAAGGAAGTGAAGGAACAGGAAGTGTACATGGGCGAAATTCCGCTCATGACGCCGACAGGTTCGTTCGTCATCAACGGCACGGAACGTGTGATCGTTTCGCAGTTGCACCGTTCGCCGGGCGTGTTCTTCGAACACGACAAGGGCAAGACGCACAGCTCGGGCAAGCTCCTGTTCTCGGCACGTATCATTCCTTACCGCGGTTCGTGGCTCGATTTCGAGTTCGACCCGAAGGACGTGCTGTACTTCCGCGTCGACCGTCGCCGCAAGATGCCGGTCACGATCCTGCTGAAGGCAATCGGCCTCACGCCGGAACAGATCCTCGCAAACTTCTTCGTGTTCGACAATTTCACGCTGATGCCGGAAGGCGCGCAGATGGAATTCGTGCCGGAGCGTCTGCGTGGCGAAGTCGCGCGTTTCGACATCACGGACCGTGATGGCAACGTGATCGTCCAGAAGGACAAGCGGATCAACGCGAAGCACATTCGCGACCTCGACAACGCCAAGACCAAGTTCATCTCGGTCCCGGAAGACTATCTGCTCGGCCGCGTGCTGGCGAAGAACGTCGTCGACGGCGACACCGGTGAAGTCATCGCCAACGCGAACGACGAAATCACGGAAACCGTCCTCGAGAAGCTGCGCGAGTCGAAGATCAAAGACATCCAGACGCTCTACACGAACGATCTGGATCAAGGTCCGTACATTTCGTCGACGCTGCGTATCGACGAAACCGCGGACAAGATGGCCGCGCGCATCGCGATCTACCGCATGATGCGTCCGGGCGAACCGCCGACCGAAGAAGCGGTCGAGGCGCTGTTCAACCGTCTGTTCTACAGCGAAGACGCATACGACCTGTCCAAGGTGGGTCGTATGAAGTTCAATCGTCGTGTTGGCCGCGACGAAATCGTCGGCCCGATGACGCTGCAAGACGACGACATCCTCGCCACGATCAAGATCCTGGTCGAGCTGCGTAACGGCAAGGGCGAAGTGGACGACATCGACCACTTGGGCAATCGTCGTGTGCGTTGCGTCGGCGAACTGGCGGAAAACCAGTTCCGCGCAGGTCTCGTGCGTGTCGAACGTGCTGTGAAGGAACGCCTCGGCCAGGCCGAAAGCGAAAACCTGATGCCGCACGACCTGATCAACTCGAAGCCGATTTCGTCGGCGATTCGCGAGTTCTTCGGTTCGTCGCAGCTGTCGCAGTTCATGGACCAAACGAACCCGCTGTCGGAAATCACCCACAAGCGCCGTGTTTCGGCTCTTGGCCCGGGCGGTTTGACGCGTGAGCGCGCTGGGTTTGAAGTCCGCGACGTGCACCCGACTCACTACGGTCGCGTTTGCCCGATTGAAACGCCGGAAGGTCCGAACATCGGCCTGATCAACTCGCTCGCTCTGTATGCGCACCTGAACGAATACGGCTTCCTCGAAACGCCGTATCGCAAGGTTGTGGACAGCAAGGTGACCGATCAGATCGACTACCTGTCGGCGATCGAAGAAGGCCGTTACGTGATCGCTCAGGCGAACGCGGCGGTTGCTGCTGACGGCTCGCTGACCGACGAACTGGTGTCGTCGCGTGAAGCAGGCGAAACGCTGATGGTCACGCCGGACCGCATCCAGTACATGGACGTGGCGCCGTCGCAGATCGTGTCGGTGGCAGCATCGCTGATTCCGTTCCTCGAGCACGATGACGCGAACCGCGCATTGATGGGTTCGAACATGCAGCGTCAGGCTGTGCCGTGTCTGCGTCCTGAAAAGGCCGTGGTCGGTACGGGTATCGAGCGCACGGTGGCAGTCGACTCGGGTACGACGGTTCAGGCATTCCGCGGCGGTGTGGTCGATTACGTCGACGCAGGCCGTATGGTGATCCGCGTGAACGACGATGAAGCCGTTGCTGGCGACGTCGGCGTGGACATCTACAACCTGATCAAGTACACGCGTTCGAACCAGAACACGAACATCAACCAGCGCCCGATCGTGAAGGTCGGCGACATCGTGTCGCGTGGCGACGTGCTGGCTGATGGTGCATCGACCGATCTCGGCGAACTGGCTCTCGGCCAGAACATGCTGGTCGCGTTCATGCCGTGGAACGGCTACAACTTCGAAGACTCGATTTTGATCTCGGAGAAGGTGGTTGCTGACGACCGTTACACGTCGATCCACATCGAAGAACTGAACGTCGTTGCTCGCGATACGAAGCTCGGACCTGAAGAAATCACGCGCGACATCTCGAACCTGGCTGAAGTGCAGCTCGGCCGTCTCGACGAGTCGGGCATCGTCTACATCGGCGCTGAAGTCGAAGCAGGCGACGTGCTGGTCGGCAAGGTCACGCCTAAGGGCGAAACCCAGCTGACGCCGGAAGAAAAGCTGCTGCGCGCGATCTTCGGCGAGAAGGCTTCGGACGTGAAGGACACGTCGCTGCGCGTGCCGTCGGGCATGAGCGGCACGGTGATCGACGTTCAAGTGTTCACGCGTGAAGGCATTCAGCGCGACAAGCGTGCGCAACAGATCATCGACGATGAACTGAAGCGCTATCGCCTTGACCTGAACGACCAGCTGCGTATCGTGGAAGGCGACGCCTTCCAGCGTCTCGCACGTATGCTGACCGGCAAGGTCGCGAACGGCGGTCCGAAGAAGCTCGCGAAGGGCACGAAGATCGAACAGGCTTACCTGGAAGATCTGGATCACTACCACTGGTTCGACATCCGCCTCGCGGACGAAGAAGCAGCGGCCCAGCTCGAAGCTATCAAGGACTCGATCGAACAGAAGCGTCACCAGTTCGATCTGGCGTTCGAAGAAAAACGCAAGAAGCTCACGCAAGGCGACGAACTGCCGCCGGGCGTGTTGAAGATGGTCAAGGTTTACCTGGCAGTCAAGCGCCGCCTGCAGCCTGGCGACAAGATGGCCGGCCGTCACGGTAACAAGGGTGTGGTGTCCAAGATCGTTCCGATCGAAGACATGCCGTACATGGCCGACGGCCGTCCGGCTGACGTCGTTCTGAACCCGCTCGGCGTGCCGTCGCGGATGAACGTGGGTCAGGTTCTCGAAGTGCATCTGGGTTGGGCCGCGAAGGGTCTCGGCTGGCGTATCGGCGAAATGCTGCAGCGTCAGGCGAAGATCGAAGAACTGCGCGAATTCCTGACGAAGATCTACAACGAGTCGGGCCGCGCCGAAGAGCTGGACAGCTTCACGGACGACGAGATCGTCGAACTGGCGAAGAACCTGCGCGAAGGCGTGCCGTTTGCCACGCCGGTGTTCGACGGTGCGACGGAAGAAGAAATGTCGCGCGCGCTGGATCTGGCATTCCCGGACGACATCGCGAAGAACCTCGGCATGACGCCGTCGAAGAATCAGGTGCGTCTGTACGACGGCCGCACGGGCGAGATGTTCGAACGTACGGTGACGGTCGGCTACATGCACTACCTGAAGCTGCACCACTTGGTCGACGACAAGATGCACGCGCGTTCCACGGGCCCGTACTCGCTCGTGACGCAGCAGCCGTTGGGCGGTAAGGCGCAGTTCGGTGGCCAGCGTTTCGGTGAAATGGAAGTGTGGGCGCTCGAAGCGTACGGCGCATCGTACGTGCTGCAGGAAATGCTGACGGTGAAGTCGGACGACGTGACAGGCCGGACCAAGGTTTATGAAAACCTGGTCAAGGGCGATCACGTGATCGACGCCGGCATGCCGGAATCCTTCAACGTGTTGGTGAAGGAAATCCGCTCGCTCGGTATCGACATCGACCTCGACCGCAACTAATCGGACTACGGAGAGAAAGCAATGAAAGCTCTGCTCGATCTATTCAAGCAAGTCCAACAGCCTGAAGTTTTTGACGCGATCAAGATCGGTCTGGCTTCGCCGGACAAGATCCGTTCGTGGTCGTTCGGTGAAGTCAAGAAGCCGGAAACCATCAACTACCGGACGTTCAAGCCGGAACGCGATGGTTTGTTCTGCGCGAAGATCTTCGGGCCGATCAAAGACTACGAATGCCTGTGCGGCAAGTACAAGCGCCTGAAGCACCGTGGCGTGATCTGCGAGAAGTGCGGCGTCGAAGTGACGCTGGCGAAGGTGCGTCGCGAACGGATGGGCCACATTGAACTGGCCTCGCCGGTTGCGCACATCTGGTTCCTGAAGTCGCTGCCGTCGCGTCTGGGCATGGTGCTCGACATGACGCTGCGCGACATCGAACGCGTGCTGTACTTCGAAGCATATGTGGTGATCGATCCGGGCATGACGCCGCTGAAAGCGCGGCAGATCATGACGGAAGAGGATTACTACAACAAGGTCGAAGAGTACGGTGACGAATTCCGCGCTGAAATGGGCGCGGAAGGCGTGCGCGAACTGCTGCGCGCGATCAACATCGACGAACAGGTCGAGATGCTGCGCACCGAACTTAAGAACACGGGTTCGGAAGCGAAGATCAAGAAGTACGCGAAGCGCCTGAAGGTGCTCGAGGCTTTCCAGCGTTCGGGCATCAAGCCTGACTGGATGGTGCTCGAAGTGCTGCCGGTGCTGCCGCCGGAACTGCGTCCGCTGGTGCCGTTGGACGGCGGCCGTTTCGCGACGTCGGACCTGAACGACCTGTATCGCCGCGTGATCAACCGTAACAACCGGTTGAAGCGTCTGCTCGAACTGAAGGCGCCTGAAATCATCGTCCGCAACGAAAAGCGGATGCTGCAGGAAGCCGTCGATTCGCTGCTCGACAACGGTCGTCGCGGTAAGGCCATGACCGGCGCGAACAAGCGTCCGCTGAAGTCGCTCGCTGACATGATCAAGGGTAAGGGCGGTCGTTTCCGTCAGAACTTGCTCGGTAAGCGCGTTGACTACTCGGGCCGTTCAGTGATCGTGGTCGGCCCGACGCTCAAGCTGCATCAGTGCGGTCTGCCGAAGCTGATGGCGCTCGAACTGTTCAAGCCGTTCATCTTCAACAAGCTGGAAGTGATGGGTGTCGCTACCACCATCAAGGCTGCGAAGAAGGAAGTCGAGAACCAGACGCCGGTGGTGTGGGACATTCTCGAAGAAGTCATTCGCGAACATCCGGTCATGCTGAACCGTGCGCCGACGCTGCACCGTCTTGGCATTCAGGCTTTCGAGCCGGTGCTGATCGAAGGTAAGGCAATCCAGCTGCACCCGCTCGTTTGCGCGGCGTTCAACGCCGACTTCGACGGTGACCAGATGGCTGTTCACGTGCCGCTGTCGCTGGAAGCGCAGATGGAAGCGCGCACGCTGATGCTGGCGTCGAACAACGTCCTGTTCCCGGCTAACGGCGATCCGTCGATCGTGCCGTCGCAGGATATCGTGCTCGGTTTGTACTACGCGACTCGTGAAGCAGTGAACGGCAAGGGCGAAGGCCTGACGTTCACGGGCGTCTCGGAAGCGCTGCGTGCGTACGAAAACAAGGAAGTCGAGCTCGCCTCGCGCGTCAACGTGCGGATCACCGAAATGGTCCATAACGAAGACAAGTCGGAAGGTGCGCCGGCGTTCGTGCCGAAGATCACGCTGTACCCGACCACCGTCGGCCGCGCAATCCTGTCGGAAATTCTTCCGCCGGGCCTGCCGTTCTCGGTGCTCAACAAGCCGCTGAAGAAGAAGGAAATCTCGCGCCTCATCAACACCGCATTCCGCAAGTGCGGTCTGCGCGAAACGGTGATTTTCGCCGACCAGTTGATGCAGTCGGGTTTCCGTCTGGCAACGCGCGCTGGTATCTCGATCTGCGTCGACGACATGCTCGTGCCGCCGCAGAAGGAAACCATCGTCGGCGACGCCGCGAAGAAGGTGAAGGAATACGACCGTCAGTACATGTCGGGCCTCGTCACGTCGCAAGAGCGCTACAACAACGTGGTCGACATCTGGTCGGCAACGTCGGAAGCAGTCGGCAAGGCGATGATGGAGCAGCTGTCGACGGAACCGGTCACGGATCGCGACGGCAACGAAACGCGTCAGGAATCGTTCAACTCGATTTACATGATGGCGGACTCCGGTGCTCGTGGTTCCGCGGTTCAGATTCGTCAGCTGGCCGGTATGCGTGGCCTGATGGCGAAGCCGGACGGCTCGATCATCGAGACGCCGATTACGGCGAACTTCCGTGAAGGCCTGAACGTGTTGCAGTACTTCATCTCGACCCACGGCGCACGTAAGGGTCTGGCTGATACGGCACTGAAGACGGCAAACTCGGGTTACCTGACGCGTCGTCTCGTCGACGTGACGCAAGACTTGGTGGTGGTCGAGGACGATTGCGGTACGTCCAACGGTGTCGCCATGAAGGCGTTGGTCGAAGGCGGTGAAGTCGTCGAAGCGCTGCGTGACCGTATTTTGGGTCGCGTGACGGTGGCTGACGTCGTCAATCCGGAATCGCAGGAAACGCTGTACGAAACGGGCACGTTGCTCGACGAAGACGCGGTCGAAGAAATCGAACGCCTCGGCATCGACGAAGTGCGCGTGCGTACGCCGCTGACTTGCGAAACGCGTTACGGTCTGTGCGCAGCCTGCTACGGCCGCGACCTGGGCCGCGGCTCGTCGGTCAACGTTGGTGAAGCAGTCGGCGTGATCGCTGCGCAGTCGATCGGTGAACCGGGCACGCAGCTCACGATGCGTACGTTCCACATCGGTGGTGCGGCATCGCGTGCGGCAGTGGCTTCGTCGGTTGAAGCCAAGTCGAACGGCACGGTGCGTTTCACGGCAACGATGCGTTATGTCACCAACGCGAAGGGCGAGCAGATCGTCATCTCGCGTTCGGGCGAAGCGATGATCACCGACGACCACGGCCGCGAGCGCGAACGTCACAAGGTGCCGTACGGCGCGACGCTGTTGCAACTGGACGGCGCGCAGATCAAGGCCGGCACGCAGCTGGCGACGTGGGATCCGATGACGCGTCCGATCATCACCGAGTACGGTGGTACGGTGAAGTTCGAAAACGTCGAAGAAGGCGTGACGGTTGCCAAGCAGATCGACGACGTGACGGGTCTGTCCACGCTGGTCGTGATCGACGTGAAGCGTCGTGGTTCGCAAGCGTCGAAGACGGTGCGTCCGCAGGTCAAGCTGCTCGACGCGAACGGCGAAGAAGTCAAGATCCCGAACACCGAGCACTCGGTGCAGATCGGCTTCCAGGTCGGCGCTCTGATCACCGTGAAGGACGGTCAGCAAGTGCAGGTCGGTGAAGTGCTCGCACGTATCCCGACTGAATCGCAGAAGACGCGTGACATTACCGGCGGTCTGCCGCGTGTGGCGGAACTGTTCGAAGCACGTTCGCCGAAGGACGCAGGTATCCTGGCGGAAGTCACGGGTACGACGTCGTTCGGTAAGGACACGAAGGGCAAGCAGCGTCTCGTTATCACGGACCTCGAGGGCAACCAGCACGAGTTCCTGATCGCGAAGGAAAAGCAGGTTCTGGTGCACGATGGTCAAGTCGTCAACAAGGGCGAAATGATCGTCGACGGGCCGGCGGATCCGCACGACATTCTGCGTTTGCAGGGCGTCGAAGCGCTGTCGCGTTACATCGTGGACGAAGTGCAGGACGTGTACCGTCTGCAAGGCGTGAAGATCAACGACAAGCACATTGAAGTGATTGTTCGTCAGATGCTGCGCCGCGTGCAGATTACGGACAACGGCGATACGCGTTTCATCCCGGGCGAACAGGTCGAGCGGTCGGATATGCTCGACGAGAACGACCGTATGATCGCGGAAGACAAGCGTCCGGCAACGTACGAAAACGTCTTGCTCGGTATCACGAAGGCCTCGTTGTCGACCGATTCGTTCATCTCGGCGGCGTCGTTCCAGGAAACGACCCGCGTGCTGACCGAAGCGGCGATCATGGGCAAGCGCGACGACCTGCGTGGTCTGAAGGAAAACGTGATCGTCGGCCGTCTGATTCCGGCCGGTACGGGTCTCGCGTTCCACAAGGCACGCAAGAGCAAGGAACTGTCCGACCGCGAGCGTTTCGATCAGATCGCAGCGGAAGAGTCGTTCGAATTCGGTACGCCGGAAACCCCGGCCGCCGAACAGCAGCACTCAGGCGAGTAAGTCCTGGCGGCGCAAGCCGCTTGGGGCTGACCAGCCAGCGAAGCCGCTCAGTTTCGACTGAGCGGCTTTTTTTTATGCGCTTTTCTTTTTGCACTTTTTTGCGGACTAGTAGGCCAAACGGCTAACGCTGCATCAAAGCGCGGGCGCAGCACGAATGCGTTGGTAAAATTCGTGTCACCGGCATCACGCTGCTTCTCTCAAATTCATGTCCCGTCCCCTCGAAATCCTCAACGAAGTCTTCGGTTACCCCGCGTTCAGAGGACAGCAGGGTGAAATTGTCGAGCACGTCGCCGGCGGCGGCGATTGTCTCGTGCTGATGCCGACGGGCGGCGGCAAGTCCCTCTGCTATCAGATTCCGTCGCTGGTGCGCCGCGAAGGCGGTTTCGGCACGGGCATCGTCGTCTCTCCGCTGATCGCGTTGATGCAGGATCAGGTGGCCGCGCTCACCGAAGTGGGCGTACGCGCGGCGTATCTGAATTCGACGCTGTCGAGCGCCGAGGCGATGGCAACGGAGCGCGCGTTGCGCGACGGTGATATTGATCTGCTCTACGTGGCGCCGGAGAGGTTGATGACGCCCCGTTTTCAGGAACTGCTGGAGCGCACGCGCATTGGCTTGTTCGCCATCGACGAGGCCCATTGCGTGTCGCAATGGGGGCACGATTTCCGGCCGGAATACATTCAGCTATCTGTGCTGCACGAGCGCTTTCCGAACGTGCCGCGAATCGCGCTCACGGCCACCGCGGATGCCATCACGCGCGATGAGATCATCCACCGCCTCGCGTTGGATGACGCGCGCATTTTCGTGTCGAGCTTCGACCGGCCGAACATCCGCTATCGCATCGTCGAAAAAGACAACGCGCGTACGCAATTGCTGGACTTCATCCGCGCCGAGCATTCGAAGCCGGACGGCACGACCGACGCCGGCGTGGTCTATTGCTTGTCGCGTCGCAAGGTCGAAGAGACGGCGGAGTGGCTGAAGGAAAAAGGCATGCGCGCGCTGCCGTACCACGCCGGGATGGAGTTCGAAATCCGCCAGAAGCATCAGGAGATGTTTCAGCGCGAGGAAGGGATCGTGATGTGCGCGACGATCGCGTTCGGCATGGGCATCGACAAACCGGACGTACGCTTCGTCGCTCACCTCGACTTGCCGAAGAGCGTCGAGGGCTATTACCAGGAAACGGGCCGCGCGGGCCGCGACGGCATGCCGGCGAACGCGTGGATGGCCTACGGTCTCGGCGACGTCGTGCAGCAGCGCAAGATGATCGACGAATCCGACGCCGACGACGCGCACAAACGCGTACAAACGGGCAAGCTGGATGCGCTGCTGGGACTGTGCGAAGCGGCGACCTGCCGGCGTGTGCGACTGCTCGCGTATTTCGGCGAATCGAGCAAACCTTGCGGCAACTGTGACAACTGCATTGAACCGCCGGACACATGGGATGCGACGCGCGAGGCGCAGATGGCGCTATCGTGCGTGTTCCGCGCCCAGCGGGCGAGCGGCTTTCATTTCGGCGCCGGCCATCTGATCGACATTCTGCGTGGCAACAGCAGCGAGAAAATCGTGCAGCGCGGTCACGAGAAACTGACTACGTTCGGCATTGGCTCGGCGCTAGGCGAGCCGGAGTGGCGCGCGGTATTTCGCCAACTGGTCGCATTCGGCTATCTAACGGTCGACCACGAAGGCTTCGGCTCACTGGTCCTGACCGAGGCAAGCAAGCCGGTCCTCAAGGGCGGGCAGAACGTCACGATGCGCCGTTATGTGAAGCCGACGCGCACGCGTCAATCGTCCGGCCGCACCAGCGAGCGCGCCGACCCGACGATCGGCATGGGCCCGCGTGAACGCGCGCGCTGGGAGCGTCTGCGCGCGTGGCGCACCGAAACGGCCAAGAGCGACGGCGTGCCGGCATATGTGATATTCCACGACGCGACCTTGGCGGAAATTGCTCGCAACGGCCCTGACTCGATCGAGGATTTGCGCGGCATTCCGGGTATGGGCGCGCGCAAACTTGACCGTTTCGGCGACGAATTGCTGGAAGTCGTCGCCGCCGACTGAGCGCTCAGCGAGTGCCTGAGCGGGTCGGCAGGGATGCGAAACATCGCAACCTGTTGACTCCCTTAGTATTTTCGGAATATTATGCTAGGTTCCGGTTCTTGGAATGCCTGCGCACGAAGTCGATTCGTACGCCGACTACCGGTCCGGAAGTTCGATGCGCAATCGTTTCTGCTTTGCCCGGAAACAGATGCGTCGATTTTGTTCAATTTCAGGAATAAACAATGCCAACCATCAATCAACTGGTTCGCAAAGGCCGCGCGTCGGAAACGACGAAGAGCAAGAGCCCGGCTTTGCAGGACTGCCCCCAGCGTCGCGGCGTGTGCACCCGTGTGTACACCACGACGCCGAAGAAGCCGAACTCGGCACTCCGTAAGGTTGCGAAGGTGCGCCTGACGAACGGCTTTGAAGTGATTTCGTACATCGGTGGTGAAGGCCACAACCTGCAGGAACACTCGGTCGTGCTGATTCGCGGCGGCCGTGTGAAGGACTTGCCGGGTGTGCGTTACCACATGGTTCGCGGCTCGCTGGATACCCAGGGCGTCAAGGATCGTAAGCAGGCTCGCTCGAAGTACGGTGCGAAGCGTGCCAAGGCTGGCAAGTAACTAGCCGGTCAGTAGTTTCACGTCGCCTGCAAGGGCGGTAATAGCGGTGGTGCCGGAATCGCCGGCGCTGTCGAGTAAGTGGTCACCCGACCAGGCTGGTAAGTCGTTAGAGATGAATCGGGTTAGTTGGTGGCCGCGGGGCTAAAAATAGCTCCAACTGAAAAGTTAAAGGAAGAAACATGCCGCGTCGTCGCGAAGTCCCCAAGCGGGAAGTGTTGCCGGATCCGAAGTTCGGTAACGTTGATGTAGCTAAGTTCATGAACGTGCTGATGCTCTCTGGCAAGAAGTCGGTTGCCGAGCGTATCGTGTACGGCGCTTTCGAACAGATCCAGACCAAGGGTGGCAAGGACCCGCTGGAAGTGTTCACGGTAGCGCTCAACAACGTCAAGCCGGTGGTCGAAGTGAAGAGCCGCCGCGTTGGTGGTGCGAACTATCAGGTTCCGGTCGAAGTGCGCCCGTCGCGTCGTATGGCATTGGCGATGCGTTGGCTGCGTGAAGCCGCGAAGAAGCGCAGCGAGAAGTCGATGGCCCTGCGTCTGGCAGGTGAACTCTCCGAAGCGGCCGAAGGCCGTGGCGGCGCAATGAAGAAGCGCGACGAAGTTCACCGGATGGCAGAAGCCAACAAGGCGTTCTCGCACTTCCGTTTCTAAGCTTCCCGAACCCGGGTTTAGCAGAAAAAACGGAAAGAAATTCCGGGCGGGTGCGCTTACAAAGCGCCTCGCCCGTTTGTGTTACAGCGCGATGGGCATTTTCTCGCATCGCGTCATCCCAATAGAGGATCAAAGTGGCTCGCAAGACACCTATCGAGCGCTACCGTAACATCGGTATTAGCGCTCACATCGACGCCGGCAAAACGACGACGACCGAGCGCATCTTGTTCTACACCGGCGTGAACCACAAGATTGGTGAAGTTCACGACGGCGCTGCCACCATGGACTGGATGGAGCAGGAGCAGGAACGCGGCATCACGATCACGTCCGCTGCTACCACGGCGTTCTGGAAAGGCATGGCCGGCGACCGCGCTGAGCACCGCATCAACATCATCGACACCCCGGGCCACGTCGACTTCACGATTGAAGTTGAGCGCTCGATGCGCGTGCTCGACGGCGCGTGCATGGTCTACTGCGCTGTGGGCGGCGTTCAGCCCCAGTCGGAAACCGTGTGGCGTCAGGCTAACAAGTACAAGGTTCCCCGTCTCGCGTTCATCAACAAGATGGACCGTACCGGCGCGAACTTCTTCAAGGTTTACGACCAGCTCAAGCTGCGTCTGAAGGCGAACCCGGTTCCGGTCGTGGTGCCTATCGGCGCGGAAGAAAACTTCACGGGCGTCGTCGATCTGCTGAAGATGAAAGCGATCATTTGGGACGACGCGTCGCAAGGCACGAAGTTCTCGTACGAAGAGATCCCGGCGGAATTGCTCGATTCGTGCAACGAGTGGCGCGAAAAGATGGTCGAAGCGGCTGCTGAGTCGAGCGAAGACCTGATGAACAAGTACCTCGAAGAGGGCGAGCTGACGGAAGCGGAAATCGTTAAGGGTCTGCGCGACCGTACGATCGCTTGCGAAATCCAGCCGATGCTGTGCGGTACCGCGTTCAAGAACAAGGGCGTGCAACGTATGCTGGACGCCGTGCTCGACTTCCTGCCGTCGCCGGTCGACATCCCGCCGGTTACCGGCGAGCTGGAAAACGGTGAAAAGGGCGAGCGCCGCGCTGCCGACGACGAAAAGTTCTCGGCACTGGCATTCAAGATCATGACCGACCCGTTCGTCGGCCAGCTGATCTTCTTCCGCGTGTACTCGGGCGTTGTGAATTCCGGTGACACCGTGCTGAACGCGACCAAGGACAAGAAGGAACGTCTGGGTCGTATTCTGCAGATGCACGCGAACCAGCGCGAAGAAATCAAGGAAGTCCGCGCAGGCGACATCGCTGCCGCGGTCGGCCTGAAAGACGCAACGACCGGCGACACGCTGTGCGATCCGCAAAGCCCGATCGTGCTCGAACGCATGATTTTCCCGGAGCCGGTGATTTCGCAGGCTGTTGAGCCGAAGACGAAGCCTGACCAGGAAAAGATGGGTCTGGCGCTGAACCGTCTGGCACAGGAAGATCCGTCGTTCCGCGTTCAAACGGACGAAGAATCGGGCCAAACCATTATTTCGGGCATGGGCGAGCTTCACCTGGAAATTCTGGTTGACCGCATGAAGCGCGAATTCGGCGTGGAAGCGACCGTCGGCAAGCCGCAGGTTGCTTACCGCGAAACGATTCGCGGCAAGGCGGAAGACGTTGACGGCAAGTTCGTCAAGCAGTCGGGTGGTCGCGGCCAGTACGGTCACGCGGTCATCACGCTCGAGCCGAATGAGCAAGGCAAGGGCTACGAGTTCCTCGACGAGATCAAGGGCGGCGTGATTCCGCGCGAATACATCCCGGCGGTGGACAAGGGTATCCAGGAAACGCTGAAGGCAGGCGTGCTGGCAGGCTTCCCGGTCGTCGACGTCAAGGTTCACCTGACGTTCGGTTCGTACCATGACGTTGACTCGAACGAAAATGCGTTCCGCATGGCCGGTTCGATGGCGTTCAAGGAAGCAATGCGCAAGGCTCAACCGGTCATCCTCGAGCCGATGATGGCTGTGGAAGTCGAAACGCCTGAAGATTACATGGGCAACGTGATGGGCGACCTGTCGGGTCGTCGCGGTATCGTTCAGGGCATGGACGACATGGTTGGCGGCGGCAAGATCGTTCGCGCCGAAGTCCCGCTGTCGGAAATGTTCGGCTACTCGACGTCGCTGCGTTCGCTGACCCAAGGTCGTGCAACGTACACGATGGAGTTCAAGCACTACTCCGAAGCACCGCGTAACGTGTCCGAAGCGATCATCAACGCGAAGTCGAAGTAATCGCGCGGCAAGTCATTCAACGATTAACTTTTTGAAAGAAGAGAAACATGGCTAAAGGTAAATTCGAACGGACCAAGCCGCACGTGAACGTCGGCACGATCGGTCACGTTGACCACGGCAAGACCACGCTGACGGCAGCGATCACGACGGTTCTGACGCAGAAGTTTGGCGGCGAAGCGAAGGCATACGACCAGATCGACGCGGCGCCGGAAGAAAAGGCGCGTGGCATCACGATCAACACGGCACACGTCGAGTACGAAACGGCTAACCGCCACTACGCACACGTCGACTGCCCGGGCCACGCTGACTATGTGAAGAACATGATCACGGGCGCAGCGCAGATGGACGGCGCGATCCTGGTGTGCTCGGCCGCAGACGGCCCGATGCCGCAAACGCGTGAGCACATCCTGCTGGCGCGTCAGGTTGGCGTGCCGTACATCATCGTGTTCCTGAACAAGTGCGACATGGTGGACGACGCTGAGCTGCTGGAACTGGTCGAGATGGAAGTTCGCGAACTTCTGTCGAAGTACGACTTCCCGGGCGACGACACGCCGATCATCAAGGGTTCGGCCAAGCTGGCGCTGGAAGGCGACAAGGGCGAGCTGGGCGAAGTGGCGATCATGAATCTGGCCGACGCGCTGGACACGTACATCCCGACGCCGGAGCGCGCAGTTGACGGCGCGTTCCTGATGCCGGTGGAAGACGTGTTCTCGATCTCGGGTCGCGGCACGGTGGTGACGGGTCGCGTTGAGCGCGGCGTCGTGAAGGTCGGCGAGGAAATCGAAATTGTCGGTATCAAGCCGACGGTGAAGACGACCTGCACGGGCGTGGAAATGTTCCGCAAGCTGCTGGACCAGGGTCAGGCGGGCGACAACGTGGGTATCCTGCTGCGCGGCACGAAGCGTGAAGACGTGGAGCGTGGCCAGGTGCTGGCGAAGCCGGGTTCGATCAACCCGCATACGCACTTCACGGCTGAAGTGTATGTGCTGAGCAAGGACGAAGGTGGCCGTCACACGCCGTTCTTCAACAACTATCGTCCGCAGTTCTACTTCCGTACGACGGACGTGACGGGCTCGATCGAGTTGCCGAAGGACAAGGAAATGGTCATGCCGGGCGACAACGTGTCGATCACGGTGAAGCTGATCAACCCGATCGCGATGGAAGAAGGTCTGCGTTTCGCAATCCGCGAAGGCGGCCGTACGGTCGGCGCAGGTGTGGTTGCCAAGATTCTCGAGTAAAATCGCGGATTGACGTATTTGCTGTAAGTGGTGCCCGGAGCCGGGCGCCGGCCCTCAGCGGGCGCCCGGCTCTACGTTCTTTTATTGTCTGGCGGTGCAATACCGCCTCGCTCTTTTCCAAGGAATTGTCATGCAGAACCAGAAAATCCGCATTCGCCTGAAGGCTTTCGACTATCGTCTGATCGATCAATCGGCAGCTGAAATCGTCGACACGGCAAAGCGGACTGGCGCAATCGTTCGTGGTCCGGTGCCCCTGCCGACCCGCATTCAACGCTTCGACATCCTGCGTTCGCCGCACGTCAACAAGACCTCGCGCGATCAGCTCGAAATCCGTACGCACCAACGTCTGATGGACATCGTCGATCCGACGGACAAGACCGTTGACGCACTGATGAAGCTCGATCTGCCGGCTGGCGTGGACGTGGAAATCAAGCTGCAATAAGGCTTCCAGCGGTTATCCGGTCCGCCGGACATCGCTAAGTCATTGATTGCTTGCGGAAAACGAAAAGCCTCGCTATAATGCAAGGCTTTTCGCGCATTGGCGCAAAAAAGTCGGTGTGCTGCAGCATGAATTCATGCCCGAAACGGCACCGGCATTTTGTAAATTAGCCCCGACCAATCGCAGTCGGGAATGGAGAAAACGATGAGCCTTGGACTCGTAGGTCGCAAGGTTGGCATGACCCGTATCTTCACGGCAGAAGGGGATTCGATTCCCGTTACCGTGCTGGACGTGTCCGACAACCGCGTGACGCAGATCAAGACTGTTGAAACCGACGGCTACACGGCCGTGCAGGTTGCATTCGGTACGCGCCGTGCATCGCGTGTGACGAAGCCGTTGGCCGGTCATCTCGCCAAAGCCGGTGTTCAAGCCGGTGAAATCCTCAAAGAATTCCAGATCGATGCTGCCAAGGCTGCCGAGTTGTCGAACGGCACCGTGGTCGGCCCCGACCTGTTCGAAGTAGGCCAGAAGGTCGACGTGCAAGGCGTGTCGATTGGTAAGGGCTACGCCGGTACCATCAAGCGTTACAACTTCGCATCTGGCCGTGCATCGCACGGTAACTCGCGCTCGCACAACGTGCCGGGCTCGATCGGTATGGCGCAGGATCCGGGTCGTGTTTTCCCGGGTAAGCGCATGACCGGTCACATGGGTGACGATACGGTAACCGTGCAAAACCTCGAAATCGCTCGTATCGACGCTGACCGCAAGCTGTTGCTGGTCAAGGGCGCCGTTCCGGGTGCGAAGGGTGGCAAGGTATTCGTTACGCCGGCCGTGAAGACGCGTGCCGTGAAAGGAGCGAAATAATGGAACTTAAGCTCCTGAATGCCAATGGTCAGGAAGGTGCAGGCGTTAGCGCGTCGGACGTCGTGTTCGGCCGCGATTACAACGAAGCCCTGATTCACCAGGTAGTGGTTGCGTACCAGGCGAATGCCCGTAGCGGCAACCGCGCGCAGAAGGATCGTGAGCAAGTCAAGCACACGACCAAGAAGCCGTGGCGCCAGAAGGGTACGGGCCGTGCCCGTGCCGGTATGTCGTCGAGCCCGTTGTGGCGCGGCGGTGGCCGGATCTTCCCGAATTCGCCGGAAGAAAACTTTTCGCACAAGGTCAACAAGAAGATGCATCGCGCAGGTCTCTGCTCGATCTTCTCGCAGCTGGCCCGCGAAGGCCGCATCTCGGTGGTCGACGAGCTGACGCTCGAAGCGCCGAAGACGAAGCTGCTGGCCGAAAAATTCAAGGCGATGGGTCTCGACTCCGTGCTGGTGATTACCGACACGGTTGACGAAAACCTGTACCTCGCGTCGCGCAACCTCGCCCATGTGGCAGTTGTCGAGCCGCGTTACGCCGACCCGCTGTCGCTGATCTACTTCAAGAAGATCCTGATCACGAAGGCTGCGGTCGCCCAGATCGAGGAGTTGCTGTCATGAGCGAGATTCGCAAGAACGATCATCGTTTGATGCAGGTCCTGCTCGCGCCGGTGATCTCCGAAAAGGCGACGCTGGTGGCCGACAAGAACGAGCAAGTCGTGTTCGAAGTCGCGCCCGATGCCACGAAGCAGGAAGTGAAAGCTGCAGTCGAGCTACTGTTCAAGGTGGAAGTCAATTCCGTCAACGTGCTGGTCTCGAAGGGCAAAGCCAAGCGCTTTGGCCGCTTCATGGGCAAGCGCAAGGACGTGAAGAAGGCGTACGTCTGCCTGAAGCCCGGCCAGGAAATCAACTTTGAAGCGGAGGCCAAGTAATCATGGCAATCGTTAAAGTTAAGCCGACTTCGCCGGGCCGCCGTGCGATGGTCAAGGTGGTCAACAAGGATCTGCATAAGGGCAAGCCGTACGCACCGCTGCTCGACTCGCAATCCACGACCGCCGGCCGTAATAACAACGGTCACATCACCACCCGTCATAAGGGCGGTGGTCATAAGCATCACTATCGTGTCGTCGACTTCCGTCGCAACAAGGACGGCATTCCGGCAAAGGTCGAACGTCTTGAGTACGATCCGAACCGTAGCGCGAACATCGCGCTGGTTCTGTACGCAGACGGCGAGCGCAAGTACATCATCGCTCCGAAGGGTGTGACGGTTGGCCAGCAGTTGATGTCGGGTTCGGAAGCTCCGATCCGCGCAGGCAACACGCTGCCGATCCGCAACATTCCAGTCGGTACGACGATTCACTGCATCGAAATGCTGCCGGGCAAGGGCGCGCAAATGGCGCGTTCGGCTGGCACGTCGGCGATGCTGCTGGCTCGTGAAGGCATCTACGCACAGGTCCGCCTGCGCTCGGGTGAAATCCGCCGCGTTCACGTTGAATGCCGCGCGACGATTGGTGAAGTTGGCAACGAAGAGCACAGCCTCCGTCAAATCGGTAAGGCTGGCGCGAACCGCTGGCGCGGTATCCGCCCGACGGTGCGTGGCGTTGCAATGAACCCGGTCGATCACCCGCACGGTGGTGGTGAAGGCAAGACGGCTGCAGGTCGCGATCCGGTGAGCCCGTGGGGCACGCCTGCTAAGGGTTATCGCACCCGCAGCAACAAGCGCACGACGAGCATGATCGTCCAGCGCCGTCACAAGCGTTAAGGAGTAGGCAATGGCACGTTCTGTAAAAAAAGGTCCGTTCTGCGACGCCCATTTGCTGAAGAAAGTTGAGGCGGCAGCAGCTTCGCGGGATAAGAAGCCGATCAAAACCTGGTCGCGTCGCTCGACGATCCTCCCGGATTTCATCGGTCTGACGATCGCCGTTCACAACGGCCGTCAACACGTTCCGGTGTACATCTCGGAAAACATGGTCGGCCACAAGCTTGGCGAGTTCGCACTGACCCGTACGTTCAAGGGTCATGCAGCCGACAAGAAGGCTAAGAAATAAGGGGCTCATGATGGAAGTGAAAGCAATTCATCGCGGTGCCCGCATCTCGGCGCAGAAAACGCGCCTTGTGGCTGACCAGATCCGCGGTTTGCCGGTCGACAAGGCGCTGAACGTTCTGACGTTTTCGCCGAAGAAGGCTGCGGGAATCGTGAAAAAGGTCGTGCTGTCGGCGATCGCGAATGCGGAGCATAACGAAGGCGCCGATATCGATGAGCTCAAGATCACGAGCATCTACATCGACAAGGCTGCGTCGCTCAAGCGTTTTACCGCGCGCGCTAAAGGCCGCGGTAACCGCATCGAGAAGCAATCCTGTCACATCACTGTGACGGTCGGGAATTAAGGGGTCATACGATGGGACAGAAAATTCATCCGACTGGCTTCCGTTTGGCCGTCAGCCGCAATTGGGCGTCGCGTTGGTACGCGAACAACAACAATTTCGCGGCGATGTTGCAGGAAGACATCGGTGTTCGTGAATACCTGAAGAAGAAGCTGAAGAACGCTTCGGTTGGTCGCGTCGTCATCGAGCGTCCGGCAAAAAACGCGCGCATCACGATTTATAGCTCGCGTCCGGGTGTGGTCATCGGTAAGAAGGGCGAGGATATCGAGCTGCTGAAGTCGGAACTGCAACGCCGCATGGGCGTTCCGGTCCACGTCAACATCGAAGAAATCCGCAAGCCGGAAACCGATGCGCAACTGATCGCGGATTCGATCACGCAACAGCTCGAGCGCCGGATTATGTTCCGCCGCGCGATGAAGCGTGCGATGCAAAACGCAATGCGTCTGGGTGCTCAAGGCATCAAGATCATGAGCGCTGGCCGCCTGAACGGTATCGAAATCGCTCGTACGGAATGGTATCGCGAAGGTCGCGTGCCGCTTCATACGCTGCGTGCTGATATCGACTACGCAACTTCGGAAGCGAAGACGACGTACGGCATCATCGGCGTGAAGGTGTGGGTCTACAAGGGCGATACGCTCGGCCGCAACGACGCACCGGTGGTTGAAGAAGTCGCCGAAGAAAAGCGTCCGCGCCGCAACGCACGTCCGGGTGGCGATCGCCGTCCGCGTCGCGATGGTGAAGGTGGTGGCCCGGCAGGTGCACGCCGTGGCGCTCCTCGTCGTGCTGGCGGTGCCGGCGACGGCGGGAAGACTGGAGAATAACGATGCTGCAACCGAAACGCAGAAAGTATCGCAAAGAGCAGAAGGGTCGTAACACCGGTATCGCTACCCGCGGCAACGCGGTGTCGTTCGGTGAGTTCGGCCTGAAGGCTATCGGTCGTGGTCGCTTGACCGCGCGCCAGATTGAAGCGGCACGTCGTGCAATGACGCGTCACATCAAGCGTGGTGGCCGCATCTGGATCCGCATCTTCCCGGACAAGCCGATCTCGCACAAGCCGGCTGAAGTACGTATGGGTAACGGTAAAGGTAACCCTGAGTACTACGTCGCAGAGATTCAACCGGGCAAGATGCTGTACGAAATGGACGGCGTAACCGAAGAGCTGGCACGCGAAGCGTTCCGTCTGGCTGCAGCTAAGCTGCCGCTCAAGACGACGTTTATCGTGCGTCAGCTCGGCGCCTAAGGAGCAAATGATGAAGGCTTCCGAACTTCACCAGAAAGATCAGGCCGCGCTCAACAAGGAGCTGTCGGACCTGTTGAAGGCGCAATTCGGCCTGCGCATGCAACTCGCGACCCAGCAGCTTACGAACACGAGCCAGTTGAAGAAGGTTCGTCGCGACATCGCACGTGTGCGGACCGTCCTGACTGAGAAGGCGAACCAGAAATGAACGATAGCGTAAAAACCTCGCTCAAGCGGACGCTGGTCGGCAAGGTCGTCAGCAACAAGATGGACAAGACGGTCACCGTGCTGGTTGAGCACCGCGTGAAGCACCCGATCTACGGCAAGTACGTTGTGCGTTCGAAGAAGTACCATGCGCACGACGATGCGAATACGTACAACGAGGGTGACCTCGTTGAAATCCAGGAAACACGTCCGATTTCGAAGACGAAAGCTTGGGTTGTGGCTCGCCTGGTCGAGGCTGCTCGCGTCATCTGACGCCGCAAAGTTGTAGAAGTAATTGAAATCGCAGTAAGTTTCGCTTGCAAGACCGGGATTATTTGTTATAATCTCGGTCTTCCCTCTTTTATGGGAGCCCCGTCGCGGGCGAAGTTGGTGGGGGAAGCGGTTCAGGCGCCAGTCTGTTCCGAAGGATTCACCGGATTGCGATGGCGGGTTTCGTTTGCCGTCGCTGCTGTTCATACCCAAGCAGCCGATTGGCTGACGGGACCAAGACTGACCGGGTACGCCATGGTGGTGTGGCCGGATTAAGTTGGGAAAGATAAACCATGATCCAGACCGAAACTCGGCTTGAAGTGGCCGACAACACGGGTGCGCGTGAAGTCATGTGCATCAAGGTGCTCGGCGGCTCGAAGCGTCGTTATGCCAGCATTGGCGACATCATCAAGGTGACCGTCAAAGAAGCAACGCCGCGCGGGCGCGTGAAGAAAGGCGAAATTTACAACGCCGTGGTGGTTCGCACCGCCAAGGGCGTGCGCCGTCAGGACGGCTCGCTGATCAAGTTCGATGGCAACGCCGCTGTGTTGTTGAATGCCAAGCTCGAACCTATTGGCACCCGTATTTTCGGGCCTGTCACGCGCGAGTTGCGCAGCGAACGATTCATGAAGATCGTTTCGTTGGCACCCGAAGTGCTGTAAGGAGTCGCGATGAACAAGATTCGCAAGGGTGACGAAGTTATCGTCATCACCGGCAAAGATAAAGGCAAGCGCGGCGTCGTGCTGTCCGTTGGCGAAGGCAAAGTGATTGTCGAGGGTATCAACCTCGTCAAGAAACACGTCAAGCCGAACCCGATGAAGGGTACGACGGGCGGTGTGGAAGCCAAGACGATGCCGCTGCAAATTTCGAACGTCGCATTGGTCGACGCGAATGGCAAGGCGTCGCGTGTAGGCATCAAGGTCGAAGGAGACAAGAAAGTCCGTTTCCTTAAGACGACCGGTGCCGAGCTGAGCGCCTGACGCTGCGGAGTAAAAAAATGGCTCGTTTGCAAGAGTTTTACAAAGAGAAGGTTGTACCCGGCCTCATCGAGAAGTTCGGTTACAAGTCCGTGATGGAAGTGCCGCGCATCACCAAGATCACCCTGAACATGGGCCTTGGCGAAGCGGTTGCTGACAAGAAGATCATCGAAAACGCCGTCGGCGACCTGACGAAGATCGCAGGCCAGAAGCCGGTGATCACGAAGGCACGCAAGGCAATCGCTGGCTTCAAGATCCGTCAGGGCTATCCGATCGGTGCAATGGTCACGTTGCGTGGTCAGGCAATGTACGAATTTCTGGACCGTTTCGTGACGGTCGCGCTCCCCCGTGTGCGTGACTTCCGTGGCGTGTCGGGTCGTGCGTTCGATGGTCGCGGCAACTACAACATCGGTGTGAAAGAGCAGATCATTTTCCCCGAAATCGACTACGACAAGATCGACGCACTGCGTGGGCTGAACATCAGCATCACGACGACTGCGAAGACCGACGACGAAGCAAAGGCTCTGCTCGCCAGCTTCAAGTTCCCGTTCAGAAACTGAGGTTACCGTGGCTAAACTGGCACTGATCGAACGTGAAAAGAAGCGTGCTCGCCTGGCCGCTAAGTACGCTCCCAAGCGTGCTGAGCTGAAAGCGATTATCGGCGATATGAGCAAGTCGGACGAAGAGCATTACGCAGCACGTCTGGAACTGCAACAACTGCCGCGCAACTCTAACCCGACCCGTAAGCGCAACCGCTGCGCAATTACCGGTCGCCCGCGTGGCACGTTCCGTAAATTCGGGCTGGCGCGTAACAAGATTCGCGAAATCGCGTTCCGCGGCGAGATCCCTGGCCTGACCAAGGCGAGCTGGTAATAGGAGAAACGTAAATGAGCATGAGTGATCCTATCGCCGATATGCTGACTCGCATCCGCAATGCGCAGATGGTTGAGAAAGTCTCGGTGACTATGCCCTCGTCGAAAGTCAAGGTTGCGATTGCGCAGGTCCTGAAGGACGAAGGCTATATCGATGATTTCGCAGTGAAGTCCGAAGGTGCGAAGTCTGAATTGAACATCGTGTTGAAGTACTACGCTGGCCGCCCGGTCATCGAGCGCATTGAACGCGTTTCGAAGCCTGGTCTGCGTGTGTACCGCGGCCGTAACGACATCCCTGTGGTCATGAATGGCCTCGGCGTGGCAATCGTGTCGACGCCGAAGGGCGTGATGACGGACCGCAAGGCGCGCGCAACGGGCGTTGGCGGCGAAGTCATCTGCTACGTCGCTTAAGGCCGAAAGGAGAGAAACATGTCTCGAGTAGGTAAAAGCCCGGTCGCGCTGCAAGGCGCCGAAGTGGCCCTGAGCGACGATCGCATTACCGTCAAGGGCCCGCTGGGTACGATTTCGCAGGCTGCTAACAGCCTCGTGAAGGTGGTGAACGACAACGGCACGCTGAAGTTCGAGCCGGTTGACGAAAGCCGCGAAGCGAATGCGATGTCGGGCACGATGCGCGCACTGGTTGCGAACATGGTGAACGGCGTGACGAAGGGTTTCGAGCGCAAGCTGACGCTGGTTGGCGTTGGTTACCGCGCACAAGCGCAAGGCGACAAGCTGAATCTGTCGCTGGGTTTCTCGCACCCCGTGGTGCACCAGATGCCGGAAGGCGTCAAGGCTGAAACCCCGACGCAAACCGAAATCGTGATCAAGGGGATCAATAAGCAACAAGTTGGCCAGGTCGCTGCAGAAGTGCGCGGCTATCGCCCTCCGGAGCCCTACAAGGGCAAGGGTGTGCGTTACGCCAACGAGGTTGTGATCCTCAAAGAAACGAAGAAGAAGTAAGGGTGCGCAATCATGGATAAGACTCAATCTCGCCTGCGCCGCGCTCGTCAGACGCGTATCAAGATCGCTGAGCTGCAGGTCGCGCGTCTCGCCGTGCATCGCACGAACACGCACATCTATGCGCAAGTGTTCTCGCCGTGCGGCACCAAGGTGCTCGCCAGCGCGTCGACGCTCGAGGCCGAAGTGCGTGCGCAACTGGCTGATCAAACGGGCAAGGGCGGCAACGTCGCCGCTGCTACGCTGATCGGTAAGCGCATCGCAGAAAAGGCTAAGGCTGCCGGCATCGAATCCGTCGCCTTCGACCGTTCGGGTTTCCGTTACCACGGCCGCGTGAAAGCGCTGGCTGATGCGGCGCGCGAAGCCGGACTCAAGTTCTAAGGGAAGAATTCGTCATGGCAAAGATGCAAGCGAAAGTTCAGGCTGACGAACGCGACGACGGCCTTCGTGAAAAAATGATTTCGGTCAACCGCGTGACCAAGGTCGTGAAGGGTGGCCGGATTCTCGGTTTCGCCGCACTGACCGTGGTTGGCGACGGTGATGGCCGCGTCGGTATGGGCAAGGGCAAGGCGAAGGAAGTGCCGGTCGCTGTTCAGAAGGCGATGGAACAGGCTCGCCGCAACATGTTCAAGGTGCCGCTCAAGAACGGTACCCTGCAACACGAAGTGCACGGTAAGCACGGCGCATCGATGGTCCTCCTGGCCCCGGCCAAGGACGGTACCGGTGTGATCGCTGGCGGCCCGATGCGCGCAGTGTTCGACGTGATGGGCGTGCAGAACGTTGTGGCCAAGAGCCACGGTTCGACGAACCCGTACAACCTCGTTCGTGCAACGCTCGACGGTCTGCGCAAGCAGTCCACGCCGGGCGACATCGCGGCGAAGCGCGGCAAGTCCGTCGAAGATATTCTGGGCTAAGGTGGACACCATGTCTGATAAAACTGTCAAGGTCCAGCTCGTCAAGAGCCTGATCGGCACCCGTGAAACGCACCGTGCAACGGTGCGTGGCTTGGGCCTGCGCCGACTCAACTCGGTTAGCGAGTTGCAGGACACGCCGGCTGTGCGCGGCATGATCAACAAGGTTTCGTACCTCGTTAAGGTCATCAGCTAAGCGGCTGACCAGGACTCAAGGAGTTGATAATGGAATTGAATAACCTGAAGCCGGCTGAAGGCGCGAAGCACGCAAAGCGTCGCGTTGGTCGCGGCATCGGCTCCGGCCTCGGCAAAACCGCCGGCCGTGGTCACAAGGGTCAGAAGTCGCGTTCGGGCGGCTTTCACAAGGTTGGCTTCGAAGGCGGTCAAATGCCGCTGCAACGTCGCCTGCCGAAGCGTGGCTTCACCTCGCTGACGAAGGAATTCGTCGGTGAAGTGCGTCTCTCGGATCTGGAAAAGCTGCCGGTCGACGAAATCGATCTGCTGGCTCTGAAGCAAGCCGGCTTGGTCGGCGAGCTGATCAAGAGCGCCAAGATCATCGCGACGGGCGAGCTCAAGCGCAAGGTCGTTGTGAAGGGTCTGGGTGCGACGAAGGGTGCGCGCGCTGCTATTGAAGCAGCCGGCGGCTCTTTTGCCGAGTAACGCGCAAGTTATTTGCCGTCACTAGCATTTGCATCGGAGAAGGTACTTGGCTAACAGCCCGAGTCTCGCAAAACCCGGTCGCAGCGCGGCGAAGTTCGGCGATCTGCGTCGGCGAGCAGTGTTCCTGCTGCTGGCGCTGATCGTCTACCGTATCGGCGCGCATATTCCGGTGCCGGGTATTGACCCGGACCAGCTGGCAAAGTTGTTCCAAAGCCAGTCGGGCGGCATCCTTGGCATGTTCAACATGTTCTCGGGTGGCGCACTTTCGCGGTTCACGATTTTTGCGCTGGGGATCATGCCGTATATTTCGGCGTCGATCATCATGCAGTTGCTGGCGATTGTCTCGCCGCAGCTCGAAGCGCTGAAAAAAGAAGGGCAGGCAGGTCAACGGAAGATTACGCAGTACACGCGTATCTTTACGGTCCTGCTGGCAACGTTCCAGGCCTTCGGCATTGCCGTGGCGCTGGAAAATCAGCCTGGTCTCGTGATCGACCCGGGGATGGTTTTTCGGTTGACGACGGTCGTGACGCTGGTGACCGGCACGATGTTCCTGATGTGGCTAGGTGAGCAGATCACGGAACGCGGGCTTGGCAACGGTATCTCGATCATTATTTTCGGCGGGATTGCAGCGGGTTTCCCGAATGCGATCGGTGGTCTTGTTTCGCTGGTGCAAACCGGTTCGATGAGCCCGATATCCGCGATTATCGTCGTCGCGCTGATTGCTGCTGTGACGTATCTGGTGGTGTTCATCGAACGCGGCCAGCGCAAGATTCTTGTGAACTACGCAAAGCGGCAAGTCGGTAACAAGATTTACGGCGGACAGTCTTCGCATCTGCCGTTGAAGCTGAACATGTCGGGCGTGATTCCGCCGATCTTTGCATCGTCGATCATTCTCTTCCCGGCAACTATCCTGAACTGGTTTAGTTCGGGGTCGCGTACCGGCTGGTTCGCAGACACGTTGCACAACGTGGCCGAAGCCCTCAAGCCCGGCCAACCCGTGTACGTGTTGCTGTACGCGTTGGCGATCGTTTTCTTCTGTTTCTTCTACACCGCACTGGTGTTCAACAGCAGAGAGACGGCCGACAACCTGAAAAAGAGTGGCGCTTTCGTCCCAGGCATCCGCCCGGGCGATCAAACGGCGCGATATATCGACCGCATCCTCACGCGTCTGACGCTGGCCGGTGCGATCTACATCGTGTTTGTTTGTCTGCTGCCCGAGTTTTTGGTGCTGCGCTGGAACGTGCCGTTTTATTTTGGTGGAACGTCGCTGCTGATCATTGTCGTCGTCACAATGGATTTCATGGCGCAGGTGCAGTCGTACGTTATGTCGCAACAGTATGAATCGCTGCTGAAGAAAGCTAATTTCAAAGGCGGCGGCGTCCCGATGCGTTGAAAGGACTTATGGCCAAAGACGATGTTATCCAGATGCAGGGTGAAGTCATCGAAAACCTGCCTAACGCTACCTTCAGGGTGAAGCTGGAAAACGGCCATGTCGTATTGGGACACATATCCGGGAAGATGCGGATGCACTACATCCGAATCTTGCCGGGCGACAAGGTGACGGTTGAATTGACGCCTTACGATCTGTCGCGTGCGCGGATCGTGTTCCGGGCGAAGTGATTTGAAAAAAGGGTAATATCATGAAAGTGATGGCATCGGTTAAGCGCATTTGCCGCAATTGCAAGATCATCAAGCGCAAAGGCGTTGTGCGCGTGATTTGCAGCTCTGATCCGCGCCACAAACAGCGTCAAGGCTGAACGCCGCGCTTTTGCTTGCGCTTTTTGTTTGAGGAAAAACAATGGCTCGTATCGCAGGGGTTAACATCCCGAATCACCAGCACACCGAAATCGGCCTCACGGCTATTTACGGTGTCGGCCGCACGCGCTCGCGCGACATTTGCGTCGCTGCTGGTGTGGCATTTTCGAAGAAGGTCAAAGACCTGAACGACGCAGACCTCGAAAAGCTGCGTGAAGAAGTCGGCAAGTTCATCGTTGAAGGCGATCTGCGCCGTGAAACGACGATGAACATCAAGCGCCTGATGGATCTCGGCTGCTACCGTGGCGTTCGGCATCGTAAGGGCTTGCCCCTGCGCGGCCAGCGTACGCGTACGAATGCCCGTACGCGCAAGGGTCCGCGTCGTGCAGCGCAATCGCTGAAGAAGTAAGCGGAACTGACAGTTACAGGAAAACGTAATGGCTAAGGCTTCGAACAACTCCGCGGCGCAACGCGTTCGCAAGAAGGTCAAGAAGAACGTCGCCGAGGGCGTGGTTCACGTTCACGCGTCGTTCAACAACACCATCATCACGATCACCGATCGTCAAGGCAATGCACTTGCTTGGGCAACGTCGGGTGGTCAGGGCTTCAAGGGTTCGCGTAAATCGACCCCGTTTGCAGCCCAGGTGGCAGCCGAATCGGCTGGCCGCGTGGCGATGGAATACGGCGTGAAGAACCTCGAAGTGCGGATCAAGGGCCCCGGTCCTGGCCGTGAGTCGGCGGTGCGCGCGTTGCATGGTCTTGGCATCAAGATCACTGCGATCTCCGACGTGACCCCGGTCCCGCACAACGGCTGCCGTCCGCCGAAGCGTCGTCGTATCTAAGACGCTAGTATTGCTTGCGCCTGTTGCCGCCCTGCGCGGCGGCAGGCTGCTTGCGCTATTGAATTGACTAAGCCCACCGTTCGGCCCAAAGGGCTCGGACTAGCGCGAGTGCACGCATTCGCGTGATTAATCACTGAAGGAATCAACGTGGCACGTTATATCGGCCCTAAGGCCAAGCTGTCCCGCCGTGAAGGCACTGACCTTTTCCTGAAGAGCGCCCGTCGTTCGCTCGCTGACAAGTGCAAGCTTGACAGCAAGCCCGGCCAACACGGCCGCACCTCGGGCGCACGTACGTCCGACTACGGCACGCAGCTGCGCGAAAAGCAAAAAGTGAAGCGCATCTACGGTGTCCTCGAGCGTCAATTCCGTCGTTACTTCGCTGAAGCCGACCGCCTGAAGGGCAACACGGGTGAAAACCTGCTGCAGTTGCTCGAATCGCGTCTGGACAACGTCGTGTATCGCATGGGCTTCGGCTCGACGCGTGCTGAAGCACGTCAGCTCGTGAGCCACAAGGCGATCGTCGTGAACGGCGTGGTGTCGAACATCCCGTCGATGCAAGTGAAGGCAGGCGACGTCGTCGCGGTGCGCGAAACGAAGAAGAAGCAGGCGCGGATTCTCGAAGCGCTGTCGCTGGCTGAGCAAGGCGGTCTGCCGAGCTGGGTCGCTGTCGATTCGAAGAAGTTCGAAGGCACGTTCAAGCAGAAGCCGGAACGCAGCGACATCGCTGGCGATATCAACGAAAGCCTGATCGTCGAATTGTATTCGCGGTAATCGGATTAACGGCCGGGGCACCCTGATTGCGCTGAGCAAGGGGGCGCCTCGGCTGTTTATTTTCAGGTTGTTACCGGTCAGCCTT
Source organism: Paraburkholderia sp. RL17-373-BIF-A (assembly GCF_046030175.1). NCBI lineage: Bacteria > Pseudomonadati > Pseudomonadota > Betaproteobacteria > Burkholderiales > Burkholderiaceae > Paraburkholderia > Paraburkholderia sp. RL17-373-BIF-A. The sequence goes on from NZ_JARESO010000019.1 coordinate 34,049, forward strand.
ATCGGTGTAACGAGCCGAGGGTATTGAAAAGGAAAACCTATGCAAACCAGTTTGTTGAAGCCCAAGATCATCGCTGTTGAATCGCTTGGTGAGAGCCATGCGAAAGTGGTCATGGAACCGTTTGAACGCGGTTACGGCCACACCTTGGGTAACGCGCTCCGGCGTGTGCTGCTGTCGTCGATGGTGGGCTACGCGCCGACCGAAGTGACGATCGCAGGCGTCGTACATGAGTATTCGACGCTCGACGGTGTGCAAGAGGATGTGGTCAACCTGTTGTTGAACCTGAAGGGCGTGGTCTTCAAGCTGCATAACCGTGACGAAGTAACGGTTACGCTGCGCAAGGAAGGCGAAGGCGTTGTCACCGCTGGCGACATCGAAGTCGCGCACGATTGCGAAGTGATCAACCCGGATCACGTGATTGCGCATCTGTCGAAGGGCGGCAAGCTCGACGTGCAGATCAAGGTCGAGAAGGGCCGCGGCTACGTGCCGGGCAACGTGCGTCGTTACGGCGAAGAGTCGGCCAAGATCATCGGCCGTATCGTGCTGGACGCGTCGTTCTCGCCGGTTCGCCGCGTGAGCTACGCCGTTGAAAGCGCTCGCGTCGAACAGCGTACCGACCTCGACAAGCTCGTGATGAACATCGAAACCAACGGTGTGATTTCGCCGGAAGAAGCGATCCGTCAATCGGCGCGCATTCTGGTCGATCAACTGTCGGTCTTCGCTGCACTGGAAGGCACCGAAGCAACGGCTGAAGCGCCGTCGCGTGCGCCGCAGATCGATCCGATCCTGCTGCGTCCGGTCGATGATCTCGAACTGACGGTTCGTTCCGCGAACTGCCTGAAGGCCGAGAACATTTACTACATCGGCGACCTGATCCAGCGCACGGAAAACGAGCTGCTGAAGACGCCGAATCTGGGTCGCAAGTCGCTGAACGAAATCAAGGAAGTACTGGCGTCGCGTGGTTTGACGCTCGGCATGAAACTCGAAAACTGGCCGCCGGCAGGGTTGGACAAGTAAGTCGACAAGTAATCCCGGGACAGAACCCGCCGCTGCACTGGCAAAGACGCGGATTTTGCTTTAAAATCCGCGTCTTGTCTTTTTTCACTACCGGCCCGTGCACTCGCTACCATTGGGAAACCGCAGGTAGTTCGAGCGCGATAGAAGAGCTGGACCAAAACTCTGAATCGAAGGAATTAACATGCGTCACCGTCATGGTTTGCGGAAACTGAACCGCACGAGCAGCCACCGTCTGGCAATGCTCCGTAATATGTCCAATTCGCTGATCGAGCACGAAGTCATCAAGACCACGCTGCCGAAGGCGAAAGAACTCCGTAAAGTTGTCGAACCGCTGATCACGCTCGGCAAGAAGCCGTCGCTGGCAAATCGTCGTCTGGCGTTCAACCGCCTGCGCGATCGTGACTCGGTCACGAAGCTGTTCGAAGTTCTGGGCCCGCGTTACGCTACCCGTCCGGGCGGCTATCTGCGCGTTCTGAAGTTCGGCTTCCGCGTCGGCGACAACGCTCCGATGGCACTGGTCGAACTGCTCGACCGTCCGGAAGTTGAAGAAGTTGAAGTGCAAGAAGCTGAGTAAGCTTCCTCGCATCTAAAAAAGCCAGGCGCCAAGCCTGGCTTTTTTGTTTATAGCGCCAGAACGCAATGGTTGCGGCCATTTGCCGAGTGGCCGCTGCAGAGCCCTCAGCGGTCGGACAAGGCTAGGTGATACGATATCGGCACCTGAATCGTGCCTTTGCCGGAGCCATCTGTGAGCGTGAATGTGACCTTGATTCTGACAACGGTACCGGATGCGGCCGTGGCTCAGAAGCTTGCCGCAGATGCCTTGGCCGCGCGGCTATGTGCCTGTGTCACGCAGTTAGGCACCGTGCAGTCCAGCTATCACTGGCAGGGCGCGATCGAAACAGCGCAGGAAATCCAGTTGCTGTTCAAGACCAGCGCGGCACGCGCGCTCGAACTCGAGCAGTACATTCAGGCTCACCATCCCTACGACACGCCGGAAATCCTCTCATGGCAAGCGACGGCATCGGCCGCGTACGGCCAGTGGATCACTGCTGAAACCCAACGTCCTCTTCATGTTTAACGGCCTCGATCGGCGCGTGCGCAATGCACTGCGCACCGTATTCTTCCTGCTTGGTTGCCTGATCTTCGCGCAGTTCGGCACGCTCGCCCGCGCGGCGGACGATTTTCTCGATCCTGCGGTGGCGTTCAAATTCAGCGCGTCGGAGAAACCCGGCGAAGTCGACGTAACCTACAAAATCGCGGATGGCTACTACATGTATCGTGAGCGCTTCGCCTTCGCGACGCGCAACGGCACGACCACGATCGGCGAGCCGCAATTGCCGGCTGGCCACGTCAAGTTCGATCAGACCTTTAACAAGAACGTCGAGACGTATCGGAACGAACTGACGATCCGGATTCCCGTTAAACAGGCGGTCGGACCGTTCGACCTGGCGGTGACGTCGCAGGGCTGTGCCGATGCCGGCATCTGCTATCCGCCGATGGAGCGCGTGTATCACGTGAGCGGCGCGGCTCTGCAGTCGGCCGGCAGCGCGGCTGACGCCGGCGCCGAAGTTGCGCAGAAATCCGCTGCCGCGGCCACCTCGTGGTACGACCGCGCCACCAGCGCAGACTACGCGCAGTCGCTGCTGCAAGGCGGTGGTTTCTTCGCGATCGTCGGACTCTATTTCGTCGCCGGCGCCGTGCTCAGTCTGCTCCCGTGTTCGTACCCAATGATTCCGATTCTTTCGGCGATCATCATCGGCGAAGGCGCGCGCGTCACGCGTGCACGTGGATTCGCACTGTCGCTGGCCTATGTGATCGGCATGGCGCTCGTGTACACGGCGCTCGGCATCGCCGCCGCGCTGGTCGGGCAGAGTCTCGGCGCGTGGCTGCAAAACCCGTGGGTGCTCGGTGCTTTTGGCGTCCTGTTGGCCATTTTCGCGCTGACCCTGATTGCAGGTTTCGACGTCGCACTGCCGCAGCGTTGGCAGGACGGCGTCTCGCGTGCATCGACCGGGCGCTCCGGGGGCAAGTTTGCGGCCGTTGCCGTGATGGGCGCGCTGTCTGCGCTGGTGGTCGGCGCCTGCATGACCGCACCGCTCTTTGCGGTGCTGGCGTTCATTGCGCATACAGGCGACGCGGTGCTCGGCGGCGCGGCGCTGTTTTCGATGGGATTGGGATTGGGCGTGCCGCTGCTGATCCTCGGTCTAGGCGCGGGCACACTGCTGCCGCGCGCCGGCGCATGGATGGACAGCGTCAAGGTGTTCTTCGGCGTCGTGCTGCTTGCGGCCGCCCTGTGGATCGTCTGGCCGGTGCTCGGCGCGACTGCGACGATGCTACTGAGCGCGCTCTGGCTGCTGATCGCCGCGGCCTCCCTCGGCTTGTTCTCGGCACCCACAGCGGAGGCTTCCGTGTGGCGCCAGCTCGGTCGAGGCATCGGTGCGGCGTTTGCCATCTGGGCGGCGGTCCTGCTGGTCGGGCTGGCGGCGGGCTCATCCGATCCGCTGCGCCCGCTTGCGGTGTTGGCGGCGCGTGGCGGAGAAGCGGGCGTCGCGAACACTTCGAATAAGCCGGACAGCGAGCCGCAGAGCGATTTGACGTTCGCCCCGGTGCGTTCATCGAATGAACTCGACCAGGCCGTCAAAACGGCTGCACAGCCCGCCATGCTCGATTTTTACGCGGACTGGTGTGTCAGCTGCAAAGAGATGGAGAAATTCACCTTCAGCGATCCGCGTGTTCAAGCGAAATTGAAGCAGATGAATCTGTTGCGCGCCGACGTGACCGCCAACAATGTCGACGATCAGATGCTGCTCAAGCGCTTCAGTTTGTTCGGGCCACCGGGGATCATCTTTTTCGATCAGAGTGGCAAGGAGGTGCTGCGCGTCGTCGGCTACGAGTCCGCGGATAAATTTTTGCGCAGTCTGGATCGGGTGAACGCGCCGGGTGCGTAACGCAAACCGGCGGTTCGTCACGGCGCCGGGCGGCGCGTCGCCTTACTTCTGCGAGCGCAAAATCCGCGCGGCATCCAACGCGAAATAGGTCAGCACGCCGTCCGCGCCCGCCCGCTTGAACGCCAGCAGCGATTCCATCATCGCCTTGTCGTGATCGAGCCAGCCGTTCTGCGCGGCCGCCTTCAGCATCGCGTACTCGCCACTCACCTGATACACATAGGTCGGGAACTGGAACTCGTCCTTCACGCGACGCACGATATCGAGATACGGCATGCCGGGCTTGACCATCACCATGTCCGCGCCTTCGTTGATGTCCGCTTGCACTTCGCGCAGCGCCTCATTCGAATTGGCCGGATCCATCTGGTAAGTCATCTTGTTGCTCTTGCCGAGGTTCGTCGCGGAACCGACGGCGTCGCGGAACGGGCCGTAAAACGCCGACGCGAACTTGGCCGCATAAGCCATGATCCGCGTATGGATATGGTCTTCGCTCTCGAGCATTTCGCGGATCGCGCCAATGCGGCCGTCCATCATGTCCGAAGGCGCAACGATGTCGACGCCGGCTTCAGCCTGCGCGCGCGCCTGTTCGACCAGAATCTCGACGGTCTCGTCGTTGATCACATAGCCGGTTTCGTCGAGCACGCCGTCCTGACCGTGGCTCGTGTAGGGATCGAGCGCCACGTCGGTGAGCACGCCCAGCCCGGGGAAGTTCTTTTTGAGTTCGCGAACCGCGCGCGGAATCAAACCGGCCGGGTTGGTCGCTTCGCGGCCATCGGGCGTTTTCAGCGACGGCTCGATCGCCGGGAACAGCGACAGCACGGGCACGCCCAGTTCGACGCATTGTTCAGCCACGCCCATCAGCAGGTCGACCGACACGCGCTCGACGCCCGGCATCGACGGCACGGCTTGCCGCACGTTGGTGCCTTCGACGATAAAGACGGGATAAATCAGATCGTTGGTGGTGAGGATGTTTTCCCGCATCAGACGGCGCGAGAAGTCGTCGCGGCGCATGCGGCGCGGACGGTAGTGCGGATAGAAGCTCATAGCGAATCGAAGAAACGTGGATGTGTGGAGTGGACAAGTAACGCCTGCCTCCGCTGCCGGAAACTTTTCGAGACAATGGTATATCATACCGATCGAGCAAGGCGCCTTGCGCTGACCTCCCCGCTTCTCCTCCCTGAGCGGGTGCCTGTCGTTTTTCGATTAGGCTGTTTGACCCGCCGTTAAAGCGGCGGGTTTTTTTATGGGCGGCCGGAATGGCGTTTTTGCCTTGTCCGGCGGTGTTCGCCTCGCTTACTGAGCGGCGTCCGTTTCACCCTTCGCCTCGGGGATCAGCCAGCTTTCGATCAGCTCGTGCGCTTCGTCGATGCCGACGCGTTTGAGCGCCGAGAACAGCTGGGCGGTTAGTTCGCCCTGGTAGCCGGCGGTGCGATATTCAGCCAGACCTTTCTGGGTCGCGCGCAACGCGTTCACGCTTTCCTGACGCGTCAATTTGTCGCATTTGGTCAGGAGCGTGTGGATCGGCTTGCCGGTCGGCGCGAACCACTCGATCATGCGGCGGTCCAGATCGGTCAGCGGGCGGCGTGAATCCATCATCAGGATCATGCCGCGCAATTGCGAGCGCGATTGCAGGTAGGTGGACAGCAGCGCTTCCCAGTGTGCCTTGGCCGCGCCCGGCACTTCCGCATAGCCGTAACCCGGCAGATCGACCAGGTGCGCGGTCGGCTCGTCCGCCTTGCCCACCGAAAAGTAATTGATATGCTGCGTGCGTCCCGGCGTCTTACTGGCGAAGGCCAATCGCTTCTGATTGCACAGAATATTAATGGCCGTCGACTTGCCTGCGTTCGAGCGTCCCGCAAAGGCGATCTCGGGTTGCGAAGTGGCCGGCAGATCACGCAAGTGATTGACGGTCGTGAAAAAGCGGGATTGGTGGAGCAGGAAGGACATGATCAGGCCAGGATTCGAGACGCCGGGGAACCCGGAGTGGGGACGGGTCAAGCCCGACTGGCGTCTTAGCGATTAGCGAGTTATTGTACAATACGATGGTTTACTGAAAACCTGAGGGGGCCAGCCCACGTGCCTTGGCGGCTCCTGGCGGTCACTCGGTCGCCGTCGTATTTTGCAAAACCTTCAAGAAAAACGCCGGGCCTGGCGCGAAGCGGCAGGTTTGGGGGCGCTCTAAAAATCCCACAAGACGAGACAGGGTGTGCGAATGAATCGACTGAGCAAGACTCTGATGGTGCTTCATGTAGCGGCAGGTCTTTCAGGTTTGGCAATTCAGGCACGAGCAGCAGAACCGGCAAAGCCGGACGTCAATCGGGGGCAGGCAATCGCGGTGCAGGTGTGCGCGTCGTGTCACGGGGCAGACGGCAACAGTGCCGGCGGCGCGTATCCGAAGCTGGCGGGCCAGCACCCTGAGTATCTCGTCAAGCAACTCAAGGACTTCAAGACCCAGCCGGGCGCCAAGCAGCCAGCGCGCAACAATGCGATCATGGCGGGCATGGCGGCGGCACTGTCTGATCAGGATATGGTCAACGTCGCAGCTTATTTCGCGGCGCAGACCCCGAAGCCGGGCTACGCGCACAACAAGGACACCGTGCCGCTCGGCCAGAAGATTTATCGCGGCGGCATTGCCGACAAGGGCGTGCCGGCGTGCGCAAGCTGCCACGGGCCGACCGGGCAAGGGATTCCGTCGCAGTATCCACGGCTGTCGGGGCAGTGGGCGGAATACACGGTGGCGCAGTTGACCGCGTTCACGCAAGGTCCTGGCGCACGTAACAACAACGAGGCGATGCATGCTATTGCAACGCGTCTGTCGGACAGCGAGATCAAGGCTGTAGCCGATTACATCGCGGGCTTGCACTAGGAAGCCCGCACGCAAGTGCAACCGGCCCGGCGAGGCCGGTACAAAACAAGAAAAGGGTGAGGGCGTCGTGCCTACGACAGCCCTTCACCCTTTTTTGCTGTTCAGTCGGAGTATGAATGAGCGTCACCACGTCGGGTTTGCAGTCGAAGTCGGGCAATCGCGTCATGCGCAGCGTCGTCGAAGTCTTGAGTTCGATGCGTTTTGCCATTTCGTTGCTCGTGATTCTGTCGATCGCCAGCATCATCGGCACCGTCCTCACGCAGGACGATCCGTATCCCAACTACGTCAATCAGTTCGGCCCGTTCTGGGCGGACATCTTCCGCTCGTTGAGCCTGTACACGGTGTACAGCTCGTGGTGGTTCATGCTGATTCTCGGCTTCCTGATGGTGTCGGTGTCGCTGTGCGTGATCCGCAATGCGCCGAAAATGGTCGCCGACGCGAAGAGCTGGAAGGACAGGGTTCGCGAAGGCAGCCTGCGCGCGTTCCATCACAAGGGCGAATTCGCGGTGCATGCCTCCCGCGCGCAGACCGCGACGTTGCTCGCCAAGCTCTCGGCGAAGCTCGGCTACAAGTTCGTCACGCGAGAGTCCGAAGGCGCGACCTTGATCGCCGCCAAGCGCGGCGCCTTGACCAAGTTCGGCTACATCTCTGCTCACATTGCGATCGTGGTGATCTGTCTCGGCGGCCTGCTGGACAGCAATCTGCCGATCAAGCTGCAAATGTGGCTGTTCGACAAGTCGCCGATCCGCGCCAACACGGTGATCAACGACATCACGCCGGACCATCGCCTGTCACAGTCCAATCCGACGTTCCGCGGCTACGCGTGGGTGCCGGAAGGCCAGCACGTGTCCACGGCGATCCTCAACCAGCCGGACGGCTCGCTGATTCAGGACCTGCCGTTTTCGATCGAACTGAACAAGTTCATCGTCGATTACTACTCGACGGGCATGCCGAAGCTGTTCGCGAGCGACATCGTGGTGGTGGATCACAAGACCGGCGCGCGCGTTCCGGCGCGAGTCGAAGTGAACAAGCCGTTCACCTACGACGGCGTATCGATTTATCAGTCGAGCTTCCAGGACGGCGGCTCGCAGATGCAGATGACGGCCTACCCGATGAGCGGTGCAAGCGCGAAGACCGCACCGTTCGGCGGCACGATCGGCGGCAATGCGCCGTTGGGCACGGCCACGCCGCTCGCCGACGGCCAGACGGTCGAATTCACCGATTTCCGCGCGATCAACGTCGAAAACATCCAGAACGGCAGCGGCCAGACCGACGCCCGCGGCGTCGCGGCGCAGCGCACGTTGAAGGAAGCGTTCGACGAGCGCCTCGGCTCCGGCGCGAAGACCTCGAAGCCGCTCGATCTGCACAACGTCGGCCCATCGGTGCAATACAAGGTGCGCGACAAGGACGGCCAGGCGCGCGAGTACAACAACTACATGCTGCCGGTCGACGTATCCGGCGAAAAGATGTTCCTCGCCGGCATGCGCGTGAATCCGGACGATCCGTTCCGCTACCTGCGCATTCCCGCTGACAACGGCGGCACCGTCAAGGAATGGATGAACCTGCGCGCCACGCTCGAAGATCCGGCCATGCGCGCCTCGGCGGCTCACCGTTTCGCGCTGCGCTCGGTGCCCGGTTCGAACGCGGAATTGCAACAGCATCTCGAAGAAAGCGCGCTGCGGGTGCTGACCCTTTTTGCGGGTGCGGACAACGGCATCAAGATGCCGAACGGCCAGACGGTCGGCGGCTTCCAGGCTATTGCCGGTTTTATCGACCATTCGGTGCCGAAGGGCGAGCAGGAAAAGGCCGCCGGCCTGCTGTTGCGCATGCTGGAAGGCGCGACGTGGGACCTGTATCAACTGTCCCGCCAGCAACTCGGCGAGCCCGAGGCGCCGGCCAATCCGGACGCCAGCCGCTTCATCCAAAGCTCGATCAACGCGATATCCGACAGCTTTTTGTATGGATCGCCGGTCTATTTACAGCTTGACTCATTCAAGCAGGTGCAAGCTTCGGTATTTCAGTTGACGCGCGCGCCGGGCAAAAAAGTCGTGTATCTTGGCAGCCTGCTCCTCGTGTTGGGCATCTTTTCGATGTTCTACATCCGTGAACGGCGCCTCTGGTTCTGGCTTAAAGACACCGAGCACGGCACGAACGTCGTGATGGCGATGTCGAGCGCGCGCAAGACGCTCGACTTCGAGAAAGAGTTCGTCCAGACGCGCGACGCAGTAGGCGCCGCGTTGGGCGCCAAACTCGTTGAAGCACCCGACGCCGCCGGCGCCTCCGATAAATCCGGCAACGCCGGCGCGCCGTCCGCAAGCTCACAAGATTCGACCCGGTAAGATCATGGACTTGACTCAGGTTTCCCAATCTCCCTCTTCGCGGCCCCAAAAGGCGCTGGCAGGCGAGTCACTCAACATCGGCGAGTACGACGAACGGCCGTTCCTGAAGCGGCTCGGCGTTGTCGACTGGCTGTTTGCCGTCGCGATGGTCGCGGGCGCCGGGTTCGCGCTGTCGCGCTATCACCCGTTCATGAATTACTACGACAAGCTGGTGCTCTGCTGCGCGGTGCCGGTTTTCGTGGTGCTCGGCTGGCGCTGGAAACCGGTGCGTCCGCTGATGGTGGGCATCGCTGCGCTGTCGCTGCTGGCCATCCAGATCTATCACGGCGATCTCAGCCGCGCGGATAACGCCTTCTTCCTCAAGTATTTCCTGTCGAGCCAGTCCGCGATTCTGTGGATGAGCGCGCTCTTCGTGTTCGCCACCGTGTTCTACTGGATCGGCCTGCTGTCGCGCTCGCCGACCGGCGCGGCGATCGGCTCAAAAATGACGTGGGCGGCAGTGGTGATGGGCTTCGTCGGGCTGATGGTGCGCTGGTACGAGTCGTACCTGATCGGCGCGGACGTCGGCCATATTCCTATCTCGAACCTGTACGAAGTGTTCGTGCTGTTCAGCCTGATCACCGCGCTTTTCTATCTGTACTACGAGCAGCACTACAACACCCGTGCGCTCGGCGCGTTCGTGCTGCTGGTGATCAGCGCCGCGGTCGGTTTCCTGATGTGGTACTCGGTGGCGCGCGACGCGCAGCAGATCCAGCCGCTGGTTCCGGCGCTGCAAAGCTGGTGGATGAAGATTCACGTGCCGGCGAACTTTATCGGCTATGGCAGCTTCGCGTTGTCGGCCATGGTGGCTGTCGCGTACCTATCGAAGGAGCGCGGCGTGCTGGCCGATCGCCTGCCGGCGCTCGAAGTGCTCGACGACGTGATGTACAAGTCGATCGCGGTTGGTTTCGCTTTCTTTACGATCGCGACGATTCTCGGCGCACTGTGGGCTGCTGAAGCCTGGGGCGGCTACTGGAGCTGGGACCCGAAGGAAACGTGGGCGCTGATCGTCTGGCTGAACTATGCGGCGTGGCTGCACATGCGTCTGATGAAGGGCCTGCGTGGCGCGGTCGCGGCATGGTGGGCGCTGACTGGCCTGCTGGTGACGACCTTCGCTTTCCTCGGCGTCAACATGTTCCTGTCGGGCCTGCATAGTTACGGCAAGCTGTAAGATCTGCCGTTCTGAACCGACTTAAAACCGCCGTGTGCTTCGCACCGGCGGTTTTTTTACGGCCAATGGAATATTGGCTGACTCCAGAGTGTTCGCCCTGACAGTACCCATGGATGGCTGAAAGACGGACGCCCGGACGAGCGATCATCAATATGGCCCCTTAAGATGCATAGACCGATGGGCCGGCAAGGAGCAGCACGATGTGGATCAAGCGTAGCGACAGAATTCAACTCACTGGCGACGACATTGCGCGCAGCGAAATCACGCCGCAGCGCGTTTTCCAAAACCGGCGGCGCGTGTTGCAGGCGGCCGGCGCGGTGGCGCTCGGCAGTCTGATCGGGGTGAACGGCGAGGCGCTGGCGGCTTACACGTCGCCGGACCCGAAGGCGCAAAAGCTGGCGGCGAAGACCAACGCCAAATTCGTCGCGCTCGACAAGATCACGCCGTACAAGGACATCACCACGTACAACAACTTCTACGAGTTCGGCACCGACAAGGCCGATCCCGCGCACAATGCCGGGACGCTGCGGCCGCACCCGTGGAAGGTGAGCGTCGAGGGTGAGATCAAGAATCCGAAGGTCTACGATATCGACGAATTGCTCAAGCTCGCGCCGCTCGAGGAGCGCGTGTACAGGATGCGCTGCGTCGAGGGATGGTCGATGGTGATTCCGTGGATCGGCGTGCCGCTCTCGGAGTTGATCAAGCGCGTGCAGCCGACGGGCAATGCCAAATACGTGCAGTTCATCACGCTGGCCGATCCGTCGCAAATGCCCGGACTGTCGACGCCCGTGCTCGATTGGCCGTACTCCGAAGGTCTGCGCATGGACGAAGCGATGAATCCGCTGACGTTGCTGACGATGGGCCTCTACGGCCAGGTGCTGCCCAATCAGAACGGCGCGCCGGTGCGGGTCGTGGTGCCGTGGAAGTATGGCTTCAAGAGCGCGAAGTCGCTGGTGAAGATCCGCTTCCTCGACAAGCAGCCGCCGACCAGCTGGAATACGTACGCATCGAACGAATATGGGTTTTATTCGAACGTGAATCCGAACGTCGATCATCCGCGCTGGAGTCAGGCGACCGAGCGACGCATCGGCGAAGACGGTTTCTTCACGCCCAAGCGCAAGACGTTGATGTTCAACGGCTACGGCGATCAGGTCGCGTCGCTTTATCAGGGCATGGACCTGAAGAAGAATTTTTGAGCGGCGCGAACATGGCTTCCGATACGCAATCCGCTACCCAGGCCGAACGAAAAACGCCGCGCGCACAAGCGTCCGCGTCGGTGGCGGCGAAGCGCCCCGCAGCCGGCGCGCGTTGGATCGTGCCGGCCAAGATCGCGGTGTTTATCGCGGCATGGTATCCGCTCGCGCGCATCGTGCTATTTGGCTTGACCGACCGGCTCGGCGCGAATCCGATCGAGTTCATCACGCGCTCGACGGGTCTCTGGACGCTCGTCTTTCTCTGCATCACGCTCGCCGTGACGCCGTTGCGCCGACTCACCGGCGTCGCCGCGTTCGTACGTTTTCGGCGGATGCTCGGACTCTATGCGTTCTTCTACGCGACGCTGCATTTCACCACTTACCTGTGGTTCGATAAATGGTTCGATGTCGCTGACATCATCAAGGACATCGGCAAGCGACCGTTTATCACGGTGGGGTTCGCGGCGTTCGTGTTGCTGATCGCATTAGCCGTGACGTCGCCGCGCGCGATGGTGCGCAAGCTCGGGCGTCGCTGGCAGATGTTGCATCGGTCCATCTATGTAATCGGCGCGCTGGCGATCCTGCACTTCTGGTGGATGAAGGCCGGCAAACACGATCTGATCCTGCCGAAGATTTACGGCGCGATCATGTTGGCGTTGCTGGGCTGGCGCTTGATCGTTTGGGCGCGTGACAGGATGTCGAAGACGCGTTGATCGGCGCTGCGCTGACGTAGATCGCGCACAACGGCGACGTAAACACAAAAAGGCGATGCTGCGGTGGCATCGCCTTTTTGATGTTGGGGCAGTTGTTAAAGGTTACGCCGGCAAAACCGTTTCGCCCGCAAACAACTGCTTCACCTCTTCGCGTGCGCGAACCACATGCACCTGTGTACCATCAACCATCACCTCCGCCGCGCGCGGACGTGTGTTGTAGTTCGAGCTCATCACGAAGCCGTATGCGCCGGCCGAGCGGATCGCCAGCAGATCGCCCGGTTCAACCGCCAGCAGGCGTTCACGTCCGAGCCAATCGCCGCTCTCGCAAACCGGACCGACCACATCGTATACGTGGGCCGGCACGTCGCGCTCCGCGACCGGGTCGATCGCGTGATACGCCTCGTACATGGCGGGGCGCGCGAGATCGGTCATGGCCGCGTCGACGATAGCGAAATTCTTTTCCGCGCCCGGCTTCAGAAACTCGACGCGCGTGAGCAGCACGCCCGCGTTGCCGACCAGCGAACGGCCCGGCTCGAAATACACTTCGCGATGGCCGTGACCGCGCGCTTCGATGCGATCGAGCACGGTGCGCACGAACTCGCCGATTTCCGGCGGCGTTTCATCGTCGTACGTGATGCCGAGACCGCCGCCCACGTCGATGTGACGAATCTTCACGCCGTCCTGCTCGATCTGCTCGACCAGCTCCAGAACCTTGTCGACCGCGTCGAGATACGGCGCGACTTCGGTGATCTGCGAGCCGATATGGCAGTCGATGCCGACCACTTCGAGATTCGCCATGGCCGCAGCCGCCTGGTACGTGGCGCGCGCGTCCTCGAATGCGACGCCGAATTTGTTCGACTTCAGGCCGGTGGAAATATACGGATGCGTCTTCGCGTCGACGTCAGGATTCACGCGCAGCGAAACGGGCGCTTTCTTGCCCATTTCCGCGGCAACCGCATTCAGGCGATCGAGCTCGGGAATCGATTCGACGTTGAAGCATTTCACGCCGGCCGCGAGCGCGTCGCGCATTTCGTCCGCGTTCTTGCCGACGCCGGAAAACACGGTGTTTTCCGCTTTGCCGCCGGCAGCCAACACACGCGCCAGCTCGCCGCCCGACACGATGTCGAAGCCGGCGCCCAGGCGCGCGAACACGTTCAGCACAGCGAGGTTGCTATTGGCCTTCACGGCGACATGCACACTCGCGCGACGCCCGGCGCAAGCACCCGCGTAGGCGTTCCACGCCTCGGTGAGCGCGGCGCGCGAATACACGTACAGCGGCGTGCCGAACTGCTCGGCGAGGGAGACGGCGGACACGCCTTCGGCGTGCAGCACGCCGTCGACGTAGTCAAATGCGGATCGAGTCATGCGAAAGTCTTATTGAACAGGTGTGGCGGCGGAAGCAGGCAGCGGAGCCGCCGTAGCTGATGCAGCGGAGGCGGGCGGCGTGGCGAGTTCGTTTTCCGGCGCCAACGAAAGCGGTGTGCCGGAGGTATCCGGGACGGTGCTCATGTCGGTGGATGTTGCCGAGGCGGGTTGCGCAACGTTCGGCGGCGTTTGCGTGCGATCGATCGGCTTGGCCGGTAGCGGCGGCACGGTGGGCAAATAGAGCGAACCGCGTTGTCCGCAGCCGGCAAGTGCACAACCTGCGAGAATGGCTAAAACCGCTACAATCGCGCGGCCGGGCGCCGCCGCGCGCATCCGAGATACGACTCGCATGACTGTCCCTGAATAAATAATCGATGGAGTTTAGCATGTCCGATAGTGAATACCTGACCCGCGCGGAAGCCGCGCTAGCCGCCATCGAACGCGCGCTCGACGACACGGATGCCGACATCGAACTGGAGCGCAGCGGCAACGTCCTGACCCTCGAATTCGAGAACCGCTCGAAGATCATCGTCAACCTGCAGCCACCTATGAGCGAGGTCTGGATCGCCGCGAAAGCGGGTGGTTTCCACTTCCGTTTCGTCGACGGCGAATGGCGCGACACGCGCAGCGGCACGGAGTTTTTTGCCGCGCTGTCGGAGTACGCCACGCAGCAGGCGGGCGAGCCGGTTCACTTCGAAGCGTAAGACCCGCCGGTCGGGTGAGGGCCGCCAACGCGGCCGAGTTGATTACCCGAACCGCACAAAAAACGGCCGCGCATTTAGCGCGGCCGTTTTGCTTTCTGCGGGACTTCGGGCGGAGCGTCAGTGTCCGCGGAACAGATTCATGATGTCCTGCTTCTCCTGCTCGCCGACCTGCTCGGGCGCGGCCGCCGACGCGCCGCTCGCCTCGGCGTCCAGCGCCGCCTGACTGATGCCGACCGTAGCGATGAAACCATGCCCCGGCGTGAAGTCGTCGAAATAAAGCTCCGAGCCGACTTCAGTCACGTCGTCGGGCATCGGCATCTTGTACTCCGGCACGCCCTTGAGCGCACGACCCATGTATTCGACCCACACGGGTAGCGCGAGGCCGCCGCCGGTTTCCTTGTCGCCCAGACTGCGCGGGTTGTCGTAGCCGATCCACGCAATGGCCGTGAGCGTGTGCTGATAACCGGCGAACCACGCGTCGCGCGAATCGTTGGTCGTGCCCGTCTTGCCGGCGAGGTCAGTGCGTTTCAGTACGTTGGTCTTCGCACCCGTGCCGCGTTGCGCCACGCTTTGCAGCAGGCTGTTCATCACGTACGCATTGCGCGGCTCGATCGCGTGCGGCGCGCTTTGCGCGGCCACGAGCGGTTGTGCGTGCGCGACCACCATGCCGCGCTGATCGGTGACTTCAGCGATCAGATACGGATTGATCCGATAGCCGCCGTTGGCGAATACCGAAAACGCGCCCGCCATCTGCAACGGCGTGACGAGACCGGCGCCCAGCGCCATCGGCAGATAAGCCGGATGGCGATCCGCGTCGAAGCCAAAACGCGTGATGTACTGCTGCGCGTACTTCGTGCCGATCTGGTTCAGGATACGAATCGACACCAGGTTCTTCGAGCGTTGCAACGCGGTGCGCATGGTCATCGGGCCGTCGAAGCCGCCGCCGTAGTTCTTCGGTTCCCACGCCTGGCCGCCTGTCTCAGCCGCGCTGAAGAAGAGCGGCGCGTCGTTGATCACGGTTGCCGGCCCAAGCCCCTTTTCGAGCGACGCCGAATAGATAAACGGCTTGAAGCTCGATCCCGGCTGACGCCAAGCCTGAGTCACGTGATTGAACTTGTTCTTGTTGAAGTCGAAACCGCCGACCAGTGCGCGAATCGCGCCATCTTGCGGGATGACCGAAACGAACGCGCCTTCCACTTGCGGCAATTGCGTGATCGACCAGTTGCCGTCGTCGTTCTTGACGAGCCGGATGATCGCGCCGGGCCGCACGCGTTGATTCGGCTGGGCGCGCGGACCGAGCGCAAACTGCGCGAAGCGCAGGCCGTCGCCCTGAATCGTCGCGACATTGCCGTCGATGAAAGCGGCCTGCACCTGCTTCGGACTCGCCGAGGTGACCACGGCGGCAATGATCTCGCCGTTGTCCGGGTGTTCGAGCAGCGCGTCGTCGATGGCCTGCTCGCGATCATCGGCGTCGGTCGGCAGATCGATGAACGCCTCCGGACCACGATAACCGTGGCGCCGTTCGTAGTCCATCAGACCTTTGCGCAGCGCCCGGTATGCGACGTCCTGATCCGCCGAATCGATCGTGGTCACCACGTTCAGACCGCGCGTATAGGCTTCTTCGCGGTACTGCGCGTACATCATCTGACGCACCATTTCCGCGACGTATTCCGCGTGCACGCTGAATTCCTTGCCCGCGCCCTTGACCACGAGCGGCTGTTTGCTCGCTTCGTCGTATTGTTCCTGGGTGATGTAGTGCAACTCGTACATGCGTTGCAGGATGTACTCCTGACGCACCTTCGCACGCTTCGGATTGACGACCGGGTTATACGCGGACGGCGCCTTCGGCAAGCCGGCCAGCATGGCCGATTCCGCCAGCGTCAGATCCTTCAGATCCTTGCCGAAGTACACCCGCGCCGCGCTCGCGAAACCGTAGGCGCGCTGGCCGAGATAGATCTGATTCATATACACCTCAAGAATCTGATCTTTGGACAGCTTTGACTCGATCTTGTACGCCAGCAGCATCTCGTAGATCTTGCGCGTGTAGGTCTTCTCGCTGGAAAGGAAGAAGTTGCGCGCCACCTGCATGGTGATCGTGCTTGCGCCCTGCGTGGCGTGGCCATTGGTCAGCGCGACGAAGCCCGCGCGCGCGATGCCCGTGAGGTCGACGCCGCCGTGATCGTAGAAGCGCGCGTCTTCGATGGCGAGAATCGCCTTCTTCAGATGATCGGGCACATCCTGAATATGGACGATGTCGCGCCGTTCTTCGCCGAATTCGCCGATCAGCACATGGTCGGCCGTATAGATGCGCAGCGGCACCTTCGGCCGGTAGTCGGTCAACGCATCGAGCGACGGCAGATTGGGCGTGGCGACGACGAGCGCATAGCCGAGCACCAGCAGCACGCACAGAATGCCTGCGACGATCAGACCCACGAAGCCCAGGATGAGCTTCAGCCACAGCGGGCGTTTGCGCTTCTGCGGCGCGGGCGGCGGGGACGTAGGAGACGTGGATTGCATATAGGCACCAAAAAACAGTCCCGCGATTATAGCCGCCTCGCTTTTCAG
This sequence comes from Paraburkholderia sp. RL17-373-BIF-A, assembly GCF_046030175.1. Taxonomy (NCBI): domain Bacteria; kingdom Pseudomonadati; phylum Pseudomonadota; class Betaproteobacteria; order Burkholderiales; family Burkholderiaceae; genus Paraburkholderia; species Paraburkholderia sp. RL17-373-BIF-A. The sequence goes on from NZ_JARESO010000019.1 coordinate 50,966, forward strand.
CTTTCGGCATGCTTACTGACACTTATTGGCAAGTCTGCGCGCCGCGCGGGAATGACTTCACTGTAGCCGCTTTGATGGCATACAGGACGTGCGTTGCTCAACGTTAGCCATTTGGCTGAGTGTCGCGCGGCGGCGCGGCTACGCACAATTCTTCCTCATCACTCGCGTTCGAATGGTTCGTCGCGTGAGTCAGAGGGAGGGCGTCATGGCGTTGAAAAGATCTTGGCTTCAGGCAGTGCAACCCGGTGCGCAGCGTTTTGCTGCGGGGATCGATGTCGGCTCGCAGACCGTGCGTCTGATCGTGCTGAGTCAGCGCGTGCGCTCACCCGGCGCGTTGCATATCGAATACGTGAGCACCGTCCCGCTTGCCGCCGGTGCTATGGCTGGCAGTGAGATCGCCGACCGGCACGCGGTGGCGCGTGCGTTGCGCGAGGCGTTCGCCGGTCTGCCGCACGCGTGCGCGACACATGCCTTGCGATGTGCGATGGCGCTGCCCGCGTCGGCCACCATGACCACCACGGTGCCGCTCACGCGGCTTGCCGCGCAGAGCGGTTGCGGGGAAGACGGCGGGCATCAACTGGCCGAACTGGAGCCGGCGGTGATGAGCGAGGTCGAGCGCATTGCCGGCCTCGAGCGGCATGCTCTCGCCGTCGACTGGTATCTCGACGAAACGTATTCGCCGGTCCGCTCCGTGACCATTGCCGCTACCGCGCGGCAACATCTCGAAGCGCGAATCGAATGCGCGGCGATTGCGGGTATCTCGCTCACCGTCATCGACGGCGAGCCGCATGCGGCGCTGCGCGCCATGCGCTACGCGGCGAGTTACGAGCTCGATCCGCACGAGCCGTATGTCGCGTTGTGGATCGGTACGGACGGCGTGTATGGCTGGCGGATCGTCGACGACGTCATCTGCTGCGAAATGCGCTATCCCGCACCGGAACACGCCGATCTCGCGGATGCGTTGCGCGACCTGGCCCAAGGCCCGGAACTCGACTGCGCGTTATTGAGCGGCGAGGTCGATCTGCTCGACGGTGTGGGTTTCTCGAGCGCGGATATCGCCGACGTGTTGAGCTGCGCAGTGCTGCCGTTCGAATGCGCGGCGCTGGGCGGTCTCGTCCGGCCGTTGGACGATTCGCTGTTGCACGAACCGTCCGGTGCGGTCGCGTTCGGGCTTGCGTTACGCGGGGTGCTCGAATGACGGGCGGCCTGTTGCACGCAACGGCCTCTAACACCCGAGCGCCGGTACTCGGCACGCGCTTCGCGCGGTCGTGGCTCGGCGGTTTCAATCTGCTCCCGTACCGGCAAACCAACGCGCGGCTCGCGCGCCGACGGCGCGTGCTCGAATGGGTTGCCGCGGTCTGCGCCGGTTGCGCCGCCGTTTTCGCATTGGGCGGTTGGCAGGTAATCGAGAGAGCGCGGCTCGATGCGCAGCGCGTGTCGATCGAACACACGCTCACGCAACTGTCGGCACCGCTCGCGGAGCACGCGGCGTTGCTGCGCGCGCGAGACGAACAGCGCCGCGACGTCGAACGCGCAAAGAGCGTGTCTGAGCCGCTCACGCATCTACGCGATCTGCTCGACGCGCTGAGTTTCGAACCGGGCGACGGCGTGGTGCTGCAGCAGTTGCGCCACCGTGAGGACGAGACCGAGTTGCTGGCGACATCGCGTGGACATCTCGCTTCGGCTGAGTGGCTCAAGCGGCTGAGTGTGATCCGTGGCGTGAAGGGGGCGGAGGTGAGCGATCTGCATCGTTCGGTTTCACGCGGCGTTGCGGCTGCTGCGCAGGTGAGCGTTGCCGGTCCGATCGAATTCGGTGCGCATCTGCGGTGGAACGAGCCGGCGCAGAAAGCGGCTCGCCCGGCTGGGTCCACGACGCAGCGTCCTGTGAAGTCTGAACAATCAAGAGGTGCGAAATGAGTACGGTCTTTGTCGAGTTCGGCGGCGCGGCAAACGCGCGGCTTTCTCTTTCCCATTGGATGAAGCGCGTGCGCTTGCCGCTCGATGCATGGAGCCGGCGTCGTCGCTGGGTGGTCGCGTTACTGATCGCGGCATTGGTGTTCGGTCTTGGCGCGCATGGCTGGGTCGTGGCCGATCTCGGTGGTGTCGAAGCGAGCCGCACTGCGTTGGAAGCCAGTAGCTTGCATCTCGCGAACGCGCGGCGCGCGCTTGCGCAATTGCCCGCGCTGCGCCGTGATGCCGCCGCCGCGCCGGTTGCTGCTTCGACCACGAGCACATCCGCGTCGTGGAGTTCCGCCGACGACCTGCGCATCGTCTCCGAACTGGCCGCGCAAAATAACGTCGCGTTGCTGGCGGTGGAACCCGGCGTGGTCAGCGGCGCGGGCGTTGAAAGCATGCGACCGCTGCAACTGACCGCGCGTACGGACTTCGTTCACCTGATGGCATTTTTGCGCGGACTGTCCGATCTGCCGGTGCTGATCGTGCCGGTCGATGTGACCGTCAAGCGTGATGCCGCGGCGTTGTCGGTGAGCGCTACGCTGCACGTGTTCGACGCGCTGCGGCCGGCGCCATCGACAACCTCCGCGGATGCATTCGCCGACGACAGCCTCGACTCCGACGACGATGAAGACATCGTTTTCTTCGATCCGTTTTCGCAGCCGCAGATGCAGGCTGCCGGCGATCTGCCCGATGCCTCGCAACTACGTCTGGTCGGATTGCTGAGCGATCGTACGCGTGGGCTGGCCTTGCTCGATACACCGGACGGCGTGGCAACCGTCGAGTCCGGAGAGCGGATCGGCGCCGAGCGAGTCACGAAGCTGGACGCGTCCGGCATTACGCTCGCTAAGGACGGTGCGACACGCATGCTGGCGATGACGGAGGCTTCCTGATGAGACTGGTGAAGCCCTTTCCCTTTGCATTGTCGAGAGTTGATCCGCGTGCGTCGCCTCGCCTCATTGTGTGTCTCGGCCTGTATCTCAGCGCGACGCTGGGCGCCAGCGTCACGCAGGCGTCGACTCCACCACTGCCGCCGTTGCCTGCCTACATGCCGCTCGACGACGCGGTATCGCCGCGCGACGCTCCGTACAGCGGCACACCGCCACTACCACACGACGTTTCGGCCGATGTGCCCAACCCGTTTCGTCAGGATTCAGCAGACGATCCAGAGGCATCGCGCGGGAGCACTGCGGCGGCCAACGCCGGCACGGACGAGCGTGCCGACGCCGCTGCAACGCAATCCGCGGCTCCGGATCTCAGCGATGCCGACGCCGACGGCTCCGTCCCGCTGCGAAGGCAATCCGCCGCTCCGGCTCGCGCCGAAGCCGCCGGCACCGCCGCGCTCGAAGGTCCGCCGGTGCCGCTGCCACCGCTCGCCCGTCTGAGCAACGCGCCACGCAGCGCCGCCGACGCAGCCCTCGCGCCCGACGACAAACCGATCTCGCTGAATTTCCAGCGTGCCGAACTCGGCGCCGTCCTCAATGCGTTCGCCAAGTTCACCGGGCTGAACATCGTCGCGAGCGAAAGAGTGCGCGGCGCGGTCTCACTGAAGCTCGACAAAGTGCCGTGGCGCACTGCCTTCGACACCTTGCTCGACGTCAACGGCCTGGCGATGGAGCGCCACGGCAACGTGATCTGGGTCGCGCCGATTGCGGATCTGGCGGCGCGCGAGCGGCAGCGCTTCGAAGCGCACGCCCGAGCCGCCGATCTCGAGCCGCTCGCGAGCCGCACGTTCGAGCTGCACTACGCGCATGCCGAAGACGTCAGACGGCTGTTGACCGGTTCGGGCGCGCAACGCGTCTTGTCCAAGCGCGGTGCCGCGACTGCCGATCCGCGCACCAATCTGCTGTTCGTGACCGATCTCGAAGGGCGCCTCGCGCAGATCGCAGCGCTGCTCGCTTCCGTCGACCGGCCAACGCGCCAGGTGTTGATCGAAGCGCGTATCGTCGAAGGCGAACATGGTTTTTCGCGCAATCTCGGCGTGAAGCTCTCCATGGCGGCCACGAACGCTGATGGCACCGCGAAAGGCTTGACCGGCGCCGGCTACGATCTGTCGGCCCGCCCGATTTCCGGCTTCGACGCCGCGACCGCCGGCCTGACCCTGTTCGCCGCCGGCGCGACGCGGCTGCTGAACATCGAGCTGAGCGCGCTCGAAGCGCAGGGCCGCGGCGAAATCGTCTCGAGTCCGCGCGTGGTCACGGCCGACCGGATGAAGGCGGTGGTCGAGCAGGGCACCGAGCTGCCGTATCAGGCGAAAGTGGGGCAGGGCGTGTCGGGCGTGCAGTTTCGCCGCGCCACGCTCAAACTGGAGGTCGAGCCGCAGATCATGCCGGACGGCCGTGTGGTGCTGGACCTCGACGTCGCCAAGGACAGCGTCGGCGAACAGACCGACGCCGGGCCCGCGATCAACACCAAGCACGTGCAAACGCGCGTCGAGGTCGAGGATGGTGGTACGGTGTCGATCGGCGGAATTTATGCGACCGACGACCGGGACGATGTGACGCGGGTCCCGGTCCTGGGCAAAATACCGGTTTTAGGTGCGCTTTTCCGCCATCGGGCTCATCGCGACCAGCGCAGCGAACTGGCTGTTTTCATCACGCCGCGCGTCGTTCAGACAAATTAGGGGCATGCTGCCGCCGCTTGCGAGCGGGGGCGCGCAGGCTCGACAAGGCAGCCGCTTTGCCAGTAAGCTGCGGCACGAACCATACCGGATTAGCCAGAGGACACCGTTGCAAGCGCGGGACGCACACGCCAATGTATTTTTTGTAGGGCTCATGGGGGCAGGGAAAACCACCGTGGGCCGGGCCATTGCGCGCCGTCTCGATCGCCCGTTCTTCGATTCCGACCATGAAATCGAGGCGCGCACGGGCGCGCGCATCCCGGTGATTTTCGAGCTGGAGGGCGAAGCGGGCTTCCGCGAGCGCGAAGCCAGCGTGATTTCCGACCTCACGGGGCGCGACAATATCGTGCTCGCGACCGGCGGCGGCGCGATACTGCGGCCGGAAAATCGCGAAGCACTGCAGAATCGCGGAGTGGTCATCTACCTGCGCGCCAATCCGCACGACCTTTGGCTGCGCACGCGGCGCGACAAGAATCGCCCGCTTTTGCAGACCGAAGACCCCAAAGCGCGTCTCGAAGCACTCTATGAAGTGCGCGACCCGTTGTACCGGGAATGCGCGCATTTCGTGATCGAAACCGGCCGGCCTTCGGTCAACGGACTCGTCAACATGGTTCTGATGCAGCTCGAGATGGCCGGCGTCGCCAAACATCCTGCGTCATAATGGACCGTATGATTACCGTCAACGTCGAACTGGGCGAACGCGCCTACCCCATCCATATCGGTGCCGATCTGATTGGCCAGACGGCGCTGTTCGCGCCGCATATCGCCGGCAGCTCGGTCACCATCGTCACCAACGCCACCGTCGAGCCGCTGTATGGCGACAAGCTGCGCGCCGCGCTGGCGCCGCTCGGCAAGCAGGTATCCACGGTCGTGTTGCCGGACGGCGAGGCGTACAAGAACCTCGAAACCCTGAACCTGATTTTCGACGCGCTGCTCGGCGGCCGCGCCGATCGCAAGACCACGTTGATCGCATTGGGCGGCGGCGTGATCGGCGACATGACGGGTTTTGCGGCCGCCTGCTACATGCGCGGCGTGCCGTTCATTCAGGTGCCGACCACGTTGCTGTCGCAGGTCGATTCTTCGGTGGGCGGCAAGACGGGCATCAATCACCCGCTTGGCAAGAACATGATCGGCGCGTTCTACCAGCCGCAGGCCGTGATCGCCGACATCGGCGCGCTGCGCACGCTGCCGGCGCGAGAACTCGCGGCGGGCGTCGCCGAAGTGATCAAGACGGGCGCCATCGCCGACGCGGGTTTCTTTAGCTGGATCGAAGCCAATATCGAAGCATTGAACCGCTGCGAACCCGAAGCGCTAGCTGAGGCGGTCAAGCGGTCTTGCGAAATCAAGGCGTCGGTGGTCGCGCAGGACGAACGCGAAGGCGGACTGCGCGCCATTCTCAATTTCGGCCACACCTTCGGCCATGCGATCGAAGCCGGCCTCGGCTACGGCGAATGGCTGCACGGCGAGGCGGTCGGCTGCGGAATGGTGATGGCGGCGGATCTGTCCGTGCGCTTGGGCTATCTCGACGAGGCCGCACGCAAGCGCTTGGTCGACGTGATCGTCGCCGCGCATTTGCCGACGCGGGCGCCCGCTCTTGGCGACTCGCGCTATGTCGAACTCATGCGGGTCGACAAGAAGGCGGAAGCCGGCGCGATCAAATTCATTCTGCTGAAGCGTTTCGGTGAGACGCTGATCACCCAGGCGCCCGACGCCGAGGTGCACGCCACGCTGGCCGCCGCCGTCTGAGTCTCGCGGGGCATCCAGCAACGCAACACGCACCAGCGTCACGAGGCGCCGCCCATGTTTCGGAGAACCCGGTGACTGACAGGCGCAGCGACGATGTAAAGCATGACCCGGCGGCAGGCGCGTCGACGATCGGCGTGCGTTCGCAGGAAGCACTCGAAGCGCACCTCGCGCCGTACGCGGCGCACTCCGCGCAATCGCGCGGCCGCCGCTATCCGGAAGCCGCGCCCAGCGCGCGCACCGAATTTCAGCGGGACCGCGACCGCATCGTCCATTCGACGGCATTCCGTCGGCTCGAGTACAAAACTCAGGTGTTCGTGAACCACGAGGGCGACCTGTTTCGCACGCGTCTGACGCACAGCCTGGAAGTCGCGCAGATCGCGCGGTCGGTCGCGCGCAATCTGCGGGTGAACGAAGATCTCGTCGAAGCCATTTCGCTCGCCCATGATTTAGGCCATACGCCTTTCGGGCATGCCGGGCAGGACGCGCTCAACGAATGCATGCGCGAGCACGGCGGCTTCGAGCACAATCTGCAGAGCCTGGCGGTGGTCGACGATCTGGAGGAGCACTACGGCGCGTTCAACGGCTTGAACCTTTGCTTCGAAACGCGTGAGGGGATTCTCAAGCACTGCTCGCGCGAGAACGCGCGGCGGCTCGGTGCATTGGGCGAGCGCTTTCTGGAAGGGCGGCAGCCGTCCATCGAGGCACAGATCGCGAATGTCGCCGATGAGATCGCGTACAACAATCACGACGTCGACGACGGCCTGCGTTCGGGCCTGCTCACCGTCGAGCAACTCGCCGAAGTGGAGTTGTGGCAAGTGCACTATGAGGCGGCGCGCCGCGATTTTCCGCAGATCGAAGGGCGCCGGCTGATTCACGAAACGGTGCGCCGCATCATCAATACGTTGATCGTCGATCTGATCGACACGACCAAGCTGAATCTGGACCGGCACGCACCGGCGTCGCTGGATGCCGTGCGCTTGTCGCCCGCGCTCGTCGCGCACAGCGACACGATTGCCGCGCAGGCCGCGGCGCTCAAGCGCTTTCTGTTCAAGAACCTGTACCGCCATTACCGCGTGATGCGCATGGCCAACAAGGCACGCCGCGTCGTCGCGGGTCTGTTCGACGCGTTCACGGACGATCCGCGGCTGCTGCCGCCGAGCTACCAGACGACCGACGCGACGCAGCAACCGCGCCTGATCGCCCACTACATCGCGGGCATGACGGATCGCTACGCGGTCAAGGAATACCAGCGGCTGTTCGTGATCGACGACAACTGAGCAGCGCGGCGCGAGGCTGCGCCGGCACGGACGGCCCGCGAGCCTGCACCAGTGCACGGCGCCGGTTCAGAGCACCTGCAACAACCGCCAGGGCGAGGGCGCGCCCCGCGCTGTAGCCGTCTTAACGCAGCCGCGACGCGAACAACGCGCCCGCAATCAACGCGACGCCGCCGACGATCGCAATCGTCTGCCACGGATTCTCATGCACGTAATCGTCGGCATCGGCGATCGCCACTTCGGCGCGTTCGCGCACGGCTTCGCGCGTGTCGTTCAAGCGGGCGCGCGCGACCTCGAGTTGTTTGCGAAGTTTGCTGCGCAACGCCACCGCGTCGGCCTGGGTGCCGTCCGCCAGCGTGGATTCGAGTTCCGACATTAGCGTGCGCAGTTCGCCTGCTATATCTTCGGCCGCGTGGCGGCTGTGGCGAGCGATACGCCGCGCACGGCGGCTGGTGCTGGTCCAGGATTCGCCGAGGGCGTCTCGCGTATTCGGAAGTGCAGTCATGGTCGCTCCGTCGATGAGGTGAAAAGGGTCCCGCGCGTTGTCACGAAGAGACGCAGATTCACGTCGCGACGCGGGAAACACCATGCGAATGCAACTTCGGTGCCAAACCCGAGAGGCCCCACCCGTCGTGGTTTGGACGCGGATTCGTCAGCACATATTGCACTGGCTGACGCGAATCCGGGTCAAATTTACAACGCTGACAGCCGGTCGGCGCGTGGCTTCCACGAGCGCCGAAGTGGGAGCCATGAAGCGCCCACAAAAATAAAAACGCCGCCATTGGATGTATGACGGCGTTGTCCAAGCCACGAAAATTCGACTACCCTAACTCTACGGCCCCTAATTTTCTCGAAGCGTTAGAAACGGTAACCGATGTTGACGTAGGTAACGATCGGGTTCAGCTTGATCTTGGTTTCAGATTGCACGTTCAGCGTGCCGACCGGCGTGTTCGCCGCGGTGTTCAGCTTGGCAGTCGTGCTGAGCGGCAGGTAGGAAACGGAAAAGCCGGCGAACCAGTGCTGGTTGAAGGCGTAAGTGAAGCCGGCATTAAACACCGGCTCCCACGAACTATCCGTAGTGACGCTGGTCGGACCATGCAGTACGTTTGCCTCGAATGCGCTGTTGGTGATCTTTTCGTCGGTGAACCAGATGCGGCTCACGCCAACGCCGAGATACGGGCGGAAAGCGGCAGTCGGGGCGTTGAAGTAGTACTTGAACAGCAGAGTCGGGCTCCACTGTTTTGCCTGGCCCAGCTTGCCGAATTGGGCGAGGCTGCCCGAGCCTTCCAGGTCGAACGAAGGCGGGACGCCAATCACGAACTCGGCTGCGATGTGATCGGTGACGAAGTAGCCGGCAGTGAAGCCGATTGTGTCGGCGGAACTGAGTGTTGCACCGGTGTTGGCTTCGGTGATGTTGGTCGGGCTGCCGCCGATGCTTGTCACCTTCAACGGTTCGCTGCTCGATTGAGGCGCTAGATGGAACCAGCCTGATGTGACGAAAAAGCTACCGGCCGATTGCGCATGCGCTGCCGTTGTCATGCAGGCTAGCGCCGCGATCCCCGTTACGGCCTGTTTTAATTTCATATGTGCTCCTCCAAAAAAGGCCCGCTCATTATGACTACAACGTTTGAAACAAACCATACGCGGCGGTTAGAGCTTTCTCCCTAAGCTCCGCGCGGTTTCTGGCTTTGCCGCGCCGCGCCGAACCTTTGGCGCATGCGGTTCTTCGGACCTTCGGGTATGTACCAACGCGACTATCGGATACTCCAGCATGGCACGGCTTGCACGTCTCTATGTCCCTGACCAGCCGCAGCACGTCATCCTCCGCGGGCTCGATCAGCAGCCCGCATTCGTCGACGACCAGGACTACGAGCTCTTCATCGATTGTTTGAAAGCGGCTTCTCGCGACCATCACTTATCCATCCACGCCTATGCGTTGATGCCAGGCGCGGTGCAACTGCTCGTCACGCCCACCGAGGAGTCGAGTCTGCCCAAGGCGATGCAGGCGGTCGGGCGCCGCTACGTGGCGCACTTCAACCGGCGTTACGCGCGCCGCGGCACCTTGTGGGAAGGCCGCTACCGCGCCACGGTGATCGAAGGCGAGCGCTACTTCCTGCTGGCGAGCCGCGTCGTCGAGATGTGCCCGGTGCGCGCGGGGCTCGTGAGCGCGCCGGAAGACTACCGCTGGTCGAGCTACCGCCATCACATCGGCCTCACGCTCGACAGCCTGATTACCGACCATCCGCTGTACTGGTCGCTCGGCAATACGCCGTTCGAACGACAGCGTGCGTACCGCGAACTGTGCGAACAGCCGCTCGACGAACGCGAAGCCAGCCAGCTTCAACAGGCCACACTGAAGGGCTGGGTTTTGGGGAGTGATACATACCGTGAATGGGCGGCGCGGGCCGCCAACCGACGCGTGTCGCCGCTGCCACGCGGACGGCCGCGCAAGGTGCGCGAGACGCCGCAGCAGCAATAAAGCGTTTCGCATCAAAGGGCTGCATCGAAACGGCATCTTCGCATGCCGTTTTCTTTTGCACGATTGTGATGTGGCACCAATAAAAATAAAGTGCAATGCACCAACTTGATAATTGGGGTTCGATGATCACGTTTTATTTGCTATTCCATTGATTCGTCGCGTATATTCCGAATTCCGGCGCTTTTTGACGCGCGTAGCATCGAGCGTTGAGCGCGCCGTCGCGGTTGTGAATCGCACTGCGGCAATAGAAAAAATGGTTTAACGGCCTGTCCGGCCCCTCACAGACGGTGTCCCCATGAACGACCACCAGCAACCGACTCATCCGGTTCCCGCCGCACAAGGTCTGTACGACCCGCAAAACGAGCACGATGCCTGTGGCGTCGGCTTTGTCGCACACATCAAGGGCAAGAAAAGCCACGAGATCATCGAGCAGGGCCTGAAGATTCTCGAGAACCTCGACCACCGGGGCGCCGTCGGCGCCGATCCGCTGATGGGCGACGGCGCGGGCATCCTGATCCAGATTCCGGACGGCTTCTATCGCGAGGAAATGGCCAAGCAGGGCGTAGTGCTGCCGCCGCACGGCGAGTACGGCGTCGGCATGGTCTTCCTGCCGAAGGAACACGCGTCGCGTCTGGCTTGCGAACAGGAGCTGGAACGCACGGTGAAGGCCGAGGGCCAGGTCGTGCTGGGCTGGCGCGACGTGCCGGTCGACCACACCATGCCGATCTCGCCCACCGTCAAGGCGAGCGAGCCGCTGATCCGCCAGATCTTCATCGGCCGCGGCAAGGACATCATGGTGACGGACGCGCTCGAGCGGAAGCTGTATGTGATCCGCAAGACCGCGAGCCACCGCATCCAGGCGCTCAAGCTCAAGCACGGCAAGGAATACTTCGTGCCGTCGTGCTCGGCGCGCACGGTCGTCTACAAGGGCCTGCTGCTGGCCGGCCAGGTCGGCGTGTATTACCGCGACCTGCAGGACGAGCGCACGGTGTCGGCGCTGGCGCTGGTGCACCAACGCTTCTCGACCAACACGTTCCCGGCGTGGGAACTGGCTCACCCGTACCGCATGATCGCCCACAACGGCGAAATCAACACGGTGAAGGGCAACGTCAACTGGCTGAACGCGCGTACCGGCGCAATCGCGTCGCACGTGCTCGGCGACGATCTGCCGAAGCTCTGGCCGCTGATCTATCCGGGCCAATCGGACACCGCCTCGTTCGACAATTGTCTCGAACTGCTGGTGATGGCCGGCTACCCGCTCGTCCACGCGATGATGATGATGATCCCGGAAGCCTGGGAGCAGCACACGCTGATGGACGACAACCGCCGCGCGTTCTACGAATACCACGCCGCGATGATGGAGCCGTGGGACGGCCCCGCTGCGATCGCCTTCACCGACGGCCGCCAGATCGGCGCCACGCTCGACCGTAACGGCCTGCGTCCGGCGCGCTACATCGTCACGGACGACGACCTGGTCATCATGGCGTCGGAAGCCGGCACGCTGCCTATCCCCGAGTCGAAGATCGTCAAGAAGTGGCGTCTGCAGCCGGGCAAGATGTTCCTGATCGACATGGAACACGGCCGCATCATCGACGACAAGGAACTGAAGGACAACCTCGCGAACGCCAAGCCGTACAAGAGCTGGATCGACGCCGTGCGCATCAAGCTCGACGAAATCGAGCCGAAGGCCGAAGACGTCGTGACGGAGCGCCGCGAAGCCGCTGCTTTGCTGGATCGTCAGCAGGCGTTCGGCTACACGCAGGAAGACCTCAAGTTCCTGATGGCGCCGATGGCGCAAGCCGGCGAAGAAGCCGTCGGCTCGATGGGCAACGACTCGCCGCTGGCGGTCATGTCCAACAAGAACAAGACGCTCTACCACTACTTCAAGCAACTGTTCGCGCAAGTGACGAACCCGCCGATCGACCCGATCCGCGAAAACATGGTGATGTCGCTGGTGTCGTTCGTCGGTCCGAAGCCGAACCTGCTGGACACGAACAACATCAACCCGCCGATGCGTCTCGAAGTGTCGCAGCCGGTGCTCGACTTCAAGGACATCGCCAAGATCCGCGCGATCGATCAGTACACGGGCGGCAAGTTCAGCTCGTACGAACTGAACATCTGCTATCCGGTGGCGTGGGGCAAGGAAGGCATCGAAGCGCGCCTCGCCTCGCTGTGCGCGGAAGCTGTCGATGCGGTCAAGTCCGGCTACAACATGCTGATCGTGTCGGACCGCAAGACCGACCGCGACAACGTCGCGATTCCGGCGCTGTTGGCTACCGCCGCAATCCACACGCACCTCGTCCAGCATGGTCTGCGCACGAGCGCGGGCCTGGTCGTGGAAACCGGCTCGGCGCGTGAAACGCACCACTTCGCGTTGCTCGCGGGCTACGGCGCCGAAGCCGTGCACCCGTACCTCGCGATGGAAACGCTTGGCCAGCTCGCAGCCGGCCTGAAGGGCGACCTGTCGGCGGAGAAGGCGGTCTACAACTTCACCAAGGCAGTCGGCAAGGGCCTGCAGAAGGTCATGTCCAAGATGGGCATTTCGACCTACATGTCGTACACCGGTGCGCAGATTTTCGAAGCCGTCGGTCTCGCTGAAGATCTGGTGCAGAAGTACTTCAAGGGCACGTCGTCGAAGGTCGGCGGCATTGGCCTGTTCGACGTCGCGGAAGAAGCGATCCGTCTGCATCGCGAGGCGTTCGGCGACAACCCGGTCCTCGCGAACATGCTCGACGCGGGCGGCGAATACGCTTACCGCGTGCGCGGCGAAGAACACATGTGGACGCCGGATGCGATCGCCAAGCTGCAACATTCGGCACGCAGCAACTCGTACCAGACGTACAAGGAATACGCGCATCTGATCAACGATCAGACCAAGCGTCACATGACGTTCCGCGGCCTGTTCGAGTTCAAGTTCGACCCGACCAAGGCCATCCCGCTCGACGAAGTCGAATCGGCGAAAGACATCGTCAAGCGTTTCGCCACCGGTGCAATGTCGCTGGGTTCGATCAGCACGGAAGCGCACGCCACGCTGGCAGTCGCGATGAACCGCATCGGCGGCAAGTCGAACACCGGCGAAGGCGGCGAGGACGTGAACCGTTATCGCAATGAACTGCGCGGCATTCCGATCAAGAACGGCGACACCATGAAGTCGGTGATCGGCGACGAAGTGATCGTCGACATTCCGTTGAAGGAAGGCGATTCGCTGCGCTCGAAGATCAAGCAGGTGGCGTCGGGCCGTTTCGGCGTGACCGCGGAATACCTCGCGTCCGCTGACCAGATCCAGATCAAGATGGCGCAGGGCGCGAAGCCGGGCGAAGGCGGCCAGTTGCCGGGCCACAAGGTGTCGGACTACATCGGCAAGCTGCGTTACTCGGTGCCGGGCGTCGGCCTGATCTCGCCGCCGCCGCACCACGACATCTACTCGATTGAAGACTTGGCGCAGCTGATCCACGATCTGAAGAACGCCAACTCGGCGGCCAGCATCTCGGTGAAGCTGGTGTCGGAATCGGGCGTCGGTACAGTTGCCGCAGGTGTCGCCAAGGCGAAGGCCGATCACGTCGTGATCGCTGGCCATGATGGCGGCACGGGCGCGTCGCCGCTGTCGTCGGTGAAGCATGCCGGCACGCCGTGGGAACTGGGTCTCGCCGAAACGCAGCAAACGCTGGTGCTGAACCAGCTGCGCGGCCGTATTCGCGTGCAGGCCGACGGTCAGATGAAGACCGGCCGCGACGTCGTGATCGGCGCGCTGCTCGGCGCGGACGAGTTCGGTTTCGCGACGGCGCCGCTCGTCGTCGAAGGCTGCATCATGATGCGCAAGTGCCATCTGAACACCTGCCCGGTCGGCGTCGCGACGCAAGATCCGGTGCTGCGTGCGAAGTTCCAGGGCCAGCCGGAACACGTCGTGAACTTCTTCTTCTTCGTTGCGGAAGAAGCGCGCGAAATCATGGCGCAACTGGGCATCCGCAAGTTCGACGATCTGATCGGCCACGCCGAACTGCTCGATATGAAGAAGGGCATCGAGCACTGGAAGGCGAAGGGCCTCGACTTCTCACGCGTGTTCTATCTGCCGCAAGTGTCGGCCGAAGTGGCGCGCAAGCATGTGGACGTGCAGGACCACGGTCTGGACAAGGCACTCGATCACACGCTGATCGAGAAGGCGAAGGCGGCGATCGAGAAGGGCGAGCACGTCTCGTTCATCCAGCCGGTGCGTAACGTGAACCGTACGGTCGGCGCGATGCTGTCCGGCACGATCGCGAAGAAGTACGGTCACGACGGCCTGCCCGACGACTCGATCCACATCCAGTTGAAGGGCACCGCGGGCCAGAGCTTCGGCGCGTTCCTCGCCAAGGGCATCACGCTGGACCTGGTCGGCGACGGCAACGATTACGTCGGCAAGGGCCTGTCGGGCGGCCGCATCATCATCCGTCCGACCAACGATTTCCGCGGCAAGTCGGAAGAGAACATCATTTGCGGCAACACGGTCATGTACGGCGCGATCGAAGGTGAATCGTTCTTCCGCGGCGTCGCGGGCGAGCGCTTCTGCGTGCGTAACTCGGGCGCGACGGCGGTTGTCGAAGGCACGGGCGACCACGGTTGCGAATACATGACGGGCGGCACGGTGGTCGTGCTCGGCGAAACGGGCCGTAACTTCGCGGCCGGCATGTCGGGCGGCGTCGCCTACGTGTACGACCCGGACAGCACGTTTGCCGGCAAGTGCAACAAGTCGATGGTCGCGCTCGATCCGGTCCTGCAAACGGCCGAACAGGAACGCACGGTCGACAAGGGCCTGTGGCATACCGGCACGACCGACGAAGCGCTGCTCAAGGGACTCATCGAGCGCCACTTCCAGTTCACGGGTTCGCCGCGCGCCAAGGCGCTGCTCGAAAACTGGGATGCGTCGCGCCGTCAATTCGTGAAGGTGTTCCCGACCGAATACAAGCGCGCGCTGGGCGAAATGGCCGCGAAGAAGGCGAACAAGGAAGTGCTCGCCGCCTGATTCGCAACGCTGTTCATCAGCAAAACGTCACCTTTAGCCGTACCCGCCGCGCGCGATCGTTCAACGGTGCGACGCGGCGGGTCCAGATCACCCCTAGATACAGATAGAGAAGAGAACCACATGGGCAAGGCAACCGGTTTTCTCGAGTTCGAACGCCGCCACGAGGCGTACGAAGCTCCGCTCACGCGTGTGAAGCACTACAAGGAATTCGTCGCCGCACTGACCGACGACGAAGCGAAGATTCAAGGCGCGCGTTGCATGGACTGCGGCATTCCGTTCTGCAACAACGGCTGCCCGGTGAACAACATCATCCCGGACTTCAACGACCTGGTGTTCCATCAGGACTGGAAGAACGCGATCGAAGTGCTGCACTCGACGAACAACTTCCCCGAGTTCACGGGCCGCATCTGCCCGGCGCCGTGCGAGGCGGCGTGCACGCTCGGCATCAATGACGACCCGGTCGGCATCAAGTCGATCGAACACGCGATCATCGACAAGGCATGGGCCGAAGGCTGGGTTGCGCCGCAGCCGCCGAAGCACAAGACCGGCAAGAAGGTCGCCGTGGTCGGTTCCGGCCCCGCCGGTTTGGCCGTCGCGCAGCAACTCGCGCGCGCGGGGCACGATGTCACCGTGTTCGAAAAGAACGACCGCATCGGTGGTTTGCTGCGTTATGGCATTCCCGACTTCAAGCTGGAGAAGTGGCTGATCGATCGCCGCATGCGCCAGATGGAAGCCGAAGGCGTGACGTTCCGCGCGGGCGTGTTCATCGGCAAGCCAGATTCGCTGCCGGCGCACATCGGCAACACGGCGAAGGAAACCATCACGCCGGATCAGCTGAAGGAAGAATTCGACGCCGTGGTGATCGCTGGCGGTTCGGAAACGCCGCGCGATCTGCCGGTGCCGGGCCGCGAGCTGGAAGGCATCCACTACGCGATGGAATTCCTGCCGCAGCAGAACAAGGTCAACGCCGGCGACAAGGTCGCGAACCAGCTGCTCGCGAAGGGCAAGCATGTGGTCGTGATCGGCGGCGGCGATACGGGTTCGGACTGCGTGGGCACGTCGAATCGTCACGGCGCGAAGAGCGTCACGCAGTTCGAACTGCTGCCGCAACCGCCGGAAGAAGAGAACAAGCCGCTCGTGTGGCCGTACTGGCCGATCAAGCTGCGCACGTCGTCGTCACATGACGAAGGCTGCTCGCGTGATTGGGCGGTCGCGACCAAGCGCCTCGAAGGCAAGAACGGCAAGGTCGAGAAGCTGATCGCGGCGCGCGTCGAATGGAAGGACGGCAAGATGCAGGAAGTGCCGGGCTCCGAATTCGAAATGAAGGCCGATCTGGTGCTGCTCGCCATGGGTTTCACGCAGCCGGTGTCGCCGGTGCTCGAAGCGTTCGGCGTCGACAAGGACAATCGCGGCAACGTGCGTGCGTCGACCGAAGGCGACAAGGCGTATTACACGTCGGTGGACAAGGTGTTCACCGCGGGCGACATGCGCCGCGGCCAGTCGCTGGTGGTGTGGGCGATTCGTGAAGGCCGTCAGTGCGCGCGTTCAGTTGACGCGTTCCTGATGGGTCATTCGGAACTGCCGCGGTAAACGTCTCCGTCGGGTTTTCACGCTCTGACTGTGGCGTGGAAACTGGCTACTGCTTGCAGGAAGAGGTGGAGACGACAATGTGCGCCGTCAGCGGCACATCGAGCGGTAAAAAATGAAGCCGGGCACCTGAGAGGGTGACCCGGCTTTTTAATGTCTGCGCGACGCGGCGCTATGTGCGTGCCTACCCGCGAGGCTTGCGATACCGCGCCAAGGTCAGTCCATCGAGATCGATCTCCGGCTTGCGGTGCGTGATCAGATCCGCGACAACGCGTCCCGAACCCATCGACATCGCCCAGCCCGTCGAGCCGTGCCCGAGGTTCAACCACAGTTTCTCCACGCCGGACGGACCGAGCAGCGGCGCGCCATCGGGTGTCATCGGACGGCGGCCTACCCAGAAATGCGCTGACGTGGGATTGGCCGCGTGCGGGAACCAGTCGCTCAGCACTTTCAGCAGCGTTTGCAGCGCCTGTTCGCGCAAGGTGGTCTGCCGATTACCGAGTTCCGCAGTGCCGGCCACTCGCAGGTTGTTGCCGAAGCGAGTGATCGCCGTTTTCAGCGATTCGTCCATCAGCGCGGCGCGCGGGGCTTTTTCTTCGTCGGTGACGGGCAGCGTCGCCGAATAGCCTTTCACCGGATAAAGCGGCACCTTCACGCCGAGCCGCGCAAGCAGCGCCGCGCTATCGACGCCTAGCGCTACCACCACGGCATCCGCGTGCAGCATCTCGGCGCCGCGCTCGCTCTCGATACCCACCGTGCGCACCGCACCGCCTTGCACATCGAGCGACGTGACGCGTGTGTCGAAGCGAAAGCGCACGTCGTTGCGCTCGCAGATCGCTCGCAGTTCGCGGGTGAAGCGGGCACAATCGCCGGCTTCGTCGTCGGGCAGATAGAGGCCTGAGAGCGGCGCCTGGCGCGCCCAGCGCAAACCCGGCTCGATCTCGACGCATTGCGCCGCGCTAACCTCACGATGCGCGATGCCCGCATCGCGCAACACGGCGAGCGCCGGCTGCGCTAGCTCGACGTCGTACTCCCTGCGGAACAACTGCAAGTAGCCCTGGCTGCGGCTGTAGTCGAACGGATGGCGGCCGCGGAATTCGTGCAGACACTCGCGGCTGTAATAAGCAATGCGCTGCATGCGCTGCTTGTTGACGCGAAACCGTTCGAGGTCGCATTCACGCAGCCAGCGCGCGATCCAGCGCCATTGAGCCGGATCGAAGGTCGGGCGGAAGATCAGGGGTGAGGCCGGTTTGAACAGGTATTTGAGAATCTTCGTCGGCATGCCGGGCGCGGCCCAAGGCGTCACATAGCCCGGCGCGATCACGCCCGCGTTGCCGAAACTGGTGGAGAGCGCGACGTCCGGCTCGCGCTCGATCACGGTGACTTCGCAGCCCTGCTGGCGCAGGTAAAAAGCCGTGGCGACGCCGATGACGCCGCCGCCCAGAACAATCGTTTTCATGTGTGTGTACTGCGGATTCAGGCGGCGGTGCGAGTCGCGCCGAGTACCTTGCCCTTGGTTTCAGGCAGACACAACGCGGCGACGATCACGAGCAGATAGCCCGAGCCGGCCACGATGCCCATCGCCTTCACCAGCGTCATGGTTTGCGACAGTGTACCTACCAGAATCGGAAAGAACGAGCCGAGTCCGCGTCCGAGGTTGTAGCAGAACCCTTGACCCGAACCGCGTATCGCGTTCGGATAAAGCTCCGACAGGTAAGCGCCCACGCCCGCGAAAATCCCTTGCACCACGATGCCGAGCGGAAAGCCGAGCGCGAGCATCATGCCGTCGGTGATCGGCAGCATGGTGTAGAACATGCCGAGTACGAAAGAGCCGATCGCGAACAGCACGAACGACGCGCGCCGGCCGATCTTGTCGCACAGAATCGCGCCGACGATATACCCGGTGAACGAACCGACGATCAGCACGATCAGATAGCCACTGGTGTTGAACACCGACAGATGGCGCACGGTCTTCAGATAGGTCGGCAGCCAGGTGGTGATCGCGTAATAGCCGCCGAGCATGCCGGTGCACAGCGCACTGCCGAGCAAAGTGGTTTTGAGGTGATCGCCCGAGAAGATCTGCAGGAAATGCGAGGTGTCGAAACCGCTCTCACGAGCGCGGCGCGTTTCGAGAAAAATATCCGGATCGCTCACGTTGCGGCGAATGTAGATGATCCACGCCGCGGGCAGCAGGCCAATCCAGAAGCAGGCGCGCCATGCGTATTGCTCCGGCAGCAGCGCGAAGAACGCCCAGTAAATGATGGCCGCAGCCGCCCAGCCGAACGACCAGCTGCTCTGCACGGTGCCCACGGCTTTCGCGCGATGCTGAGGCGAGCGAATGGTCTCGGCCATCATGATCGTCACGACCGACCATTCACCGCCGAAGCCGATGCCTTGCAACGTGCGCGTGGTGAGCAACTGCCAGAACGAATGCGTGAAGCCGGACAGAAAGGTGAAGAGCGCGAAGGTGGCGATGGTCCACTGCAGCACGCGGATACGGCCGTAGCGGTCAGCGAGAATGCCGGCGAGCCAGCCGCCCACCGCCGACGAGATCAGCGAACTGGTGGCGATCATGCCGGCTTCGCTTTTGGTCATGCCCCATGTCGCGATCAGCGTCGGAATGAGGAAGGAGTAAATCATGAAGTCGAAGGCGTCGACCGCGTAACCGCCGAAGCCGGCGTACAGAGTGCGGCGTTCTCGTTGTGTCAGTTCGGTGAACCATTGGAGAGAAGGCATGTTTTGTTGTGGTCTCCAGTGCTTGTTGGCCTGCCGTTGGCGTGAATGTGGGGTGTTTGTATTCTACGGGGATGGGGCGTCGTGGGGCCAGTTGTGGTCAAAAATGGCAGGGAAGGGTAAGAAACCGATAACAGATGAAATGCCGGAGAAATCAGGCCGAGGAAAGGCCAGACCCACAGCCAGGCTGGCGATCACGCTGTTCGGGCGATACGCGCGAAGATCTTTTTCCTTACCAACTACTACCGTGTAACCCAAACATTATTTGCCGTGGTTAAACTGCGCTCGCAGCGCCGATGCTGCGACTAATCCACTCACGCCCGCGACAGCCACGCCGAATGCCCGCTACCGCAAAAACCTGCTCGCCATCCCGTCGCTCCGCGAGCACGTTCCCGCGGGCAAGCCAGATCTCAGACGAGGCGCCGCTGGCCTCGCGCCGCACTTTTCTGAAGCGCTCAGCCAGTGTGCTGCTGGTTTCCGGCATGGGCAGTTCGCTGCTGTCCGCGTGCGGCGGCGGCAACCTTGACGCCGATCAGCCGGCCACGCCGCGCCTTGCGTCGGTCGACAACTTCCGCGATCTGGCGGGAGCGGCCGCGGGTTATCCGACCGTCGACGGCAAGCAGATGCGCCGAGGCGCGTTCTATCGCGCGAACGCATTGACGCTCAACGCCACCGACCAGGCCACGATAGACCGGCTCGGCATTGCCTCGGTCTACGATCTGCGCACGCCCGGTGAAATCGCGCGCACCGCCGATGTCTTGCCGGGCGGTGCGACTAGCCAGACGCTCAACGTGCTCGGCATCACGGACTTCGTGGCGCAGCCCTTCGATACGGCGGGTGCCGCCGTCGCGTTCATGGAGGCGCAGGCGCGCGGCTATGTCACCGGCGCCGCCCAGCGCGCCGCTTACGGTGCGCTGCTGACGAGGCTCGCCGACGGACCCGGCGCGCAACTCTTTCACTCCAACGCGGGCAAGGACCGCGCTGGCTGGGTCGCGGCGCTTCTGCTCAGCATCGCGAACGTTCCGCTCGACGTCATCATGCAGGACTATCTGCTGAGCAACGTCTATCTGGTGCCGTCGATCAAGGCGCAAACCGACAGGTTGCGCGCGCAGGACGGCGACGCCGTCGCATCGGCCGAAGCGCCTTTGATGAATGTTCAGGAAAATTATCTGCAGGCCGGGTTCGACCAGGTGCAGGCGAGCTACGGCACGATGGTGAGCTATCTGACGCAAGGCCTCGGCGTCGCGCAGACGACCATCGACACTTTGCACAGCCGCTTGGTGGTCTGAGCCGTCCACGCCGCGCGCTCAAAGCAGGCAAAAAAAAGTCCGCCCCAAGTGACTGGGCGGACAGAGAAGGGCGGCATCGAGGTTGCCGGGGGCGACTATAAAGCCGCCGCGCCTGTGATGGTTCATGCAGTAAGGGCGCGTAAGCGCCCGCCCAACTCTCTCTTACGTCAACGCCGGCACCACCGGCAATTCGATCCGCACTTCCAGTCCGCCCTGCGCGTGATTGCGTACGTGACACCGTCCGCCGCGATCGTGCGCGAGCCGAGCGACGATCGCGAGGCCGAGGCCGCAATGGCCTTCGCCGCCACGCGCGGCGTCGAGCCGGACGAACGGCTTCATCGCGGCGGCGATGCGGTCGTCGGGGATGCCGGGACCGTGGTCGCGCACGCTGATCACCCAATGGCCGTCAGTGCGGGCGGTGACGATATCCACCGGCGGCGCACCGTGTTCGAGCGCGTTATCGACGAGGTTCGTGACCAGCCGGTCCAGCAACGTGCGCGGCAGCTTGAACGCCGAACCGGCGCGCAGATCGAGCGTGAAGAGCGGCGTTTCGGTGCTGTCGCTGGCGGAGAACTGTTCCTGCAAAAAGTCGTCGACTTCGACCGGCGGCCCGGTGTCGGCGGACTGGCCCGCGAATTCGAGAAACTGCTGGACGATATTGGTGAGCGAGTCGACATCGCGAATCAGACCGGCACGTTCGCTTTCGGCGACCAGCACGCTCGCGCGCAACTTCAGGCGTGTGAGCGGCGCCTTCAGATCGTGCGCGACGCCGGCCAGCATCACGGCCTGGTCGTCGCCCGCTTCGTTCAGGCGCCGCATCATGTCGTTGAACGAACCGATGAGATCGCGCAATTCGCGTGGGCCTTGCACCGTCACGGGTTCCGGACGGCCGCCCGAGCCGAATGCGCGCGCGGCGTCGGCGACGCGCGAGAGCGGCCGCTGCATCTGCCAGACCGCGAACAGCGAGAGGATCAGCGCGGCGAGCAGCATCGAGATCGCCTCGATCAGGAAGCGCGGGCGCGGCGGCACGTCGACCGGCACCACGACCCAGTTCGACTTGCCGGGAAACAGCACCCATAACTGCGGCGGGCGCAGGTCGTCGACGGCGATCTGCGTGCCGGGCGGCAGGTTCTCGCGCAGATGCCGGCTCAGTTCTTCCAGCGGACGCTGGGTCGGCTGGTGCAGATGCACGCTCGCCGGCATGTTCCAGGTGGGCACGAGATGCACGCGCATGGCGGGCGCGAGCGCGGCGCCTTTCATCGGCTCGCCGTTGATGGCTTGCAGCACCAGCAGGATGCCGCGCGCGAAGCCGTCGATTTCATGACGCGGCGGCTGCATCACCACCAGCACGAACCAGCCGGCCTGAATTGCGAACAACACCGCCGCCGAGAGTAACGCCATTCTGCCGAACAGCGTGTTCAGCGGGTTTTTCATGCGCTTGCGGCGGCCTCGTCGGCGAAGGGCGTGCCGTCGGCGTCGGGCACGAAGACGTAGCCTTTGCCGCGCACCGTCTGCACGTAGCAGGGATTCGACGGGTCGTCTTCGATCACGCGGCGCAGGCGCCAGATCGGCACGTCGAGGCTGCGGTCGCGGAAGGCGAGATTGTCGCGATGCACGAGATCGTGAATCAGCACGCGCGACAGCACCTTGTACGGATTGTTGACGAAGATCTTCAGGAGCGCGAACTCACTGTCGCGCAGCGCCAGCTTCGAGTTGTCGCGGCACAGCGAACGCGTGGCGAAGTCGAGTTCGAACGGCCCAAAGCGATACGGCTTGCGGGCTTCCGGCGCGCTCGTGGTGGACGGCCCGCGCCGGCGCAGCACCGTGTGGATGCGGGCCAGCAATTCGCGCGGATCGAACGGCTTGGTCAGGTAGTCGTCTGCGCCGAGCGAGAGCCCGACGATGCGGTCGGCCACGGTGCCGCGCGCCGTCACGAAGATCACCGGAATGTCGTCGCCGGCGGCGCGCAGCGCGGTGAGCGCGCGCAAGCCGTCGGTGTTCGGCATCATGATGTCGAGCACGACGACGGACGGCCGTTCGCGTTCGAGCCGGCGTTGGAGATGCGTGCCGTCGTGGAGCACGGACGCGTCGAAGCCGTTCGATTGCAGAAACTTGCAAAGTAGATCGCGTACGACCGGATCGTCGTCGACGATGAGGACCTGTGGATTCATGGCGAAATTTTAGACTGGCGCGCGCGACGCGCGGCCGACTGTTTTCTTACCAATGCTTACGGCATGCCGCGCCGCTTCGCGGCGGCTCGCTTGTCAGGCCTGCCACGCAAGGCTCGCGGCATATTTCAGCGGCGCCATATCTGGCGACACGCGCAGTGGTGCTGAATTCGTTTCGCATCGCCAACATCCCTCCGAAGAAAGAATTTGCGCGCATCTGGAACCGGTCGAAACAGGTCGCAACGGGTAGGAACAGGTCGTAAGAACCGGTGGAAAGCGCGCTTTCCTTCGTGCATCGGCACTGCGTGGTCGGCGAGATGATTCGTCGTGCAGTACGTTGCGCCGCATGCTGAGAACAGCCTAACGCCTTGGGCCCACGGCAAGCGGCGTGAAATCGAAACCTAGCGCCACGCGAGGCTCACCATGACCGTTCC
Source organism: Paraburkholderia sp. RL17-373-BIF-A (assembly GCF_046030175.1). NCBI lineage: Bacteria > Pseudomonadati > Pseudomonadota > Betaproteobacteria > Burkholderiales > Burkholderiaceae > Paraburkholderia > Paraburkholderia sp. RL17-373-BIF-A. The sequence continues at coordinate 74,248 of NZ_JARESO010000019.1, forward strand.
AAGCAATCTCACTTCAACCCGCTTTTCTTCCTTGGCGCCGATGCCGCCGGCCGAAAGGCCCGCAGCCGCCAACAACCCGGGCGCCGCCGGGCAAGCCAGGGAGTCCGCCACCCAGCCGCAGCCGTCGCTGCCCGCTGGGCTGGTCGGGCACCACGTCAATACGACAGCCTGACGTACCGAGGCCCATGTGTCGACCCCGAGAATTCTTCACCGCTTCATGCGTGTCGTTGCGTGGTTGACGCTCGGCGCGGCGCTGCTGCCCCTGGGTGGCTGCGCCGTTGCCGCGCTGCCGTGCCGGCTGACTTCGGCCACGCTGAAAATCATCCCGGTCGTCGGCCATGCCGCGGCCTCGCCGTTCGACATGTGTTCATCCGCCATCGACTGAATCATGACACTCAAACGGATTGCCTGGGCGCTGGCGTTGCTGGGCGGCGTACTGTCGTCGAGTGCTGAAGCGCAGCCGCCCGCGCGCGACGCGAGTGCGGCGAGCGCCGCGTCGAAAGAGCCTTCCGTCGATGCACGGCGGCGCCCGCAAGACGCGCCGTTCGCGTTTCGTGGCATCGCGCTCGGCATCACGCTCGACGAATTCCGCGCGGGCTCGAGCGTGCGGGCGACGCCGCTCGGCAGCGTGCCGGTCTGCGAGACGGACGTGCAGGCGGGCGCGCTCGGCATGCGGCTCAAGTCGCACGACAGTCTGACAGTGGCATGCCGCTGGGCGCATCGCGCGGACAACGGCTGGGCGGTGTCGCAGGCGGTGGTCGATGGCGCACCTGCGTTAGAGCACGTGCTGCGCTTCGCGCGCGTGGACGGGCAAAGCGCGCTGCATCTGTACGAGATTTCTTTCGTGATCGACGAGATCACCGCGGAGGACTTGCGCGACGCGCTCGCGGACCGCTACGGGCCGCCGCGTCTCGCGACACAGAACGTGTCGGCGTCCGGTGCGATGCCCACCTATGTCTGGGAAAACGCGGTCAGTTCGATCACGTTGTGCTTTCTGCCGGGTACGCGCAACGGCACGCTCACTTATCTGCTGAAGGGCTCGGACGCGTGGGTGAAGTCGGTCGTGCGGCAATGGCAGGCGAGCGGCGCGGAGGCGGGTTGATGCGCGGCACGAGTGTGGCCAATGAGTGGGCCAATGAGTATGGCCATCAGGCCCGTTTCGAACAAGGAGCATGCATGACTGCGCTACGTCTGACTGTCGCGCTGGGCGCGGCGGCTTGCCTTGCGGCTTGCGCGAGCCACCAGCAAAACTCGATCGTCGATACGCCGATGGCGCCGCCGCTCGCCTCGGCGCCGCTGAACGTCAACACGCAAGGCGCGATCTATCAGGCTGGCACGCCGTTGCTGCTGTACGAAACGCCGCGCGCCCAGCATATCGGCGACGTGCTGACGATCCGTCTAGCGGAATCGTATAGCGGCAACAACAGCGCGACCGCGGCGGCGAGCCGTTCGAGCAGCATTACCGCCGACGCCGCCGACCAGTCCACCAATGCCGCCGCGCGGCTCGCGCGCCTGTTCAACATCGGCTCGGCGAGCACTGAATACAAAGGGCAGGGCAATATCACCGACATCAGCGGCATGAGCGGCACGCTCGCCGTCACTGTGATCGGCACGATGTCGACCGGTAATCTCGTGGTGTCGGGCGAGAAGGTGATTGCGATGAGCGGCAACCGCGACCGGCTGCGACTGTCGGGCATCGTCAATCCTAAGGATATCGAAGCGGGCAACTACGTGGCGTCGAGCAAGGTCGCGAACGCGCGCATCGCACAGGCGGGCGTGGGCATGGTGTCCGACTCCACGACGATGGGTTGGCTGCAGCGAATGTTCATGAGCGTGCTGACGTTCTGAGCCGGCGACGACGCGTTGGATACCTGAAACGCAAGAGATGCATGAAGTGGGATGTCCGTCGCACTTCATGCATGCGTCAGGCGCTGCGTTCGGCCGCGCCGATTTCACCGTCCGGCACGAATACGTAGCCGCGTCCCCACACGGTTTGCACATAGCGCGGCTCGGACGGATCCACTTCGATCAGCCGGCGCAAACGCCAGATCGAGACGTCCAGGCTGCGATTCCGATGCAACTCGCTATTGCCGTGCAGTTTCTCCAGCAACTGCGCGCGCGTGAGCACGGTCATAGCGTGGCTGACGAATACCTTCAGCATGGCGAATTCGCTCGAACGCAGCGTGATGCGCTCGCCATCGCGGCGTAATTCGCGCGCCGGGAAATTCACTTCAAAACGGCCGAAACGGTACGGCGCGCGCTGCTCCGGCGCGCTCGGCGCAATACTGCCACGACGGCGCAGCACGGTGCGAATCCGCGCGACCAGTTCGCTCGGTTCGAAGGGCTTGCCGAGATAGTCGTCCGCGCCGAGTTCGAGGCCGATCACGCGATCGATCGGATCGGAGCGCGCGGTCAGCAGAATCACGGGAATGTCGTCGCCGGCCACGCGCAAGGCGCGCAGCGCGCTGATGCCGTCGAGCTCCGGCATCATGATGTCGAGCACGATCAAGGCGGGACGCTCGTCCTGCAAGCGACGCTGCAGCGCCATGCCATGCTCGAGCGTGTCCACCTTGAAGCCGCGCCCTTGCAGATAGCCGCTGACGAGCTCACGTACGACGGGGTCGTCGTCGACGACCAGAATGGATTGGTTCATTCAGGTCATCTTAGAGAACGGCGCGGGCGGAGCAAAGCGCGTAACGCTTTCGAATCCTTTCCCGTGTAAGAGAAAGCAAGAGCCCGCGTGCCTAGTTCGCCTGGGAGGTCTGAATGGTCTGCAGCGGCTGCCGCGCGAAGTCGGTTCGATCGACCACCATTCGCTCGATCAGGCCGTTGAGCTTGGTCGACGCCGAGGAAAAGCGATCGGTGTTCAGGCCGCCGGTCTGATAACGGGCCGTGACGAGAATGCGGCCGTTCTGAATCAGCGTCAGGTCGATGATCGACAGATACTGGATCGTTTCGTCGCTGAACGAGCGGCGACCGTAGTCGATCGCGGCGTTGTAGACAAGGCGCGCCTCACACCCGGCGGGCGAGGTGCCCGGATTGTAGACGTCCGAACGAATCCCGCGCCGGTCGAGTGCGAGTTGCAGCGCCGGCACGAAATCGCCGACCGACACGTTCTGATTCACTTCGATGCAGACGTTACTCACCTCGGCCGGCCGTTGACGAAGGTCGGCGACGAATAGTTCGCTGCGATCGCGTAGCCCGCCTGAATCACGGAGCCGGTGGCATCGGCGGCCTGGATCAGCGTCCAGGCGCAGCCGTTCAGACCAACCGCCAGTGTGGCGGAAACGGCGAGCCACGCGCAGGGACGCCGCAACGTGACCCACGCGGCGCGAGAGGCTCGCGTGAAAGCATAAGCGCGCATGCTCGGCATGAAGGTCATGAGGCGGTGCCTGGTGGCGGTCAGTGGATGCGGTGAATCACAGCGAATCACCGCGGATAGCTGCGCTCTGGATCGAGCTTCAGCGCGTGACGCGCAGGCGCAGTTCGTTTTGACCTTGCACGCTTGCCGTGACGCTGACGCGCCGCTCGGCAGTGGTGACGATGAAATGCTGGCGCGTGGGTGTGTTGACGTCGTGCACGACGTTCGGGAAGCAGGCAGCGATATCGGCGCCGAACTCTTCAAGCGGATCGGTGACGACGCCGTCGGCTTGCCAGTGCGCGCGCCAGTGGCAATCGTAGGCGTGCGTGTTGGCGCGGCAGTCGTCGGCGCTCGACGTGCCCGGCAGTTGCGCGGCGGCTTGGGTTTGCAACTGCCGGAAATCGGCGGCGTCGACGATGTGCTTGAGCGCGGGGCAAACGTCGGCCGGCTCGTTGGCCAGATTTGCCTGAGTCGCCTGGGCTGCGTGCGCGGCGCTCGTGACGAGCAGCGCGGCGCCGAGAGCCAGCGCGAGACGCTGGGTCAAAGGATGGGAGCGGCGATCGAATGACATGGGCGGAGAATCCAGTAGCGATGAATGACGTGGGGCAGGACGTGGTACGGCCCGCACGACTATCGTCGCCGCTGGGGGGCATTTCCAAAGCGCGGAACAGCTTGCCCGCTTCGCAAATGCTTTCGAACTCTTCTCGCGTGTTTCGGGATGTTGCGGGGTATTGCCTGGGATCGCGAAGGGATGCGGCGGTGGCCGCTGCGATCTGGCGTGGCTGGGTGAAGCGGTCAGGCGGTGCGGCGTGAGCGAGCGTTGCGGCTGAGTGGCCGCGCGTGTGGCTCCTACGGTCGGCGTGGCGCGGTTCGCCCGTCACTCACCCGAGCGTGAGACCACCGTCTACATGAATCACCTGGCCGGTGATATGACGCGCTTCGTCAGAGAGCAGGAACGCGATCAACGCGGCGACATCCGCCGGTTCGGCGACATGCCCGAGCGGCGTCGCTTCGGCAGCCCGAGTCCACACCGATGCATTATCGGCACTCGGCCCGCGATCTTTACGGGTATAGCCGGGCGCCACGCAATTGACCGTCACGCCGTGCGGTGCCAGTTCGGCGGCTGCCGTTTTCGCCAGCGACTCGAGCGCTGCTTTCGCGGCGGCGGTCGCGGCAAACGGCGCGTCCGCGCGATAGCGGTGCGCAACGAACGAACTGAGCGCGATCACGCGGCCGCGCTTCGAGGTTTCCAGTGCGGGTGTCGCGCGTTTGACGAGCGCCGCGAAGGCGGCGGGCATCGCCGCAAAGGCTGCGCCGAGCGCGTCGGGATCGAGCGCATTCAGCGTTTGGCGCTGCGCGTGTCCCGCGTTGGCGACGAGTTGATCGAGTGCGCCGAAGCTCGCCAGCGTTTGGTGGACCACATGTTCCGCGGCCCCGCGTTCGGCGAGGTCGCCAAACACCGTCGCGCAGCGCGCGCCGTTCGCGCTGCAATCGACGGCGACTTGCGCGAGCCGTTCACGCGCGTCATGATCGGCGCCGCGTGCGTGCAACATCAAGGCCGAGCGTGGCGCGGCGATGCGCCGGGCGAGAGCGGCGCCGATGCCGGAGCCCGCGCCGGTGATCAGCACGACGCGTTCGAATCCGGCGCTGCCGGCGTCGTTCAGGTCACTCACGCGGCTCATGGCGGTCATGCCGCGACCGCTTCGCCCGAGCGCTCGACTTCGAGCGTCTCGTCATGGAATGCAGCCAGCGACTCGCGATGCGCAACGCTGACAATCGCCGCCTTCGGCAGCCGCTCCGTGAACAGGCGATACAGACGCGCTTCGTTTTCCGCGTCGAGCGCGCTGGTCGCTTCGTCGAGGAACAGATAGTCCGGCTTGTGCAGCAGCACGCGCGCGGCGGCGAGGCGCTGTTGCTCGCCCGGCGAGAGAATGCGGGTCCAGTGTCCCGACTCCTGCAGACGGTCCGCGTATTCCGACAGATGGCACACGACGAGCGCCTCGCGGCATTCGTCGTCCGTGTAGGTGTCGACGGCGGACGGATAGGCGAGCGCCGCTTTGAGCGTGCCGATCGGCATGTAGCTCACCTGCGGGATGAACATCATGCGCGCGTTGACCGGGGCGTCGATCGAGCCGTCGCCGAACGGCCACAAGCCGGCGAGCGCGCGCATCAGCGTGCTCTTGCCCGAGCCCGACGGGCCGCGCACCAGCCAGCGCGAGCCCGGCTGAATCGCGACATCGCGAATGCGCGACAACGGGTTGCCGTTGGGCAGGGCGAGCTTGAGGCCGTCGGTGGTGAGCTTGTCCTCATCGACGAAATGCAGATTGATGCCGCCATGCGCGGTAGCCGGCGAGACCGATTCCTTCAGATGCGGCGCGTGCACGACGCGCTTGAATTCACGCAACCGGTTCACCGTGGCGCGCCATTCGACCAAAGTGCCGTAACTGTTGATGAACCACGAGAACGAATCGCTGACGGTGCCGAATGCGCTGGAGATCTGCATCAGCACGCCGAACGTGAAGGCGCCGGCGAAGTAGCGCGGCGCGGCGACCACCAGCGGGAAGATGATCGCGATCTGACCATAGAAGCTCAGTACGAACGTGAGCCGCTTGGTGTACTTCATCACCTGCCACCAGTTGTCGCGGATGCGGCCGAACAGCGAGTGCGCGTTCGTCTTCTCGGTGTCCATGCCGTTGTAGAAGGCGATCTGTTCGGCGTTTTCACGCAGACGGATCAGGCCGAAACGGAAATCCGCCTCGACTTTCTGCGCCTGGTAGTTGATCGGCACGAGCGGATGGCCGACCTTCTGGATGATCAGCGAACCGACCACGGCGTAAAGCGCCGCGGCCCACACCATGTAGCCGGGAATCTCGATCGGCATGCCGCCGAGCGAAATGGTCAGAGCGCCGGCGAGTGACCACAGGATCGTGATGAACGACACCAGCGTGACGACGGTGGACAGCAGGTCGAGCGTCAGCGAGAGCGTGCTGGTGGCGAATGACTGCAGGTCGTCGCTGATCCGCTGGTCGGGGTTGTCGGCGAGGCGGTCGCGTTCGATCCGGTAGAACGCGCTGTCCTTCAGCCACTCGTTCAGATAGCGCGTGGTCAGCCACTGGCGCCAGCGGAAGCCGAGCATCTGGCGCAGGTAGCGGCCGTACACCGCTAGAATGATGAAGCCGAACGCGAGCCCCGAGAACACCATCAGCAGATGCGGGAAGTCGTGCACGTTCTTGGTTTGCAGCGCGTTGTAGAAGTCGGCGCTCCAGCGGTTCAGGCGCACGTTGATCCACACCACGAGCAGATTCATCACGATGATCGCGATGAGCAGGCCCCATGCCGTTTTTCGTTCTTCGGAAACCCAGTAGGGCTTGATCAGGCTCCAGGCGGAGACTTTTTCGTCCGGCGGCAGCACGGGGGTGGCAGAGGTATTCGGTGTCATGAGCATCCTGAAGTAGTGCTGGCCCATTCGGGGCTGACCCATCGGGGCAGGCCCGTCTGCGGGCTGCCCTGCGGCGGGTTTGCGGTACATGCCCGGGCGTCGTGCTCGACGAACGCACGCCCGGGTGAGCGTCAGATTCTGGCGTGAAGCCCTTAAGCGAAAATTAATTTGCGCCGCGAGGCCCCGCGCCGGTGCCGCTGCGAACATGGCGGGACGGCGTGCCGCCCGCGCCGCGTTCGTGCGGCATCCTGTGCTGGCATTGTGCCAGAGCGCTGCCTTCGACCGTATTGATAACGTGAAAGATGGTGCCGGATCAAATTGCGCGCGACGCGGCCAGCCGCTGGTTTGCGGGCGCCGCGCCTTTTATGGTCTAATGACCTTCGACGAAACAGGGGTGCTTCGCGCACAGGCGGCATGGTTTTCATGGCGCAGCGGCGAGGCTGAGAGACACCCTTTGCACCCGATCCGGGTAATACCGGCGCGGGAAGTTTCCGGAAGCAGCCAGTCTTCCATTCCCCGCCGGGCAGCGTCCGTCATTGGAACGCGCATTGCCCGGCCGGCCTCACCCGCCGGTTTCGTCCTGGGTACGTGCGTTTTTTTGCCGTACGGAAAGGACTCGATGACCGCCTATTCTTCAGATATGTGTTTTGCTCTTCGTCACGCCGCCGTCGGCGCGCCGTGCTTCAGCTTTGCTTGCCGTCCTGAAATGGAGTGTGCGCGATGACGCGTCCTGCACAAACCGATTTCGCGGTGCTTGGCGGCGGCCTGTGCGGGCGGCTGGTGGCGTGGCGTCTCGCCGGACAGGGGCGTCGCGTGGCGCTCTATGAGCGCGGCGACGCCGCTGGTACGCAATCGGCGGCGTGGGTCGCCGCGGCCATGCTGGCGCCGCTCGCGGAAGCCGCCAGCGCCGAGTTGCTGATCACGCGCCTAGGCGCGAGTTCGCTCGAAACCTGGCCGCAAGTGCTGGCCGAACTTCCTGAGCCGGTGTTCTTTCAACGCAATGGCACGCTGGTCGTCTGGCATCACGCCGACCGTACCGAAGCACCGCTGTTCGAGCGCCGGGTGCGCTCGAATGCCCCGGCTGAGTTGCTGGACGGCGGCTTCGTCACGCTCGCGGGCGCGCAGCTCGGCGCCGCCGAGCCTGCTTTGGCGGGACGCTTCAATCAGGGCTGGCTGTTGCCGCGTGAAGGGCAACTGGATAACCGTCAGGTGCTGAGCGCACTGGCCGCGGGCCTCGCGCAACGTGGTGTCGACACGCACTGGAATACGCCCGTCGACGATCGCGCGCTGCCTCCCGCCCGCATCACGATCGACTGCCGCGGCCTCGGCGCGAAGCCCGTGCTGCCCACGCTGCGCGGCATTCGCGGCGAAGTGGCGCGCGTGCATGCGCCCGGTATCAAACTGACGCGGCCGGTGCGGCTGCTGCATCCACGCTACCCGCTCTACATCGCGCCGAAGCAGGACGACCTCTACGTGATCGGCGCGACCGAAGTGGAAGGCGAGGACATGTCGCCGGTCAGCGTGCGTTCCGCGCTCGAACTGTTGAGCGCGGCGTTTTCCGTGCATCCCGGCTTCGGCGAGGCACGCATTCTCGAACTGAATTCGCAGTGCCGCCCAACTTTGCCGGACCACCGTCCGGCCTTGCTGTGGGACGGTGCGCAGACACTGCGCGTGAACGGCCTGTACCGGCACGGCTACATGATCGTGCCCGAAGTCGCCGACGAAGCCGTGCGCTTCGCCGCGGCGCTGCTCGACGGCCGCATCGGCGACGCCGATGCCTTCGCCGACTGGCAGCGCGATGCGCGCTGGAGCGAGCTTTTTCAACTGGACTCCGCGCGGGAGCCGGCATGAGCGTTGCGCGACTGGTCTTTACCCAAACGAGCGCTCCACGCCACGCCGCTTTCGCCATCGACTGAAACGTATTCGAACGCCATGGACATTCATATCAATCAGAAGCCGTTGTCGCTGCCCGAAGGCGCGACTGTCGCCGACGCGCTCACCGCGTTCGGCGCGCGTCCGCCGTTCGCGGTCGCGCTGAACGGCGACTTCGTGGCGCGCACCCAGCATGCGGCGCGCGCGCTGCGCACGGGCGACAAGCTCGATGTCGTGCAACCCGTGGCCGGCGGTTGAGCGCCCGCCACGCATTGCCGGAACGCCGATAGCCGGAGACAAACAGGATTATGCAAATGACTTCCCCCCAAACCGCCGATGCGCTCACGCTCTACGGCCAGACCTTCGCGAGCCGCGTGCTGCTCGGCACTTCGCGCTATCCGTCGCTGCAATCGCTGTCCGATTCGATCGACGCGGCGCGGCCCGGCATGGTGACCGTCGCGTTGCGCCGGCAGATGAACGAAGGCGGCGCCGAAGCCGGCTTCTTCGACCTGCTCAAGCGCCACGGCGTGCCGCTCCTGCCGAACACGGCCGGCTGCCTGACGGTCGGCGAGGCGGTGACGACCGCGCACATGGCGCGCGAAATCTTCGAGACCGAGTGGATCAAGCTCGAACTGATCGGCGACGACTACACGCTGCAGCCCGACCCGGTCGGCCTGATCGAAGCGGCCGCGCAACTGGTCAAGGACGGCTTCAAGGTGCTGCCGTATTGCACCGAAGACCTGGTGATCGGCCGTCGTCTGCTGGACGCCGGTTGTGAGGCGCTGATGCCGTGGGGCGCGCCGATCGGCACCGGCAAGGGCGTGATCAATCCGTATGGCTTGCGCGTGTTGCGTGAGCGGCTGCCGGACGTGCCGCTGATCGTCGACGCCGGCCTCGGCGTACCGTCGCATGCTGCGCAGGTCATGGAATGGGGTTTCGACGGCGTGTTGCTGAACACGGCGGTTTCGCAGGCGACGCACCCCGACGCGATGGCGCGCGCCTTCGCGCTGGGCGTCGAAGCGGGCCGCCAGGCTTTTCTGGCGGGGCCGATGGCCGAGCGCGAAAGCGCGCACGCGAGCACGCCGGTGGTCGGCATGCCGTTCTGGCATCAAGACGGGAGCGCCGCATGACACAGACGTTGACATTGAAAGACCGCGACCTGTTCTGGCCGCCCGCCGACGAACTCACCGAAGCCACCGAGCGGATCCGCGCCCGGCTGGGCGACTGGCCGCCGACGCATGCGCCGTGGCGCATCTGCCTGACCGCGCCGGACGAACCGAACGGCGGCGATCTGATCGTCATCGCCGACGCGCAGCAGCATGGCGAGCAGGTGGCGCGCTGGCTGGTGCGGGGCGCCGGCGTGATCGAAGCCGCTGAAGACAAAGCGACGCTGCATCTTGGCGGCGAAAAATACCGCCTCGAAGGCCATCTGGCGGAAGACTGGATTGCCGCGCTGGCGGCTTTCCTCGACTGCGGCTTCGACCCGCATGACGCGCTGGTGCTCGCGCTGGCCTGGCGCGACGGCGATGAAACCCGCGCCGACGACGCCTTTCCCGCCGATCTCAGCCATTTCCCGCGTCTCGCCGGCTTGCCCGACGCGCCGGCCCAGGCGTTCGCGCGCTGCCCGGACCGGCTCGGCCTTTATCCGGTGCTGCCGACGGCGGAATGGGTCGAACGCGTGGTGGGCTTCGGCGTGAAGACCGTGCAGTTGCGCCGCAAATCGGCCGAACCCGCCGATGAACTGAAGCGCGAAATCGCCCGCTGCGTGACCGTCGGCCGCCAGCACGACGCCCAGGTGTTCATCAACGACCATTGGCTGGCCGCGCTCGAAGCCGGCGCGTACGGCGTCCATCTCGGTCAGGAAGACGTGCATACGGCTGACCTCGCCGCGCTCGCGGCGGGAGGCATTCGGCTCGGGCTGTCGACCCACGGTTTCTACGAGATTCTGAAAGCGCTGCATTTCCGGCCGAGCTACATTGCACTGGGCGCGGTGTTTCCGACCACCACCAAGGTCATGCCGACCGCGCCGCAGGGCCTCAAGCGTCTAGCCCGCTACGTGCGGCTGCTCGACGGCGTGGTGCCGCTGGTGGCGATCGGCGGGATCGATCTGCAGGTGCTGCCCGACGTGCTGGCGACGGGCGTCGGTTGCGCGGCTGTGGTGCGGGCAGTAACGGAAGCAGCGGATCCTGCCGCCGCCGTTTATGCACTGCAACAAGCGTTTGCGCAATAATCGTCACGTTTAGTCAAGGGACGGGGCAGCCTCAGGGCAACTTTTGCACGATGGCCCTATAATTCGCCTTCCGTGTAAAAGGACTGTCCGTTTCGTGTCTTCCTCTCCCGAGACCTTACTCGAGCTGCGCGACGTCGACTTCGGTTATGGCGACCGGCTCGTCCTGTCGAACCTGAATCTGCGCTTCAAGCGCGGCCAGGTAGTCGCGGTCATGGGCGGGTCGGGCTGCGGCAAGACCACGGTGCTGCGCCTGATCGGCGGCCTGGTGCGCGCGCAGCGCGGCCAGATCCTGTTCCAGGGCCAGGACGTCGGCCGGCAAACGCGCGACGGCCTGTACGCGATGCGCCGCAAGATGGGCATGCTGTTCCAGTTTGGCGCTCTGTTCACCGACATGTCCGTGTTCGAAAACGTCGCCTTCGCGCTGCGTGAGCACACCGACCTCCCCGAAGAACTGATCCGCGACCTCGTGCTGATGAAGCTCAACGCGGTCGGTCTGCGGGGCGCGCGCGACCTGGCGCCGTCGGAGATTTCGGGCGGCATGGCGCGGCGTGTCGCGCTGGCCCGCGCCATCGCGCTCGATCCCGAACTGATGATGTACGACGAGCCGTTCGCCGGCCTCGATCCGATCTCACTCGGCATCACCGCGAACCTGATTCGCGCGCTCAATCAGGCGCTCGGCGCCACCTCGATTCTCGTCACGCACGACGTGCCGGAATCGTTCGCGATCGCCGATTACGTCTACTTCCTCGCCAACGGCGGGGTTCACGCCGAAGGCACGCCCGCCGAACTGCGGGCGTCGACCGATGCCACCGTGCGTCAGTTCATCGACGGCGCGCCGGACGGCCCCTTCAAATTTCACTATCCCAGCAAGACGCCGCTCGCGGCGGACTTCGGCATCGGCGGAGGTCAGTCATGATCAGTGCGATCGGCCGCTCGGTGATCGACGGGCTGGGCACGGCCGGCTACGCCACGCGGTTTTTCTTCCGGCTGCTGCTCGAATTTTTCCCGTTGTTGCGCCGTCCGCGTCTTGTCACGAAGCAGATCCACTTCGTAGGTAACTATTCGCTGGTGATCATTGCCGTGTCGGGCCTGTTCGTCGGCTTCGTGCTCGGCCTGCAGGGCTATTACACGCTGAACCGGTACGGCTCCGAGCAGGCGCTCGGCCTGCTGGTCGCGCTGTCGCTCGTGCGCGAACTCGGTCCGGTGGTCACGGCGCTGCTGTTCGCCGGGCGCGCCGGGACGTCGCTCACCGCCGAGATCGGCTTGATGAAGGCCGGCGAGCAACTGACCGCGATGGAAATGATGGCGGTCGACCCGGTCAAGGTCGTGGTCGCGCCGCGCCTGTGGGCGGGCATTATTTCGATGCCGATCCTCGCCGCGATCTTCAGCGCGGTCGGCGTGTTCGGTGGTTATGTGGTGGGCGTGCTGCTGATCGGCGTCGATGCCGGCGCGTTCTGGTCGCAGATGCAAGGCGGCGTCGATGTCTGGCGCGATGTCGGCGCCGGGGTCGTCAAGAGCGTGGTGTTCGGGCTCGCGGTGACGTTCGTTGCGCTGTTTCAAGGCTATGAAGCCAAGCCGACGCCGGAAGGCGTGTCGCGCGCCACGACCAAGACGGTCGTGTACGCGTCGCTTGCGGTGCTCGGCCTCGATTTTCTGCTGACCGCACTGATGTTCAGCTAAGACTGCGCTGCGGGTTTTCCGCCGGCGACGCGTCACTGGGCGCGCGCGGCGGGGAGTATCGGCGGCGTGGCGGATTCACTTTGGGATGACGATGAAAAAGACTGCTGCTCTCGACTTCTGGGTCGGCCTGTTCGTGGTGCTGGGTTTCGTGGCGTTGCTGTTTCTCGCGCTGAAGGCCGGCAACATGAGCTCGTTGTCGTTCCAGGCAACGTATCCGGTCAAGCTCAAGTTCGACAATATCGGCGGACTGAAGGCGCGCGCGCCCGTGAAAAGCGCCGGCGTGACGGTTGGCCGCGTCGATTCGATCGGCTTCGACAGCAACGCGTACCAGGCCGTCGTCACGATCGACCTCGACAAGCAGTACCAGTTTCCGAAAGACACCTCGGCGAAGATCCTGACCTCGGGTCTGCTCGGCGAGCAATACATCGGGCTCGAACCCGGCGGCGACACCGAAATGCTCAAGGCGGGCGACACCATCTCCATGACGCAGTCGGCGATCGTGCTGGAAAACCTCATCGGCCAATTTCTGTACAGCAAGGCCGCGGATTCGGGCGCGTCCAAACCTGGCGCGGCGACGGGCACGCCCGCGCCTGCGGTGGCGCCGGCGGCGCCGAGCTTGCCCGCCTCCGGCGCGGCCGCTCAATAAGGAGAACAAGAATGCAGACCACACGCATCAGCGGCGCGCGCGCCTTCCAGGCCGGTAAGCTGGCGGTAGCCGCAGCGCTGCTCGCCGGCTGTTCGACGGTGCAGACGCCGACCAAGGGCGACCCGCTCGAAGGTTTGAACCGCACCATCTTCACGGTCAACGACAAGCTCGATCAGTACGCGCTCAAGCCGGTCGCGAAGGGCTACGTGTTCATCACGCCGCAGCCGGTGCGCGACAGCGTGACGAACTTCTTCTCGAACATCGGCGACGTCTACATTGCGGCAAACAACTTGCTGCAGTTGAAGATCACCGACGGTGTCGAAGACATCATGCGGATCGTGATCAACACCGTGTTCGGCGTGGGCGGCCTGTTCGACGTGGCGACGCTCGCCAAGCTGCCCAAGCACGACAACGACCTCGGCCTCACGCTGGGCCACTACGGCGTGCCGGCGGGCCCGTATCTCGTGCTGCCGCTGTTCGGGCCGAGCACCGTGCGCGACGCGGTCGGCTCGATCGGCAACTACTATGTGAATCCGCTCAGCTATATTCATCCGGATGGTCTGAGCTGGGCGCTGTACGGCTTGAACATCGTCAACACGCGCGCGAATCTGTTGAACGCGAGCGATGTGCTGGAAGGCGCCGCGCTCGACAAATATTCGTTCGTGCGTAACGCGTATTTGCAACGCCGTCAGTATCTGCTGTCGGACGGCAAGCAGTCGGCGGCGCTGCCCAACTACGGCGACGAAGCGCCGCTGCCGAAGTACGACGACGTCGACAGCGGCGCGGCGGCTGGTGCGGCGGGCACGCAGGGTGCTGCAGCCGCGAAGGCGGCTTCGGGTGCGACCGCGGCAACGCCGCCGCAAGCGGCATCGGCCACCGCTGCCGTGCCAGAGGCCGCTTCGGGTAGCTCGGAATCACCGCCGCTGGACCTGAACGGCGGCCCTGAGACGACGCAGATCCCGGCTGGTCAACTGGTCCCGCCCACGCGTTTCAACTTTCCGTCATTCAAATTGCGTTGATCGTGCGGCCGTAACAGATCGATACGACTCTCGCAGTTTGCGCATGGATTGCTGCTGAACTCGCGTGCTAATGTCGGTTCAAACGGTTGCACTATTTTTAAGGCAAGGCTCCAAATGAAAAAATTCTTCCTGATTCCGCTGTTCGCCGCGCTGTTCTCGTTTGCTAGTGCCGGTGCATCGGCACAAACGGTCGACACCAATTCGCCCGACGGCATGGTCAAGACGGTCACCCAGCAGGTGATCGACGCAATTCGTGCAGACAAGTCGATCCAGCAAGGCGATATCTCGCACATCACCAGGCTGGTCAACGAAAAGATCCTGCCGTACACGGATTTCCGCCGCACCACACAACTGGCGATGGGCCGCAACTGGCGCACCGCTACGCCGGAGCAGCAAAACGCGGTGGTCGAGCAGTTCAAGATGCTGCTGATCCGTACGTACTCGGGCGCATTGGCTCAGGTGCGCGATCAGGAGATCCAGTACAAGCCGTTCCGCATGAACCCGGACGACACCGACACGGTGGTGCGCTCGGTTGTGATGAACAACGGCTCGCCGATCGAACTCGACTACCGTCTGTACAAGACGCCGCAAGGCTGGCGCGTGTATGACATCAACGTGCTCGGCGCATGGCTGATCCAGGCGTACCAGCAGCAGTTCAACGAGCAGATCCAGCAGAAGGGCGTGGACGGACTGATCCAGTTCCTCACGCAGCGCAACCAGCAACTCGCCGCGGGCAAGCAGTCGTGAGCGAAGTGCTGAGCCCCGTCGTCAGCCGCTTCGAGAGCGGCGCGACGCTGACCCACGCGAGCGCGAATGCCGCGCTCGCGGCGGGTTTGCAACGTATCGCGGCGGGCGCGACGGGCGTGGACTGCGCACCGCTCGCGCAGTTCGATTCGTCCGCGCTGGCCGTCCTCCTCGCGTGGCAGCGTGCCGCCCAGGCACGCGGTGCCGCGTTCGAGATCGTCAATCTGCCGGCTGGTCTCGCCAGTCTCGCGCAAGCCTACGGCGTCGATACCCTCATCGCCTCGCGACATTGACGCTCTAACGCGTCACATCCAAACACCTCCGGCTGAGATAGGGCTACAGATTTTTGCCCTATAATCAAACGTTTTTTGGGGCACATAACCGGCCCCAATTCCGTTCCTTCCAGCATTTGTGCGCCCTCCCAGGGCTCCTTTAGGCGCCGCGACGCACGCGGCCCACAGTCATGTCAGCCATAGAAATTCGTAACGTCAAGAAGCGCTACAAGGATTTGCAGGCGCTCAAGGGCGTCAGCCTCACAGTTGAAGAAGGCGAGTTCTTCGGACTGCTCGGTCCGAACGGCGCGGGCAAGACGACGCTCATCAGCATCCTCGCCGGGCTCGCGCGCGCCGACGAAGGCAGCATTGCCGTGCGCGGCCACGACGTCGTCAGCGATTTTCGCGACGCACGCCGCGCGCTCGGCGTGGTGCCGCAAGAACTGGTGTTCGATCCGTTCTTCACGGTCCGCGAAACCTTGCGCATCCAGTCCGGCTACTACGGGCTGCGCAACAACGACGCGTGGATCGACGAGATCATGGCCAATCTCGACCTCACCGACAAAGCCGATGCCAACATGCGCGCGCTGTCGGGGGGCATGAAGCGCCGCGTGCTGGTCGCGCAGGCGCTGGTGCATCGGCCGCCGGTGATCGTGCTCGACGAGCCGACCGCGGGCGTCGACGTCGAATTGCGGCAAACGCTGTGGAAATTCATTTCGCGTCTGAACCGCGAAGGCCACACCATCGTGCTGACCACGCATTACCTGGAAGAAGCCGAATCGCTGTGTGACCGCATCGCGATGCTGCGGCGCGGCGAAGTCGTCGCGCTCGAGCGCACCAGCGCGCTGTTGCAACGCTTCGCCGGCATGCAGCTGTTCCTGCGTTTCTCGCAAGGCGTCTTGCCGGTCGATCTGCGTCCGCTCGAAGTGGAAAGCGGCACGGGCAACGGCAATGGCCGTCAGCATCTGCTGCGTCTGGCGAGCTACGACGACGTCGAAACAATTCTCGCGCAGTGCCGCGCAGCGGGCTGCATATTCGAAGAAATCGAGGTTCGCAAAGCCGACCTCGAAGATGTGTTCGTTCAGGTGATGAACGGTCCGGAAGTGATCGAGGGGCTTGCATGAGCGGTTTCCGTACGCTGTTTTACAAAGAGCTCCTGCGTTTCTGGAAGGTGGCGTTCCAGACCGTGCTGGCGCCGGTCATCACCGCGCTCCTGTATCTGACGATTTTCGGCCACGCGTTGCGCGGTCATGTGCAGGTCTATCCGGGCGTCGAATACACGAGTTTCCTGATTCCGGGTCTCGTGATGATGAGCGTGTTGCAAAATGCATTTGCAAACAGTTCGTCCTCGCTGATCCAGTCGAAGATCACCGGCAACCTGGTGTTCGTGTTGCTGCCGCCGCTGTCGCACTACGAGATGTTCGGCGCCTATGTGCTCGCGGCCGTGGCGCGCGGGCTGGCGGTCGGCTTCGGCGTATTCATCGTGACGATCTGGTTCGTGCCGGTCAGTTTCAGCGCGCCGCTCTACATCATTCTCTTCGCGATTTTCGGCGCGGCGATTCTCGGCACGCTCGGTTTGATCGCAGGTATCTGGGCCGACAAATTCGATCAGCTTGCCGCGTTTCAAAATTTTCTGATCATGCCGCTCACGTTCCTCTCGGGCGTGTTCTACTCCACTCACACGCTGCCACCGGTGTGGCGCGAAGTGTCGCGGCTGAATCCCTTTTTCTACATGATCGACGGCTTTCGCTACGGTTTCTTCGGGATGTCGGATATCAATCCGCTCGCGAGCCTCGCGATCGTTGCCGGTTTCTTTGTGGTGCTGGCCGTGGTGGCGATGCGCATGCTCGCTTCCGGCTACAAACTGCGCCACTGATCAGGAGCTTCTCTCATGTTGCCGACTCCCGAACAGGTCAAGCAATACATCGCGGCTGGGCTCGCCTGCCAGCATCTCGAAGTCGAAGGCGACGGCCAGCATTTCTTTGCGACCATCGTTTCGCCGAGCTTCGAAGGCAAGCGTCTGATCCAGCGACATCAACTCGTGTATGCGGCGCTCGGCGACCGCATGCGCGAAGAAATCCACGCGCTCAGCATGAAGACGCTGACGCCCGCCGAATGGCAGAACGCGTAATCTGGAAATTTAGTGCGAATTACTCAAGAAGGGCGTGACGCCGGTAGCGGCGCGCCGAACACAGTCAAAGCAGCCCCGGCCGAAGTCCGGGTCAATCAGGAACTGACAGGCATGGATAAACTCGTCATTGAAGGTGGCTACCCGCTGTCGGGTGAAGTCGTCGTCTCGGGTGCGAAGAATGCGGCATTGCCGATTCTGTGCGCGAGTCTGCTCAGCGCGGAGCCGGTGCATCTGGAAAACGTGCCCGACTTGCAAGACGTGCGCACGATGCTCAAGCTGCTCGGCCAGATGGGCGTGCAGATCGAAAGCGGCGACGGGCGTGTGTCGCTGAACGCGTCGAAGGTCGATAACCTCGTCGCGCCGTACGAAATGGTGAAGACCATGCGCGCGTCGATCCTCGTGCTCGGCCCGCTGGTCGCGCGCTTTGGTCACGCGCGTGTTTCGCTGCCTGGCGGCTGCGCGATCGGCGCGCGTCCGGTGGATCAGCACATCAAAGGCCTGCAGGCCATGGGCGCCGAGATCACGATCGAGCACGGCTTCATCGAAGCGCGCGCGAAGCGTCTGAAGGGGGCGCGCATCGTCACCGACATGATCACCGTGACCGGTACCGAAAACCTGCTGATGGCCGCCGTGCTGGCCGAAGGCGAAACCGTCATCGAGAACGCGGCGCGTGAGCCGGAAGTCGGCGATCTCGCGCATCTGCTGGTCGAGATGGGCGCGAAGATCGAAGGCATCGGCACGGACCGTCTCGTGATCCAGGGCGTCGACAAGCTGCATGGCGCGAAGCACACGGTGATTCCGGACCGGATCGAAGCCGGCACGTTCCTGTGCGCGGTGGCGGCAGCCGGTGGCGATGTCACGTTGCGCAAAGTGCGTCCGCTGATTCTCGAAGCGGTCACCGAAAAGCTGCGCGAAGCCGGCGTCACGATCGAAGAGGGCGACGACTGGATGCGCGTGCGCATGGACAAGCGTCCGAGCGCGGTCACGTTCCGCACCTCCGAATACCCGGCGTTCCCGACCGACATGCAGGCGCAGTTCATGGCGCTGAACACGATCGCGACGGGCACCTCGCAGGTCGTCGAAACGATCTTCGAAAACCGCTTCATGCACGTGCAGGAACTGAACCGTCTCGGCGCCAACATCACGATCGATGGCAACACCGCGCTCGTGACCGGTGTCGACCAGCTGTCCGGCGCGAAGGTGATGGCGACCGATCTGCGCGCGTCCGCGAGTCTCGTGATCGCCGCCTTGCGCGCCGACGGTGAAACGCTGATCGACCGGATCTATCACCTCGACCGCGGTTACGACCGGATGGAAACCAAACTCACCGCCATCGGCGCGAAGGTGCGCCGGGTCTCGGGGAGCCAGGCATGAGCGCCATGGCGCAAACTTCGTCGTCGCCGGCGGTGAGCGCACCGCTCACGCTGGCGTTGTCGAAAGGGCGTATCTTCGAGGAGACCTTGCCGCTGCTCGCCGCAGCCGGCATCGAGGTGGCCGAAGACCCGGAAACCTCGCGCAAGCTGATCCTGCCAACCACGGACGCGAACCTGCGCGTGATCATCGTGCGCGCCACCGACGTGCCGACCTATGTCGAATACGGCGCGGCCGACTTCGGCGTGGCGGGCAAGGACGTGCTGCTCGAACACGGCGGCAGCGGCCTGTATCAGCCGGTCGACCTGGATATTGCGCGTTGCCGCATGTCGGTCGCGGTCGCCGCCGGTTTCGATTATGCGAATGCGGTGCGCCAGGGCGCCCGTTTGCGGGTGGCGACCAAGTACGTTGAAACCGCCCGTGAGCATTTCGCCGCCAAGGGCGTGCACGTCGATCTGATCAAGCTGTATGGTTCGATGGAACTGGCACCGCTGGTCGGTCTCGCCGATGCGATCGTCGACCTGGTGAGCTCGGGCAATACCTTGCGCGCCAACAATCTGGTCGAGGTGGAGGAGATCATGCAGATTTCGTCGCGCCTCGTTGTGAATCAGGCGGCGCTGAAGCTCAAGCGCGCCGCGTTGCGGCCGATTCTCGACGCGTTCGAACGCGCGTCGAAAACCGGCGCCGCGACGGCCTGATCGTGTCAGTGTGACCACGTTCTAAAGCGCGCCTTACCGAAACGGATACCCGTATGTCTATCAAGATTCGCAAACTCGATTCCACCGCTCCCGACTTCCAGAAGTCGCTGCACGCGGTGCTCGCGTTCGAGGCGAGCGAAGACGAAGCAATCGAGCGCTCGGTCGCGCAGATTCTGAACGACGTGAAGGCGCGCGGCGACGCTGCGGTGCTCGAGTACACGAAGCGCTTCGACCGTGTCGAGGCGAAGAGCGTCGACGCGCTCGAACTGCCGATGTCGGAACTGGAAGCGGCGCTCGAAAGCCTCGAGCCGAAGCGCCGTGCGGCGCTCGAAGCGGCGGCGGCGCGGGTGCGTGGTTACCACGAGAAGCAGAAGATCGAATGCGGCAGCCATAGCTGGCAGTACACGGAAGCCGACGGCACCGTGCTCGGCCAGAAGGTCACGCCGCTGGATCGCGCGGGTATCTACGTGCCGGGCGGCAAGGCGGCGTATCCGTCGTCGGTCCTGATGAACGCGATTCCGGCGCGGGTGGCCGGCGTGCGTGAAATCGTCATGGTCGTGCCGACGCCGGACGGTGTGAAGAATCCGCTGGTGCTCGCGGCCGCGCTGCTGGGCGGCGTGGATCGCGTGTTCACGATCGGCGGCGCGCAGGCGGTCGGCGCGCTGGCCTACGGCACGGCAACCATTCCCGCGGTCGACAAGATCTGCGGTCCCGGCAACGCGTACGTCGCATCGGCCAAACGCCGGGTGTTCGGCACGGTCGGTATCGACATGATCGCCGGGCCGTCGGAAATCCTCGTGTTGTGCGACGGCACCACGGACCCGCGCTGGGTCGCGATGGACCTGTTCTCGCAAGCCGAGCACGACGAGCTCGCGCAGTCCATTCTGCTGTGCCCTGACGACGCGTTCATCGGCCGCGTGAAAGACGCGATCGACGAACTGCTGCCCACCATGCCGCGCCGCGACGTGATCCGCGCGTCGCTGGAAGGCCGCGGCGCGCTGGTCAAGGTGCGCGATATGGAGCAAGCCTGCGCGATCGCCAACGACATCGCCCCGGAACACCTCGAAATCTCCGCGCTGGAGCCGCATCAGTGGGGCCAGCTGATCCGCCATGCCGGCGCGATCTTCCTCGGCCGCTACACCAGCGAAAGCCTCGGCGACTACTGCGCGGGGCCGAATCACGTTTTGCCTACGTCTCGTACCGCACGGTTCTCGTCTCCTTTGGGCGTCTATGATTTCTTTAAGCGTTCAAGCGTGATCGAAGTCAGCGCGGAAGGCGCGCAGACGCTCGGCGAGATCGCTGCCGAGCTCGCTTACGGCGAAGGCCTGCAGGCGCATGCCCGCAGCGCCGAATACCGGATGCGGCAGACCGGCTGAGCGCGGTTGATCCGACGCTGAAACCGCGGGCATGCGGGCATGCGGGCATCGAGCCGGTTGCCCGCGAACGCCGGCGACGGATTGCGCGCGGTTCTCCGTTTAATAAAGACAACACAGACCAACCTGGGGCGGCCCGCATGCCGCCGACGCCGGGCCGGCGTTCCCCCCCGCGGCCCGCTCACCTGACCTATGACGACACCTCAAGACATCATCCGCCGCGACGTGCTCGCGATGACGAGCTATCCAGTCCCCGACGCCACGGGCTACATCAAGCTCGACGCGATGGAAAATCCGTTCACGCTGCCGCCGGTGCTGGCCGCGCATCTGGGCGAGCACCTGGCCGGCATCGCGCTGAATCGCTATCCGGCGCCGCGTCCGGATGCGTTGATCGAGAAGATCAAGCGTGTGATGGACGTGCCGGCCGGCTGCGACGTGCTGCTCGGCAACGGCTCGGATGAAATCATCAGCATGGTGTCGGTCGCGTGCGCGCAGCCGGGCGCCAAGGTGCTCGCACCGGTGCCGGGCTTCGTGATGTATCAGATGTCGGCGAAGCTGGCGAATCTCGAGTTCATCGGCGTGCCGCTGCAGGCGGACTTCACGCTCGACACCGAAGCGATGCTGGCCGCCATCGCCGAGCACCAGCCGGCGATCATCTATCTTGCCTACCCGAACAACCCGACCGGCACGTTGTACGACGACGCCGACATGGAACGCATCATCGCTGCGGCAACCAAGAGCCTCGTGGTGATCGACGAGGCTTACCAGCCGTTCGCGCAGAAAAGCTGGTTGCCGCGCGCCGACGCGTTCGACAACGTCGTCGTGATGCGGACGGTGTCCAAGCTCGGCCTCGCCGGGATCCGTCTCGGCTACCTGGTCGGCAAACCGGGCTGGCTGACCGAATTCGACAAAGTGCGGCCGCCGTACAACACCAACGTGCTCACGCAAGCCGCCGCCGATTTCCTGCTCGACCACGTCGACGTGCTCGACTCGCAAGCCGCGCAATTACGCGACGAACGTACGAAACTGGCGCACGCGGTGTCCCAATTACCGGGCGCCGAAGTGTTCCCGAGCGCCGGTAATTTCCTGCTGGTGCGCGTGCCCGACGCGTCGGTGCTGTTCGAAACGCTACTGACGGCGCGGGTTCTGATCAAAAACGTGAGTAAAATGCATGCATTGCTGGCCAATTGCGTGCGTTTGACCGTCGGTTCGCCGGAAGAAAACGCCCAATTGATCGCTGCACTGAAACTCGTGCTGAACTGAACGGCGTGCAGAACGGGCGCGCAAGCGTTTTCCCATATTGCGGAAAAGCGCGCGTGGCCCGCCGTTTTCCCATCCCACCTACCTATCGCTTTCTAGCTAGATTCGAGGAATTACCATGCGCCTTGCGGAAGTCGTTCGCAACACCAGCGAAACGCAGATCCGTGTGAAGATCAATCTGGACGGCACCGGTCAGCAAAAGCTGGCCACCGGCGTGCCGTTTCTGGACCACATGCTCGACCAGATCGCGCGGCATGGATTGTTCGACCTCGAAATCGAAGCGCATGGCGACCTGCATATCGACGACCATCACACGGTCGAAGACACCGGTATCACGCTCGGCCAGGCCGTCGCGAAAGCGATCGGCGACCGCAAGGGCATCCGCCGCTACGGTCATTCCTACGTGCCGCTCGACGAAGCGCTGTCGCGCGTCGTGATCGATTTTTCCGGCCGTCCGGGCCTCGAATTCCATGTGCCGTTCACGCGCGCGCGCATCGGCACGTTCGACGTCGATCTGTCCATCGAATTTTTCCGCGGCTTCGTGAATCACGCCGGTGTCACGTTGCATATCGACAACCTGCGTGGCCTGAACGCCCACCATCAGATGGAAACGGTGTTCAAGGCGTTCGGGCGTGCGTTGCGCATGGCCACCGAACTGGACGAACGCGCGGCGGGGCAGATTCCGTCGACCAAGGGCAGCCTTTAAGCGCTCACTAGCCGGCTCGTTGGCCGGCTCATTGGCCAACTCACTTACCAGGACCGGGACCAGCGCCGATGCGCTCGCGCCCGGTGTGCGATGGACATTCTGAAGTCGTTTATTTCGCTGCTGGCACTGATCAACCCGGTCGGCGCGATCCCGTTCTTCATGAGCCTGACGGCGAATCAGAGCGATGCCGAGCGGCGTAGAACCATTCGCATTGCAGCGATTTCGGTGTTCTGCGTGATCACGATCACCACGCTGCTCGGGCAGCAGATCATCAGCTTCTTCGGTATTTCGGTCGGCTCGCTCGAAGTGGGCGGCGGGATCATCATGCTGCTGATGGCGATCAACATGCTGAACGCGCAGATCGGCAACAGCCGTTCGACGCCGGAAGAGCGCCATGAAGCCGAGCAGAAAGACAACATCGCGGTCGTGCCGCTGGCGATTCCGCTGTTGACCGGTCCGGGCGCGATCAGCACCACGATCATCTACGCGGCCGGTTCGGCGCACTGGTACGACCGGATCAGCCTCGTCGCGATCGGCGCGGTGCTGGCGGCGATCTGCTTTTTTTCGCTGCGGCTCGCCGAACCGATTGCCCGCTGGGTGGGTCGCACGGGTATCAACATCGGCACGCGGCTCATGGGTTTGATGTTATCGGCGCTGGCGGTGGAATTCATCGTCGATGGATTGAAGGCATTGTTGCCTAACTTGAAATGAAAACTTCGATAGCGATTGTGGATTACGGAATGGGCAACCTGCGTTCGGTCGCCCAGGCACTGCGCAAAGCCGCGCCGGAAGCGGACGTGGCGATCGTCGACCAGCCTGAAGCGATTCGCGCGGCCGACCGTGTCGTGCTGCCCGGCCAGGGCGCGATGCCCGACTGCATGCGCAGCCTGGCCGAATCCGGCCTGCAGGAAGCGGTGATTGAAGCGTCGCGCAGCAAGCCGCTGATGGGCGTATGCGTCGGCGAGCAGATGCTGTTCGACTGGAGCGCGGAGGGCGGTACGCCCGGCTTGGGCCTCTTGCCCGGCAAAGTGCTGCGCTTCGACCTGGAAGGCCAGGTGCAGGACGACGGCTCCCGCTTCAAAGTCCCGCAAATGGGCTGGAACCGCGTGCGCCAGGCGCAGCCGCACCCACTGTGGGACGGCGTCGCGGACAACGCCTTCTTCTACTTCGTGCACAGTTATTACGTGGTGCCGGACAACGCCGCCCATACCTCGGGCGAAACGGTGTACGGTGTGCCCTTTACCTCGGCGGTGGCGCGGGATAACATCTTCGCGACCCAATTCCACCCGGAAAAGAGCGCCGAAGCGGGGCTGCGCGTGTATCGCAACTTCGTGCACTGGAATCCGTGAGCGCCTTTCTTCATCCTGTTGCCGTGCACCGTTTCGCCACAAGCGGAGCGTGCGCTGCGGGCCGCAATCGCAGCGTCACGATTTCGCTCCCCCACGACGCCGCGCAAGGGCGTCGAAAGAGTTGTACTAAACTAGCGAAACGGCGTCCCGGCGGGCTGGACCATCAGCCGCCTCCGCCGACCTTCAACCCCTTCCCAGACAACACCCGATTGCTATGCTGCTGATTCCCGCCATCGACCTGAAAGACGGTCAGTGTGTACGCCTCAAACAGGGCGATATGGACCAGGCGACGATATTTTCCGAGGAACCGGCGGCGATGGCCCGACATTGGGTCGATCGCGGTGCCCGGCGTCTGCACCTCGTCGACCTGAATGGCGCGTTCGCCGGCAAGCCGAAGAATGAAGACGCGATTCGCGCGATCATCGAGGAAGTGGGCGGCGAGATTCCCGTGCAACTGGGCGGCGGCATCCGCGACCTGAACACGATCGAGCGCTATCTGGACGACGGTTTGTCGTACGTGATCATCGGCACGGCGGCGGTGAAGAACCCCGGCTTCCTGCAGGATGCCTGCACGGCGTTCGGCGGCCATATCATCGTCGGGCTGGATGCGAAAGACGGCAAGGTCGCGACCGACGGCTGGAGCAAGCTGACCGGCCACGAAGTGGCCGATCTGGCGCGCAAGTTCGAGGACTACGGCTGCGAGTCGATCATCTACACCGATATCGGCCGTGACGGCATGCTTCAGGGCATCAACATCGAAGCGACGGTGCGCCTTGCGCGCGCGGTGAAGATTCCGGTGATCGCGAGCGGTGGCTTGTCCAACCTCGCCGACATCGAATCGCTGTGCGAAGTCGAAGACGAAGGCATCGAAGGCGTGATCTGCGGCCGGGCGATTTACTCGGGCGATCTCGACTTCGCGGCGGCGCAAACCCTCGCGGACCGGCTGCGCGAATCGGACGACGCTTAAAGGTCGTTCAAGCGGCGTCGCGTTTGGCTCATCATTCGCGCAGAGGCGCCTCAGGGCGCCCGGCGCGCGCGGCTCGCCGCGCCGGCACTGTGCCGTTCGTCTGAATTCAAAGCGAGCGGCCTCATCAGCGGTATTGGCAGAATTGCAAGATCATGGCTCTAGCTAAACGCATCATCCCCTGTCTCGACGTCACGGCTGGCCGCGTGGTCAAGGGCGTCAACTTCGTCGAACTACGCGATGCGGGCGACCCGGTCGAAATCGCCCGCCGTTACGACGATCAGGGCGCCGACGAACTCACCTTCCTCGATATCACCGCGACCTCGGATCAGCGCGATCTGATCCTGCCGATCATCGAAGCGGTCGCCTCGCAAGTGTTCATCCCGCTGACGGTCGGCGGCGGCGTGCGCGCTGTCGAAGACGTGCGGCGCCTGCTGAACGCGGGCGCGGACAAGATCAGCATGAACTCGTCGGCGGTGGCGAATCCGCAGCTCGTGAAAGACGCGACGGACAAATACGGCTCGCAATGCATCGTGGTCGCGATCGACGCGAAACGCGTCTCCGCGGACGGCGAGCCGCCGCGCTGGGAAGTCTTCACGCACGGCGGACGCAAGGCCACTGGCCTCGAAGCCGTCGAATGGGCGCGCAAGATGGCCGAACTCGGCGCCGGCGAAATCCTGCTCACCAGCATGGACCGCGACGGGACAAAGAGCGGTTTCGACCTTGCACTCACGCGCGCGGTGTCCGACGCGGTGCCGATTCCGGTGATCGCTTCGGGCGGCGTGGGCAATCTGCAGCATCTGGCCGACGGCATCAAGAGCGGCCACGCGGACGCAGTACTCGCCGCGAGCATCTTCCACTACGGCGAACACACCGTGGGCGAGGCCAAGCGCTTCATGGCCGATCAGGGCATTTCGGTGAGGTTGTGACGTGGTGAATCCCTCGGCAGTCAATTGGCTCGACAAGGTCAGGTGGGACGCGAACGGCCTTGTGCCGGTGATCGCGCAGGAGGCGTCGACGAACGACGTGCTGATGTTCGCGTGGATGAACCGTGAAGCCTTGGCCAAGACCATCGAAACCAACCGTGCGGTGTATTTCTCGCGCTCGCGTCAGCGTCTGTGGTTCAAGGGCGAAGAGTCCGGCCATGTGCAGCATGTGCACGAGGTGCGGCTCGATTGCGACGAAGACGTCGTGCTGCTGAAAGTGGAGCAGGTGTCGGGCATTGCCTGTCACACCGGCCGCCACTCGTGCTTTTTCCAGAAATTCGAAGGCGCGGTGGACGATGGCGACTGGGTCGCCGTCGATCCCGTGCTGAAAGACCCTGAACACATTTACAAATGACGCAATCCACGCAAACCACGTCGTCCAACCCCGCGACCACGAATGACACGCTGCTGCGCCTCGCGGCGATCATCGACAGCCGCAAGGGCGGCGATCCGGACGTGTCGTACGTGTCGCGCCTTTTCCACAAGGGCGACGACGCGGTGCTGAAGAAGATCGGCGAAGAAGCCACCGAAGTCGTGCTGGCCGCCAAGGATGCGCGCCACGGCGGCGCGCCGAAGGCGCTGGTCGGTGAAGTCGCGGACCTGTGGTTTCACTGCCTCGTGATGCTGTCGCACTTCGATCTGAGCCCGGCGGACGTGCTCGCCGAGCTGGAGCGCCGCGAAGGCATGTCGGGCATCGAGGAGAAGGCGCTACGCAAGAGCCGCGACCGCGAGCAGAACGGCGACTGATCGTCGTTGGGCCGCTCGCGTCTTGAAGTGGGGAGCACCGGCGCCCATATTGCACTGAACGCACCTGATCGCATCCTTGGGAGGACGCAAGCATGGAACAGTCGCACGAAAGCTATCCGCCGCCGGTCTATCGCAATGCTATCGAGCCAGAGCGCGAACGCAGCCTGCGCACGCTCACCCACGTTCTGTACGCGCTGTATGCGGTCCACTGGCTGACAGGCGGCCTGACGATCGTGATCGCGATCATCATCAACTACGTGAAGCGGCCCGACGTGGTGGGCACGCCGTACGAAGCCCATTTCGAGTGGCAGATCCGCTCCTTCTGGATGGCCTTGCTGGGTTATGCGATCGGCGGCGTGCTGCTGTTCGTGGTGATCGGCATTCCGGTCCTGTGGGCCGTGAGCATCTGGATGTTGTACCGTATTATCAAAGGCTGGCTGTATCTGTACGATAACAAGCCGCTCGCGAATCCGCGCGCCTGGTTCTGAGTTTCGTCCGACGGTTGCCGGGCCTGACATGAATCGCGCCGCGTACGCTTCGCGCTTCAGCCATACTGTGTCAGGAATACGATGAGCCACGACCCGAACTGCCTTTTCTGCAAAATCGCCGCCGGCGCGATCCCGTCGACCAAAGTCCACGAAGACGACGAATTCGTCGCCTTTCGCGACATTCGTCCGGCCGCCGAGACGCATGTGCTGGTCATTCCGCGCAAGCACATCGCCACGCTGTCGAATTGCACCGAAGGCGATGCGCCGCTGCTTGGTAGAATGCTAGTTTTGGCGGCACGTCTGGCCGATCAGCTGGGCGTGGCGTACACCGGCGGCGAAACGGGTTTTCGCACGGTAATCAATACCGGGCCGGGCGGCGGGCAAGAGGTGTATCACCTGCACGCACACATTCTCGCGGGGCCGCGCCCCTGGCAGCGCATGGGCTGACGCGGCTGCGCGGCGAGTTTTGGTCACGCACAATACCGCGGCCGTTGTTTTTGCCGCATTGTAACGACGCCGACGCGATCGTCTGGTCACAATGACATACCGTGTCGCGGGTTGAGTCGGAAGGGCTCGCGGTAATGTTCAGATGAAGCGTACGCGCTTCGATTCATGCCGCAAGGCGTACGAGGTTCACCGCATTACGGTGCGGTGTCGGGTTTAAGGAGAGTAGTCATGGGTTCGTTGAGTATTTGGCATTGGTTGATCGTGTTGTTGATCGTGGCGCTCGTGTTCGGCACGAAGAAGCTGCGCAATATCGGCACCGATCTGGGTGGCGCGGTGAAGGGCTTCAAGGAAGGCATGAAGGAAGCCGAAACGCCGGGCGGCGAAGCGCAGCAGCGCGAACTGCCGCGCAACGGCGCCGTGGATGTGGAAGCGAAGGAAAAGACGCCGCGTTCGGGCGATTACCGCTAAGCCGCGGCTTAACCGCGTTACTGACGGACATTCCACTTCATGCTGGACCTCGGTCTAACCAAGATGGCGCTGATCGGCGTCGTCGCGCTGGTCGTACTCGGGCCTGAGCGCCTGCCACGCGTCGCCCGCACAGCCGGCGCGTTGTTTGGCCGCGCGCAGCGGTATATCAACGACGTGAAGGCCGAAGTCACGCGCGAAATCGAACTCGACGAACTGCGTCGCATGAAAAGCGAGTTCGAAGCCGCCGCGACCAACGTCGAAACCTCCGTTAAGGATAATCTGCGCAAGCACGAGACCGAACTGAACGACGCGTGGAACAGCGGCACGTCGGTGTCGCCGAGCATTGCCGGTGGCGCGCTCGAAGACGTCGGCAATGCAGGTAACACCTCGTGGCCGAGCAGCACGCCGGCTGCGGCGCCCAAACGCAAGAACTGGCGCGTCAAGCAGACGGCTATGCCCACCTGGTACAAGCGCGCGACCACGCGCCGCACGCGTGTGCAGTCGGGTGCGGCCCGCGTGGCGCGGCATACGCCGGCCAGCATGCGTCGCCCGACGCGGTTTTTCTGATGATCAGAACGACAATCTCTAACCGAGGGCCGGTGTGAGCGACCCCCAGCATACCCAGGACGAAGGCACTGAAGAGACCTTCATTTCCCACCTCGTTGAATTGCGCGACCGTATCATTCGCGCCGGCCTTGCCGTCGTCGTGGTGTTCGTCGGGCTCGTGTACTGGGCGCCGGATATCTTCCGGTTGCTGGCGCGGCCCTTGATGCAGAACCTGCCGAAGGACGGCAAGATGATCGTCACCGACGTCACCGGCTCGTTCTTCGTGCCGATGAAGGTGACCATGCTGGTGGCCTTCGTGATCGCGCTGCCGATCGTGCTGTATCAGATCTGGGCATTCGTCGCGCCGGGTCTTTATCAGCACGAGAAGAAACTGGTCGGCCCGCTGGTGGGTAGCAGCTACACGCTGTTCCTGTGCGGCATGGCGTTCGCGTATTTCGTGGTGTTCCCAACTATCTTCCGCGTGATGGCGCACTACAACGCGCCACTCGGCGCGGAGATGACCACGGACATCGACAATTACCTGAGCTTCGTGTTGACCATGTTCATCGCATTCGGCGTGACGTTCGAAGTGCCGATCGTCGTGGTGCTGTTGGTGCGCATGAACGTGGTGACGCTCAAGAAGCTCAAGGAGATTCGTCCCTATGTGATCGTCGGCGCCTTTGTTATCTCGGCCGTGGTCACGCCGCCGGACGTGTTCTCGCAATTGATTCTGGCGATTCCGCTGATCGTGCTGTACGAGGCAGGGATCATCGCGGCGCGGTTGATTGTTGGTAAGCAGCCGGTGGTGGTTGAGGATGCGAGCGCTTCGGAGTGAGCGGCGCGGGGTTTTCCTGCGGTTCCGCATGAGTTAACAAAAAGGGCAGCACATCACGGGCTGCCCTTTTTGTTTTCGCTCATGTTGCGGTAGGTTTGGATGCTTGCTCTTGTGGACATTCAAACGTCGAACAAAAAGCACAGGTTCTTAGAATGCGAGTTGAAAAGTCTTAAGGCGTCTAATTGTTTATCGCCTTATCGAGCGATATTATTTTGCCTGGCCATTAGACGGGCGTTCGTATGTCAAATCAATAAATACGGAATACATGACGGGCTAAGTCGAGAAGAGATCTTCTCTCTTATCACAATTGACGAGACATGCAAGCAACTCGGTGTGGACGATTTCGCTGGTGTTGCGAGCGTCTTGCTGGGACAGCGATTCATTCCGACGCGTGGCAAGTTCTCGGGTGCGGTCAAGGGAACCTCAATCGCATCGGTTGTGTCCCGCCGTGTGTTGCCATACGAACTCAAGTAGAGGCTGCTGCCGACAGTCACATCGTTCAAAAGTCTTATTTTGCTGAGAATCAAATTTACCCGTAGTGTTGGCGCGTTCGTTGGACGCGCTATTCCGGGTGTTGGCGGGGTCCTCCTCGCTTCCGATGCGTCTACAATCATTTACCGTTCGGTTATCTCGTAACGGACTTGTAAAAGCAGAGGACCGACTGTGACCGCAGATATCTGGAACAACCTTGAAGCGTTCGTTACAGAAGATGCCGGCAAACCGATTGTCGGCCGACTCCAACTCACGAGAGAAACGGACCTCTATCACGATCTTTTCATGAATCCGGATTACATCTCCGAATTCATGAAAAGATGGGCCGCCCAGTTTCACGTCGAGCTAAACGGGTTTGATCTCCATCACTACTCCCCGCTGCGAAATTGAATATCGGCTCGTTTCTCGCTACGGTGGCCAAGTCGCCATTCAGCGCGAATGCGCGCGAAACCCTTGGCGGTAGATCGCTTACGCTCGGCATGCTTGAAGAGGCTATGAAAACGGGGCAGTGGGAAGCCTAGCGGTCTTCCACGCAGCTAAACCTCAACCCCCGTCATCTTCTTGCTGATCACCACCGCCGTTGTCCTCGGCGGGTTGTTTCGGCGGAGGCGGGCGTTTGCCGATCGTGACTTCCAGATCCATCTCGCGGCTCTTGCGCACGAGATGCACCTTCGCGGCCGTGCCCGGCTTGATCTGCGCGATCACATTCAGGAGACGCGTGGTGTCGGTGATTTCCTGGCCATTCACGCTCATGAGAATGTCGCCCGGCTTGATGCCCGCGCGGTCCGCGGGACCATTCTTCAGCACGCCCGCGACAATCGCGCCCGACTTCTGATCCAACCCAAATGATTCGGCGATTTCCGGCGTGACATCCTGCGGTTCGACGCCGATCCAGCCGCGCGTGACCGAACCCGTGGTGATGATGCTCTCGAGCACGCTGCGCGCCGTCGAGACGGGAATCGCGAAGCCGATGCCGAGCGAGCCACCGGAGCGCGAATAGATCGCGGTGTTGATGCCGAGCAGATTGCCGTTCACGTCGACGAGCGCGCCACCCGAATTGCCCGGGTTGATGGCCGCGTCGGTCTGAATGAAGTTTTCGAACGTGTTGATGCCAAGGTGATTGCGCCCGAGCGCGCTGACGATGCCCATGGTCACCGTCTGGCCGACGCCGAACGGGTTGCCGATCGCCAGCACCACGTCGCCCACGCGTGTCTGATCCATGCGGCCGAGCGTGATGGTGGGCAGATTGGTCATGTTGACCTTGAGCACGGCCAGATCCGTTTCCGGATCGACGCCGATCACCTTCGCATTCGTGGTGCGGCCGTCGGCCAGCGCGATTTCGATCTGATCGGCGCCGTCCACGACGTGCTGGTTCGTTAGAATGTAACCTTCCGAACTCACTATCACGCCGGAGCCCAGATTGGACGCGGGCTGTTCCTGCTGCTTGCGGTTCTTGTCGCCGAAGAAGTAGCGGAACAGCGGATCTTTTGCGCGCGGGTCGGGTGGCAGTGAGCCATCCTTGCTGGAGAACACATTGACGACCGCGGGCATGGCCTTTTGCGCGGCGTCCGCGTACGACGCCTGAGCTGGGCCGCTGCCGATGCCTGGCGCTACTTCCCGCAGGGCGACGATCGGTTCGGCGAGTTGCTTGCCGAATTGCCCTTGACGCTGGAGCCACTGCGGTTTGAGGGTCGCAATGATGAACATGAGCGCCAACAGCACGGTCACCGCTTGGGCAAAGAACAGCCAAAAGCGTCTAAGCATCTGAAGACTAGAGGTTTATATGGATCGGATCGAACTTGAATTGTACTTGAACAATCTCCTTGAAACCGCGCGCTTCAAGGACTATTGCCCCAATGGACTGCAGGTCGAAGGGCGTCGCAAGATCAATAAGCTCGCGACCGGCGTGACCGCTTCGGCGGCCTTCCTGGAGGCTGCGCTCGATTGGGGTGCGGACGCCGTGCTAGTCCATCACGGCTACTTCTGGCGCAACGAAGCGCCGCAGATCACCGGCCGCAAACACGCGCGGCTGAAGCTGCTGATCGCCAACGACCTGAACCTGTTCGCCTATCACCTGCCGCTCGACGACCACCCCGAATTCGGCAATAACGCGCAGATCGGCCAGAAGATGGGCTGGATCAGCGACGCGCGCTTCGGCGAGAACGATCTCGGCTGGCTTGCCACGTTTCCGATGCCGATCACGCTCGCGCACTTCACCGCGCAAGTCGAACAGACGCTCGGCCGCACGCCGCTCGTGTTCGGCGACGCGGACCGCGAACTGCGCCGCGTAGGCTGGTGCACGGGCGCCGCGCAAGGCATGTTCGACGCGGCCATCAACGCCGGCGCGGACGTTTATCTGACCGGCGAAGTGTCGGAGTCGGTGATGCACACATCGGCGGAAAGCGGTGTGGCTTTTCTCGCGGCGGGCCACCATGCCACCGAGCGCTTCGGCGTGCAGGCGGTGGGCAAGCATCTGTCCGAGCAGTTCGATATCGAGCACCTCTTTATCGATATCCCTAATCCCGTTTGAATCGCAAGAATCAGGTAAAACGCATTAGCGTAGAAAAAGGCACGAATAACGGAGGGGGCACTTAAAAGGAGGTGCAAAAAGGTTTGCGATTCGTACGGAGAAACCCTGATTTATCAAAGGCTTCGCACGGTTTTTGGCAATCGGCCCTTGTAAATGGCGACTCCATTCGCGCAAACTAGCGGCGGTAGAAGAGACGTGAAGGAAAAATCCAACTCAGAAGTGGGGCGTGTGATGCGAGACAAGGAAGATGAACGCGTCGACGGCAGCCGCCGTACCTGGCTGATAGCGACGACCGTAGCAGGTGGCATAGGAGGCGTTGCCACTGTCGTACCCTTTGTTAGTTCGTTTGCACCATCTGAAAAGGCCAAGGCAGCAGGTGCCCCGGTCGAAGTCGATATCAGTGATCTCAAGCCCGGCGACATGAAGACCGTTGCCTGGCGCGGTAAGCCGGTGTGGATCATCAACCGCACCGACCGGATGCTCGCCGATGTCCAGAAAGCCGATAACGAAGTAGCGGATCCCCACACCAAGAATCCTTTTTCGATGCCGTTGCCGGAGTACTGCAACAACGAGTTCCGTTCACGCACTGACCACAAGAACCTTTTCGTCGCCGTCGCCGTGTGCACCCATCTGGGCTGCACGCCGACGCCGCGCTTCCAGGAGGGCGCGCAGCCCAATCTTCCAGACGACTGGCCAGGCGGCTTCCTGTGCCCTTGCCATGGCTCGACCTATGACATGGCCGGCCGCGTCTTCAAGAACAAACCTGCGCCGCAGAACCTCGACATCCCGCCTTACATGTTCACCTCGGCCACCGGCCTCGTGATCGGCAAGGACGAGAAAGGAGAAGCGTAATGGCGATCGAACACGAAGTAGAGACGACCGGGCTGGTCGGCTGGATCGACCGGCGCTTTCCGATGACTTCCACCTGGAAGAAGCACGTTTCCGAGTACTACGCGCCGAAGAACTTCAACTTCTGGTACTTCTTCGGTTCGCTTGCGCTCCTGGTGCTGGTCAACCAGATCGTCACCGGCATCTTCCTCACCATGAACTACAAGCCCGACGCGACGCTTGCGTTCTCGTCGGTCGAGTACATCATGCGCGAGGTGCCGTGGGGCTGGCTGATCCGCTATATGCACTCCACGGGCGCGTCGATGTTTTTCGTCGTCGTGTATCTGCATATGTTCCGCGGGCTGATGTACGGCTCGTACCGCAAGCCGCGCGAACTGGTGTGGATCTTCGGCTGCGCGATTTTCCTGTGCCTGATGGCCGAGGCCTTTTTCGGCTATCTGCTGCCGTGGGGGCAAATGTCGTTCTGGGGCGCGCAGGTGATCGTGAACCTGTTCTCGGCGATTCCGTTCATCGGGCCGGATCTGTCGCTGTGGATTCGCGGCGACTATGTGGTCTCCGACGTCACGCTGAACCGTTTCTTCGCGTTTCACGTGATCGCGATTCCGCTGGTGCTGATCGGTCTGGTGGTCGCCCACCTGGTCGCGCTGCACGAAGTGGGATCGAACAACCCGGACGGCATCGAAATCAAGGCGAAGAAGGGCCCGGACGGCATTCCGCTCGACGGCATCCCGTTCCACCCGTACTACTCGGTGCACGATTTCATGGGCGTGACGGTGTTCCTGCTGATCTTCGCGGCGATCATCTTTTTCGCGCCGGAGATGGGCGGCTACTTCCTCGAAGCGAACAACTTCGTGCCGGCCAACCCGCTGCAGACGCCGCCTGAAATCGCCCCGGTGTGGTACTTCACCGCCTTCTACGCGATGCTGCGCGCCACTACGGATCCGTTCAAGATCGTGCTAATGGTCGTGATCGGGCTGCTCGGCCTGCTCGCGCTGGTGCGCGCGCGCGGCAAGTGGGAGCTCGGCCTGCCGGCGCTCGCGGTGCTGGTGATTCTGGCCATGGCGTTCACGGAGTCGAAGTTCTGGGGCGTGGTGGTGATGGGCAGTGCGGTGGTGTCGCTGTTCTTCCTGCCGTGGCTCGACCGCTCGCCGGTCAAGTCGATCCGTTACCGGCCGTTTTTTCACAAGGTGTTCTACGGCATCTTCGTGGCCGCGTTCCTGACGTTGGCTTTCCTCGGCACTAAACCGCCGTCGCCGGCCGCCACGTTGATCGCCCAGATCTGCGCGCTGATCTACTTCGCGTTTTTCCTCGGTATGCCGTTCTGGACGCGGCTTGGCACGTTCAAGCAGCCGCCCGAACGTGTGCGGTTCAAGCCTCACTAATCGCGAGCCAGGAGAACACGAAATGAAAAAACTGCTTACGAAGTGCGCGCTGATCGGCGCGACACTGCTCGCGGTGCTGACCGCCCCGGCTTACGCGGACGAGAATTTCCCTCTCGACCGCGCGCCGGATAACGCGGAGAATTTCGCTTCTTTGCAGCACGGCGCGCAATTGTTTGTAAACTACTGCCTGAATTGCCACAGCGCGAACCTGATGCGCTACAACCGCCTGACCGACATCGGCATTACGCCGAACGAAATTCAGGCGAACCTGCTCTTCACCACGGATAAAGTCGGCAACACCATGACCGTGGCGATGCGTCCGGCCGACGCGCAAGCGTGGTTCGGTGCGAGTCCGCCGGATTTGTCGGTGGAAGCGCGAGCGCGCGGCAAGGATTGGCTGTACACGTATTTGCGCAGCTTTTACCGCGACAATACGCGGCCGACCGGCTGGAACAATCTGGTGTATGAAAACGTGAGCATGCCTCACGTGCTGTGGCAGCTTCAGGGGCAACGTACCGCGAAGTTCGGTGACGAAACCGACGAAAAAACTGGCGAGACGGTACACAAATTTGTCGGCTTCCAGCAGGTCACTCCGGGGACGATGTCGCCGGTAGATTATGATTCTGCTGTGGCCGACCTTGTGTCGTACCTGTCATGGATGTCCGAACCGACCCAGAAAACCCGCAAACAGCTTGGCGTGTGGGTGCTGTTGTTCCTCGGTATCCTGAGCTTTTTCGCTTGGCGATTGAACGCCGCGTACTGGAAACATATCAAATAATCACGCCGTCACCCGGCGTGGGGCCGGCGCCAGGAAAAACCTGCTGAACGGTTTTTCCGCGCGCTGGCCTTTCAGCTTTTTGAGGAAACGTAAACATGATGGTTCTGTACTCCGGCACAACTTGCCCGTTCTCCCAGCGCTGCCGGCTGGTGTTGTTCGAAAAGGGCATGGACTTCGAGATCCGCGACGTCGACCTGTTTAACAAGCCGGAAGACATCGCCGTGATGAATCCGTATGGTCAAGTGCCGATTCTCGTCGAACGGGACCTGATTCTGTACGAATCGAACATCATCAACGAGTATATCGACGAGCGCTTCCCGCACCCGCAACTGATGCCGGCCGATCCGGTGCAGCGCGCCCGCGCCCGCCTGTTCCTGCTGAACTTCGAGAAGGAACTGTTCGTTCACGTCGGCACGCTCGAAAACGAAAAGGGCAAGGCCGCCGAGAAGAATCACGAGAAGGCCCGTCTCGCGATTCGCGATCGTCTGACTCAACTCGCACCGATCTTCCTGAAGAACAAGTACATGCTCGGCGAAGAGTTCTCGATGCTCGACGTCGCGATCGCGCCGTTGCT
Source organism: Paraburkholderia sp. RL17-373-BIF-A (assembly GCF_046030175.1). Classification (NCBI taxonomy): domain Bacteria; kingdom Pseudomonadati; phylum Pseudomonadota; class Betaproteobacteria; order Burkholderiales; family Burkholderiaceae; genus Paraburkholderia; species Paraburkholderia sp. RL17-373-BIF-A. The sequence continues at coordinate 110,485 of NZ_JARESO010000019.1, forward strand.
GTGGCGTCTGGATCATTACGGCATCGAGCTGTCGAAGAACGCCGCACCGCTGATGAAGTATGCCGAACGCATTTTCAGCCGCCCGGCTTATATCGAAGCGCTGACGCCTTCGGAAAAGGTGATGCGTCGTTGAGTTTGGCTTTGGGGCGAGGGCGCCGCGCGGCGGAGTGAGCGCGGGCCCGCGCCCGGTAAGAGGACTGTTGATGCAAGAGATTTCCACCAAGCCTTACCTGCTGCGCGCGCTCTACGAGTGGTGCACGGATAACGGCTATACGCCGCACATCGCGGTCCGGGTCGACAATCAGACGCGCGTGCCGCGTCAGTTTGTGCGCGACAACGAAATCGTGTTGAACATCAGCTTCGAGGCGACCAGCCAGTTGCAGATGGGCAACGAGTGGATTGAGTTCAGCGCGCGTTTCTCCGGCAAGTCGCACAAGATCGAGGTGCCGATCGCCAATATTCTCGCGATTTACGCGCGCGAAAACGGGCAGGGCATGGCGTTCCCGGTCGAGTCGACGGGCGGTGAAGCGCAGGATTCGGGCGCCGACGCGGAAGTGGCGGACGAGACCGAGGCGCCCGCGCCACGCGTGGTCGAAACGGCGCCGGCAACGGATGCCGCCACCGCCAAAGCGGATAGCGAGACGGACGGTCCGCAGCCTGACGACGATGGATCGAAAGGCGGCGGAAGGGCTCGCCTCAAGATCGTAAAATGAAGTAGAATCACGGCCTCATGCCGGCTTAGCTCATCAGGTAGAGCGCTTGACTTGTAATCATGAGGTGGCGGGTTCGAGTCCTGCAGCCGGCACCAGTTGTACTAAACGGGGTTTCTGTTCAGTCAGAAACCCCGTTTTTATTTGTCCGCGCTTATCGATAAAGGTGACGTATCCGAGCCGCTGCACGGCCTTTCAGCCTGCAGAAAGAACCGGCTTAGTGAAGCATCGGTGAGCTGCGAAACGGTCCAAAATCACCATATCTCTTTCACCTTGTCGATCGTAGACTTTTTAGTCTACGAGTTGCCAGTCGAGGCCTGCAGATAACGCGCTTCAGCCGTCCCGCCGACGAATAGCGCACCGCGAACCCGGACGACAGAGGTACTATGCGGGCGTCAGTCGGCAACGCTATCCAGTACTCCGGCGGGCAACGCCCCCGATGACGCGGCTTATCAGCGCGTCGCTCCCGCAACACCGACCCCACCTCACCATGACCAGCCCTGCAACCATCACCTGGCCCGAAGCCGACGGCCCCCGTTCCGCGCGTTGGCGCTCCGAAGCGGCCGTGCCGCCGCCCAAGCGCGTCATCGTCGCGGACGACCGCACCACCGCCGATTCCGCGTACCGACTCGCATGTGAAGGCACGGCGCTGCTGTGGAACGGCGACTTCCAGAACGCTCGCCAACTGCTGCAAGCGGTCACGCGCCGGCTCGAGCGCAAGCCTCGCAAACACGGCGAAACGCCGATCGACGCGTTCAATCTGCATCGGCAGGCGCAGTCGCAACGCGCGCGCACGCTCGGCATGATCCTGATTCCGCTCGACGCCGCGTACGGTATTCCGCTGCGCCGCGCGCCGGAGGTCCAACAGGCTTGCATCGAGACGTACGGACCGTCCACCGACGAGCCGTCCGTCGTGTCGCTGCGCGAACTGCTTGGCATGATCGGCGCGCATGAATGGCGCAAGAAGGGCGTCGAGATCCCCGCGCTGGGTGACCGGATACATCCGCACTACGGTGTGTTCTCACCGGTGCGCGGCGAGTATGTGGATCTCGTTGCGCGCACGCCGCTGCCTTCGCTGAACAAGGCGTTCGATATCGGCACCGGTACGGGCGTGTTGTCCGCGCTGCTCGCCAAACGCGGCGTGAAGAAAATCATCGCTACCGATCAGGATCCCCGCGCGCTCGCTTGTGCGCGTGAGAACCTGACGCGTCTCGGCTATGACCAGCAGGTCGAGGTCGTGCAGGCCGATCTGTTTCCGGAAGGCCGCGCGCCGCTCGTCGTATGCAACCCGCCGTGGGTGCCGGCGAGACCCGCTTCGCCGATCGAGTACGCCATCTACGATCCGGAAAGCCGCATGCTGCTCGGTTTCCTGAACGGCCTCGCGGAGCATCTGTCGCCGGGCGGCGAGGGCTGGCTGATCATGTCGGATTTCGCCGAGCATCTCGGTTTGCGCACGCGCGACTGGCTGCTTGCCGCCATCGACAAGGCGGGGTTGACCGTGGTGGGACGCGAGGACATTCGTCCGCGACACCCCAAGTCGACCGATGAAACCGACGCGCTGCATGCGGCGCGCATGGCCGAAGTGACGTCGCTGTGGCGTCTGAAGGCGTGAAAAGCGGTGAAGCGCGCTGCTCTCTCTTCCAAGAGCGAGGGCAACACGTCACGCCGCCGCGTCGCTCCCCTTGAGTTTGCCGACATACGCCGCCGCGCCGCGTCCTGCCGCGAGGCCGCTGGCAAAGCAAGCGGTGAGCAGATAGCCGCCCGTCGGCGCTTCCCAATCGAGCATCTCCCCCGCGCAGAAGGCGCCGGGCAGGCGCTCAATCATCAAGTGCTCATCAAGCGCCTCGAAGGGAATGCCGCCGGCGGTGCTGATCGCTTCCGCGATCGGCCGGGCGCGCGTGAGGCGCACGGGCAGCGCCTTGATGGCGTGCGCGAGGCCGTCGGCGTCGGCGAAGGCTTCTTTCGACAAAATCTCGTGCAACAAAGCCAGTTTTACCCCGCCAATTCCGATTCTGCCGTGCAGATGGCTGGACATCGAGCGTGAGCCGCGCGGTCGCGTGACTTCGGCGACGACCCGCTCCAAAGGCAAGCCTGGCGCCAGATCCAGCGTGACCGTGACATCGCCGTCGGCCAGAATCCGCTCCCGGATTACTGCCGACAAGGCGTAAATCAGACTCCCTTCCAAGCCCGTTTCGGTCAGAAGTATTTCACCTTGTCGATTGTGGACTTTATTGTCTACGTCGGTGAGCGCAATGGCCACCGGCTTGACCGGTTGACCCGCGAAACGCTCGCGCAGATAGGGGCTCCAGTCCGCGTCGAAGCCGCAGTTTGCGGACAGCAACGGCGTTACGGGCACGTCGCGCGAGGCCATCAGCGAGACCCAGGCGGCGTCCGATCCGAGCCGCGGCCAGCTTGCGCCGCCAAGCGCGAACACGACGGCGTCGAAGGTCACGGTTTGTTCGCCGTCGGGTGTCGCGAAGTGGAGCCTATGCGCCGCGGCATCGTCCGCTTCGGTGTCCCAGCCAATCCACTTATGGCGCATGTGAAACCGCACGCCCGCCTCGCGCAGTCGATGCAGCCACGCACGCAGCATCGGCGCGGCTTTCATGTCGGTCGGAAAAACGCGTCCCGAACTGCCGACGAACGTCTCCACACCCAAGCTGTGCACCCACGCGCGCAGGGCGTCGGGATCGAAAGCTCGCACGAGCGGCGCGATCTGCTCGCGGCGCGCGCCGTAGCGGCCGAGGAACGGCTCGAGCGGCTCCGAATGCGTGATGTTCATACCGCCCTTGCCCGCCATCAGAAATTTGCGGCCGACCGATGGCATGGCGTCATAGACGTCGACCTGCACGCCTTGCTGGACGAGCGCCTCGGCGGCCATCAAGCCGGCGGGGCCGCCGCCGATCACGGCGACGCGGGCGGAATCGAATGAGGATGACATGCGGGCCTGCGGATGAGCGGAAGAGGCGGCGCGCCCTCGGTTCGGATGATCCGCCGGCGCGAAGGGCGCTATTTTCACACTGCGAGCAGCGCAGGGCAAACGCGCGGGCGGGTCGGCAGGCCGAAAAAGGCTGAGTTCAGGCGGTCCTGCGTACGCCTGGTTCGCGTCGACGGCTTTGTTATCGACCGGCGCGACCTATACTTTTCAGACACCTTCCATCGGATGCCGTGCGCGTCTTCCTCGCGTCATACCAACTCGCCGTCTTCCCCGCCACCCGGCGCTATCCGCGCTATCGGAGCCGCCGTGTCACGGCCGGCGATGTGGTCCGCGCGTCTGCTGCCTGCGTGGATGTCTGAACGTCATCTTGATCAAGGAGACTGCCATGTCCCGCAAATACATCGATTGCCGTGAGTTTCCGAGCGAAATGAACTGCACCGTCGCCCTGTCCGCCGACAGCGAGAGCGAATTGCTCGACGCCGCCGTGCAGCATGCGGTTGCTGTGCACAAACATACGGATTCGCCGGAATTGCGCTCGCAACTCAAGGCGCTCTTTCACGACGGCACGCCACCGGTCGAAGCGACGCGCGGGTGAGCTGCCGTCTTTTGGGGAGCTACAGAACGAGCGACCCGCGCGAGCGGCGTCTTGCCGCCCGCGCGGGTCGCAGCATCGTTGAACTATGTCTTAGCCGGGGTACGCCTCGTCCACTTTTAGCCCGGCGAGCTTGAAAATGACTCGCAGCGTCTGCGGTTTGATATCGCGCCGCGATGCGAGCGTAGTCATGACGAAGTCGAGCACCTTGGCGTACTTGAGCATGGTCAGGCAGGTTTCCATGTCCACGCTACCGTCGCGCATGACTTCGGCCAGCCGCAGCATCTCCGTTGAGATGTCGCGGGCCATTTCCAGTTCGAGTTGCTGCTTCTCGGACCACGCTGGGGTGGCGATGAGTTTCGCCAGCATTTCCTGAAATTTCTGTTCGACGTTTCCGTTGGGTACCGTATCCATTGCCGCCTCTTCTATTTTCCGAGCGCGCGTCCGCTTGACGTCTCGGCGCGCTGCTGGTTACGTAACGTTCGGCCCGTGTTCCGGGACCGTCCTCCCCACATTCATTCGGTTCGCGTGGTGAAAGCCACGGCCGCAGCCCGTTGTTATAGGCGGCACGGCCGGCACCATCGGGCCCGGCCGTCACGCAAGCTGCTTTTGCGCCTTTCTGGAACCTTCCGCGTGACGCTTTTTTACGCAGGAAGTGTTCCAGTTGATGCCCTTTATCACATGCTTCGCGCGGCTCCTTCGGTCAGCAAGCCGCACTTTGGGTAAACTGGCAGCAACTTTTCCCTTTTTCCGTCACCTGTCGCACGTTCACGTTGCAATTCTTGGCGGTTTCCCCCGATGTCCAGCAAAACGCACGAAATCCGTCCGAACCAGTCCGTCGAGTTGTTGAAGGAGCTTCACATCCTCACGCGCGACGGCAAGATGAATCAGGACAGCCGCCGCAAGCTGAAACAGGTCTATCACCTGTTCCAGTTCATCGAGCCGCTGCTCAAAGACCTCAAGGACAAGCAAGGCGCCGTTACCCTCGTCGATCACGGCGCGGGCAAGTCGTATCTAGGTTTTATCCTGTATGACCTTTTCTTCAAGGAGTTTCAGGAAGATGCGGGTGTTGCGTCACATATATACGGTATTGAGACGCGCGAGGAGCTCGTCGCGAAGTCGGAAGAGCTGGCTGGAAGGCTGGGTTTCAAGGGCATGTCGTTTCTGAATCTGTCAGTAGCGGACTCGATTACGTCGGACCGCTTGCCGGCCCAGATCGACATCGTCACGGCGCTGCACGCCTGCAATACCGCGACCGACGACGCGCTGCGCTTCGCGCTCGAAAAGAAGGCGAAGTACATCGTGGTCGTGCCGTGCTGTCAGGCCGAGGTGGCGGGGGTGTTGCGGCAGAACAAGGGCAAATCGCTCGGCAACGCCTTGACGGAGATCTGGCGGCATCCGTTGCACACGCGGGAGTTCGGGAGCCAGATCACGAACGTGCTGCGGTGTTTGCAGCTCGAAGCGCACGGGTATCAGGTCAGCGTGACCGAACTGGTGGGCTGGGAGCATTCGATGAAGAATGAACTGATCATCGCCCAATACAAGGATCTGCCGAGACGCCGGCCGACCGAGCGCTTGAACGAGGTGATGGAAACGCTTGGGATCGAGGAACTGAAGGAACGGTTCTTTGTTTCGGCCTGATCGGACGGCGTGGGCGCGGTGGCTCGTTGCGAGCCGCTGAGCGAACTAGCGCTTCATCAACGCGGCCCAGCCGGCCAGGCCGATTCGCCGGAGCGTTTCCTGATTCCGCTCGTAAATCTCTTCCGCATCGGGAAAAGCCTGAACCGCGCGTTCAATGCTGTCTTCGCGCAGCAGATGCAAGATCGGATAGGGCGCGCGATTCGTGTAGTTCTCGATATCGTCGGGCTCGCTGCCTTCGAACTGGTAAAAGGGATGGAAGCTCGCGATCTGAACGATGCCTTCGAGCCGAAGCTGCTTGAGCATGCGTTCGGCGAAAAACAGGCTGTCATTGTAGTCGAGAAAATCGCTGAGCGCCTGCGGCACGATCAACAGCGTCGTATCCACGGCATCCGGGTTGGCGGCGACCAGCGTCTGAAGCTCGGTTTCCAGATCGGCCAGCACACCTTCCATGTCCACGGCATCGCTGACGGCATAGCGAATCTGCCCCTTTACGTGGACTGCCTTCGCGAACGGACACAAGTTGAGCCCGATCACAGCCTCGGTCAGCCAGTGACGAGTAGCGGCAACAACGGCATCGTGGGATTCGGCGGGCAACGACATGGCAGGTGGCGCGGGAGATAAAGCGCCATTTTAGCGGGGCGGATGGGCATCGATTCGCGCCTCGCGCAAACAGAACCGCAAAGCAGACAATTCAGTCAGTCGACGCCGCCGGCGCGCCGCACGCAGCGGCGATCAACTGCGCGGCGACTTTCGGCGCGGCCAGAATGGGCCCGCAACCGGGGCCGTACGTCTGGCTGGCCGCATACACGCCTTCGATCATCAAACCGAGCGCATTGGCGAGCGCGACCGGATCATCGGCGCCCGCTGCCGTCGTCAGTTCCGTGAGCCGCGCCATCAGGCGCGCTTTGTTGTGAAACACGAACTGCCGCGCCGGATGCGCCGTGTCCGGAAACTCCACCGACACGTTCACGAAGGGACAGCCGCGATAGTCATCGATCGACGCGCGCACGGCGAGGTCGTCGAAATATTGCTGAAGCTGCCGGGCCGGCTCGCGCGGATGTTTGGCGAAGCTCCTCTCCACGTAGCCGAAGAACTGCTCGTCCTTACGGTCCAGATAAGCCATGACCAACTCGTCCTTCGACGAAAACTGCCGGTACAAGCTCATCTTGTTCACGCCGGCGCGCTCGACCACTGCGTCCACCCCGACGGCTCGCACACCCTCGCGATAGAACAGCTCGTCCGCGGCACGGAGCAAGTGCTGTTGCGCCTGCGGCCCGGCGGTCTGCGCGCCGCGCGAGCGACGGGCCGCGGCCGGTTTGAGGGATTCACTGTCGGACATGGATGATCACCTGAACTCAATTAACGCCTTGACATGTTACCGACCAGTAACTAAGATCGCAACACCTATTGTGACTGATCTGTCACAAATCCTTTACCGAACGCGTAACAATACAAGCGGCGACGCCTGCGGGGCAGGTGTCGATTGGAGAACCGATGAACTGGGCAGCAAAACTGATTGGCGGACGTTTCCACTACGGCTGGTTGACCGTCGCGGTGGTGTTTCTGGTACTGCTGGCGGCAGCCGGCACGCGCGCCACGCCGAGCGTGATGATGGTGCCGCTCGAGCATCAATTCGGCTGGAGCCGCGCAACGATTTCATTGGCGATCTCCGTTAACATCGCGCTGTACGGTCTGATGGGACCGTTCGCGGCGGCGGCAATGCAACGTTTCGGTGTGCGCCCCACGTTGTTGGCCGCGCTCGGCACGATGGCGGCCGGTGTGGGCCTCTCGTCGCTGATGACGCACCCGTGGCAGATGATATTGATCTGGGGCGTGATGGTCGGCGGCTCGACGGGCGTCGCGGCGTTGTCGTTGTCGGCGACGGTGGTCACGCGCTGGTTCACCACGCACCGCGGCCTCGTCATGGGCATTCTCACGGCAAGCTCGGCAACCGGCCAACTGGTGTTCCTGCCGATGCTCGCGGCCATCGCCGAGCACTACGGCTGGCGGCAAGTGGTGTGGGTCGTCGCCATTGCGGCCGCGATCGTGATTCCGCTGGTTGCGTTTCTGTTGCCGGAGCGCCCGGCCGACATGAAGCTGCGTCCTTATGGCGAGCCACACGATTCGCCCATCAACAGCACGGTCACCAAACAGAACCCGCTGGCAATCGCCTTCGGTACACTCGCCATGGCGAGCAAGACCCGCGACTTCTGGCTGCTGTTTTTCAGCTTCTTTATCTGCGGCGCGAGCACCAACGGCTACGTCGGCACCCATCTGATCGCGATGTGCGGCGACTACGGCATGACGGAAGTGCAGGGCGCCTCGCTGCTCGCCGCAATGGGCATCTTCGATCTGTTCGGCACGACTCTTTCGGGCTGGCTGTCGGACCGCTTCAATAGCCGCGTGCTGCTGTTCTGGTACTACGGTCTGCGCGGGTTGTCGCTGATGTTTCTGCCGCACGCGTTCGGCATCGACTTCTTCGGTCTGCCGCTGTTCGCCGTGTTCTACGGCCTTGACTGGATCGCAACCGTGCCGCCGACCGTGCGTCTGGCCACCGACGTCTACGGCAAGGAATCAGCGCCGGTAGTGTTCGGCTGGGTCGTCGCCGGCCATCAACTCGGCGCGGCGTTCGCGGCGCTCGGCGCGGGCATGCTGCGCGCGAGCCTCGGCACCTATACGGTAGCGTCGATGATTTCCGGCGGCTTGTGCCTCGTGGCTGCGGTGATCGTGTTGCGGATCAACCGGCCCGCCAAAGTGCCGGAACCGCAGGCGGCATAAAACCGCACGCGGCGAACCGAGCATCGCGAGAACCACGGCCCCGCAAGGGGCCGTTTCGCTATCGAAGCCGGCACTAAACAAACTGCTCGCTTGTTGGCGCACGCGCGCTGAAGCCCGGTTATGCTATGTGACCCCGGGCAGTTGCCCGTCGATCATGAATTTCGACTGAGAGAAGCGCATGACCCATAAACCCGCCCCTACCGCAATTGCCATTCACGAGCTGATTGCAGGCCGCTGGAGCCCGCGCGCGTATTCGAGCGAGCCGGTGAGCCGCGAGCATCTGCAAGCCGTGCTCGAAGCGGCACGCTGGGCGCCGTCTTCGTACAACGCGCAGCCGTGGCGTTTTCTCGTATTCGACCGCAGCGTCGATGAAGTCTCGTTCAAGCAGGCTTTTGCCACGCTGGTGCCGTTCAACCAGGGCTGGAATGCGCCGGCGCCGGTGCTGATCGCGGTGACCACGCACACGCTCACCAACAAGGGCGACGTGAATCGCTGCGCGCCGTACGACGCGGGCGCCGCCGCAATGGCGCTGGTATTGCAGGCGCATGCGCTCGGACTTGCCGCGCACCAAATGAGCGGCTTCGACCCGAACGCGTTCCGCACGGCATTCAAGCTGCCGAGCGACGTCGACGTGATCGCGATGATTTCGCTCGGCCATTACGGCGACGTCGACAAGCTGGATCCGGTGTTGCGCGAGCGCGAGAAGTCGGTGCGTCAGCGTCTGCCGCTGGCGGAAATCGCCTATGCTGGCGGCTGGAAGAAGGCGTTCTGAGCGGCCTGCGATTTGTGAATTGAAGTAGAACGCGCGGCGACAACCGCGCGTTTTTTATTCCACATCCTCCGTGACGCTCGACAGCGGCGTAGCCACACTCTCCAGCGACTTGCGCTCCGCGTCCACGCCCCAGATCGCCGCGATCACCGCCGCCGCGAGCATCAGCCCCGAGCCGACGAGATAGCCCAAAAACACTTCGCTGCGCTGATGCGTGTCGATCAGCCGGCCGAAGAACGCCGGCCCGGCGATGCCGCCGAGCGCCGTGCCCAACGCGTAGAAAACCGCAATGGCCAGCGCGCGAATTTCCAGCGGAAACGATTCGCTGACGGTCAGATAAGCCGAGCTCGCAGCTGCCGACGCGAAGAAGAAAATCACCATCCACGCGATCGTCTGCGTCACGACGGTGAGCATCTGCTGCTCGAAGAGGTAACCGCTGAGCGTCAGCAGAATGCCGGAGATCGCGTAAGTCGCCGCGATCATCTTGCGCCGCCCGATGACGTCAAAGAGCCTGCCGAGCAGCAGCGGTCCGAGGAAATTGCCGAGCGCGAAGGGCAGCAGATACCAGCCGATGTGGTCGCCCGGCACGTGGTAGAAATCGGTGAGCACCAGCGCGTAGGTGAAAAAGATCGCGTTGTAGCAGAACGCCTGCGCGGTCATCAGCGACAGGCCGACCAGCGCGCGCCGTCGATGCACGTTGAAGAGCGTATGGAATACCTCGCGCAGCGGCGTATGTCCACGAGCACGCAGCCGCAGGCGCAGGAGGCCTTCGTCGGAGAGCGTGTGACCTTCGTGGCGAAAGCGCGTTTCGATGCCTTCGACGATCGCGCGCGCGTCGCGCTCGTCGCCGTGCGTGAGCAGCCAGCGCGGGCTTTCGGGCAGCCAGATGCGCATCGGCAGAATCCCCAGCGCGAGCACCGCGCCGATGAAGAAGCAGGCGCGCCAGCCCCAATCGGCCGGCAACAGATGCGGATCGAGCAGCACTAGCGAGCCGGCCGCGCCGAGCCCCGCGCCGACCCAGAACGTGCCGTTGATGCCGAGATCGGTCCAGCCGCGCAGGCGCGCCGGCGTGAATTCCTGGATCGTCGAATTGATCGCCGTGTATTCACCGCCGATCCCGGCGCCGGTCAGGAAGCGAAGCAGCAGAAAGCTGGCCAGATTCCACGACAGCGCGGTTGCCGCAGTCGCTGCCAGATACAGCGCGAGCGTGATAAAAAACAGCTTGCGGCGGCCCAGCCGGTCGGTCAGCCAGCCGAATCCCAGCGCGCCGAGCACCGCGCCGGCGATGTAGGCGCTACCGGCCAGGCCGACGTCGGCGTTGGAAAAGTGCAACGATGGGCTAGACTTCAACGCACTCGCAACCGCGCCCGCCAGCGTGACTTCCAGACCGTCGAGCAGCCACGTCACGCCAAGCGCCACCACGAGCAGCGAGTGAAACCGGCCCCACGGCAGACGGTCGAGCCGCGAGGGCAGATCGGTTTCGACGACCGTGGCGTTTTTTTCGTGAACAGCGGCAGTAGGCGGCGCGCTCATTGCTTGAAGTCTCCTCAATTCCGAAAATTGGCGGCGTATCCTGTCAAAATGAGCAATATTCGTTCCGTTGAGTTGGGTTCTTCCATTATCTGGAGCGTGTCCAAGCGTCAGTTGATGCTGATTGGGCTTTCGTGTTACAAAGCCGCTCCCCTTTCTGTCCGCGCCAGCCGTGAGCGGCGATTCCTGCCATGAACTATTGCGCGATTGACTTCGGTACTTCCAACTCGGCTGTGGCCGTTCCTGTCGGCGGCGCGCTCAAGCTCGCGCCGGTCGAGGGCGCCTACACGACGCTGCCCACGTCGGTCTTTTTCAACACCGACGAAAACACCCGCGAATTCGGGCGGGCGGCGCTAGCAGCCTACATCGACGGCTTCGACGGCCGCCTGATGCGCTCGATGAAGAGCATTCTCGGCTCGCCGCTCGCCGAGAACTCCACCGACCTCGGCGACGGTTCCGCGATCAAGTACACGGATGTGATCGCGATTTTCGTCGAGCACCTCAAGCGCTCGGCCGAAAAAAGCGCGGGCGGCGCGATTCATCGCGCCGTGCTGGGCCGGCCCGTGTTTTTCGTCGACGACGATCCGCGTGCCGATCAGATGGCGCAGCAGCAGCTCGAAGCCGCTGCGCGCTCGGTCGGCCTGCGGGAAATTCACTTTCAGTATGAGCCGATCGCGGCCGCGTTCGACTACGAATCGCATCTGACGGAAGAAGGACTCGTGCTGGTGGCCGACATCGGCGGCGGTACGTCGGACTTTTCGCTGGTGCGGGTCGGGCCGGAGCGGATGAAGCGCGTCGAGCGCAAGGACGACGTGCTGGCGCACCACGGCGTGCACGTCGCCGGTACGGATTTCGACCGGCGCGTGGAACTGGCGACGATCCTGCGCGAACTGGGCTATCAGACGCTGGACCCGGAAGGCCGCGAAATCCCGAACCGGATCTATTTCGATCTGGCGACCTGGCATTTGATCAACACCGTCTACGCCCCGAAGCGCGTCAGCGAACTCGCGCTGATGCGGCACCTGTTCACTGAGGTCAAGCACCATGATCGGCTGATGCGCGTCGTGGACCGCCGGCTGGGCCATGCGCTGGCAGCGCACGCGGAAGAGGCGAAGATCGGCGTGGCGGCGGGCGGAGAGACCGTGATCGACCTCGATGAAGTCGAAGACGACCTGCGCCTCGCGTTCGACGAGGTGCAACTCATCAAGGCCGGCCACGACGAAACGGCCCGCATCGTGCAGGCGGCTCGCGACACGGTGCAGGCGGCCGGCGTCGCGACACGCGACGTCCACGCGATTTACTTTACGGGCGGTTCGACCGGATTGGCGTTTTTATCGGGCGCATTGGCGGCGGCATTTCCGGATGCCAAAGCAGTATTCGGCGACCGACTTGCGAGTGTCGCGACTGGACTGGGTATTCACGCGCGGCGTCTATTCGGATAACCAAATCACCAATCGCATACTGCGAAGATAATCACCATTCGCAATGGCGATGGATATAAAAAACCCCGCCGAGGCGGGGTTTTTTTGCGTCCAGAAGGAAGCGTGTTGCTTACACCGGCTTGATGTTAGCAGCTTGCTTGCCCTTCGGGCCCGTCTTCACTTCAAACGTAACCTTTTGGTTTTCTTGCAGCGTCTTGAAGCCTTCCGTGCGGATTTCCGAGAAATGCGCGAACAGATCTTCGCCGCCGCCGTCCGGCGTGATGAAGCCAAAGCCCTTTGCGTCATTGAACCACTTGACGGTACCGGTTTCCATATTACTTGTTCCTAAAGATGGTAAATAAGGCCGAAGCCCAGAGGGTGCATGAAAATCAAGGAAGGGGTAATGGGACCAACCGGAGTACCGTTGATGGGCGAACTACGAAAGACCAATTCACTCGCCGCTTGAAATCCTGCCCGAACGTTATACGGCGATTTCGAGAGAAGGTCAACAGTCTCCCCACAACTTTACAAACTTTCGTCAGCTTGGCGTAAAAGTTGCTTACAAAGCTTGCTATTCGTCTGAATTTTTTGCTAGGGAGAACCCTTGGTTTCGCTGCAGAGGCTGGGTGCAACCGTTAAACTACGCGCCTCGCGTCGGTTGCACCTGTCTGGAATGGGCCGTCGCGTACGAATGCGCGTCACCCGTCTGCAACGCCCCAAGGCGATGTCACGCGGTGCCGTCATGGTTCTGCAGCAAACTTGCATGGGGCGGAGGGAGTGCCGAGGCGCTCACTCCGGCCGACACAGGAGAAGACGTGAAAAGTTCTATACAACGGAACATTGGGCCGTTCGCGCTGATGCTGACGGGCTTGGGTTCGATCATCGGGTCCGGCTGGCTGTTCGGCGCGTGGAAGGCCGCAAAAATCGCCGGTCCCGCTGCCATTTGTGCATGGGTGATCGGCGCGGTCGTGATTCTCGCGATCGCATTGACCTACGCGGAACTCGGCGCGATGTTCCCGGAGTCCGGCGGCATGGTGCGTTACGCGCGCTATTCGCACGGTGCGCTGGTTGGTTTCATTAGCGCATGGGCCAATTGGATCGCGATTGTCTCGGTGATTCCCATCGAGGCTGAAGCGTCCATTCAATATATGAGTACGTGGCCCTATCCTTGGGCGCATGCGCTATTCGTGGATGGCTCATTAACTACGAATGGATTATTGCTATCCGCTGCGCTCGTGATCATTTACTTCATGCTGAACTACTGGGGCGTGAAACTGTTCGCGCGCGCCAACTCGGCGATTACGATTTTCAAGTTCCTGATTCCCGGCGCGACGATCCTCGGCTTGATGCTGACGGGCTTCCACAAGGAAAACTTCGGCGAAGCGAGCACCTTCGCACCGTACGGCTGGTCAGCGGTGCTGACGGCCGTGTCGACGAGCGGCATCGTGTTCGCGTTCAACGGTTTCCAGAGCCCGATCAATCTCGCGGGTGAAGCGCGCAATCCGGCCAAGAGCGTGCCGTTCGCGGTGATCGGCTCGATCCTGCTCGCGCTGGTGATCTACGTGCTGTTGCAGGTCGCGTATATCGGCGCGGTGAACCCGGGCGACGTGATGAAGGGCTGGAGCCACTTCAACTTCGCTTCGCCGTTCGCGGAACTCGCGATTGCGCTGAACCTGAACTGGCTGGCAATTCTGCTGTACGTCGACGCATTCGTCAGCCCGAGCGGCACCGGCACGACCTATATGGCGACCACGAGCCGCATGATCTACGCGATGGAACGCAACAACACCATGCCGAAGATGTTCGGCAACGTGCACCCGTTCTACGGCGTGCCGCGTCAGGCGATGTGGTTCAACCTGCTGGTGTCGTTCATTTTCCTGTTCTTCTTCCGCGGCTGGAGTTCGCTCGCGGCGGTGATCTCGGTCGCAACGGTGATTTCGTATCTGACCGGCCCAATCAGCCTGATGGCCCTGCGCCGCGCGGCGACGGACCTCGATCGTCCGCTGCATATCCCGGGCATGAAGATCATTGCGCCGTTCGCGTTCGTCTGCGCGTCGCTGATCCTGTACTGGGCGAAGTGGCCGCTGACCGGCGAAATCATTCTGCTGATGGTCGTCGCGTTGCCGGTGTACTTCTACTTCCAGGCGAAGTCGGGCTTTGCCGGCTGGGGACGTGATCTGAAGGCGGCGTGGTGGCTGGTCGCCTATCTGCCGGTGATGGCGATTCTGTCGCTGATCGGCAGCAAGCAGTTCGGCGGTCACGACCTCATCCCTTACGGCTGGGATATGGTGGTGGTGATCGCGTTTTCGCTGGTGTTCTACTACTGGGGCGTGACGAGCGGTTATCGCTCGGAATATCTGGACGAGCGCACAGAGCACGACGAAGTGCTCGAAGGCATGGGCGCGCATTAAGGTGCTGCACTGAAGTCTGTAAAAAACCCCCGCCTGAGTTGCTCAGGCGGGGGTTTTTCTTTTCTGCCGCACTTATTGACGCTGCGTCAGGCGGTGCCGAACACGTAGTTCGTCATGGCCAGCGAGCGCTGGTAGGTCCCAAGCGACTGGATGGCCAGCGAGTAATCGTCGTCCGCAGCGCCCAACGCGGCGAAGACCGGCAGTAGATGCTCGTCGGTGGGATGCATCAGCACGGCATGCGGCGCCTGGCGGCGGTAGTCGAGCAGCGCTTCAATGTCGTGCGCGGCGAGCTTTTCCTCGAACCAGTCGGTGAATTCGGCGACGCGCGGATCGGCGTCTTCAGGGCGCGCGGAAAAGTCGGCGGCGCGCAGGTTGTGCGTGATCTGGCCGGAGCCGATCACCATCACGCCGTCGTCTTTCAACGACCGCAGCGCCCGGCCGACGCGGAAGTGATGCGCCGCGTCCATGTGCGGCTGGATCGACAACTGGGCGACGGGTACGTCTGCATCCGGAAACATGAGCAGCATCGGCACCCATGCGCCGTGGTCGAGTCCGTGCGGCTGCGCGCCCGTGAGGATGCCGTTTTCGCCGAGCAGCACCGCCGCGCGGCGCGCCACATCGGGCGCGCCAGGAGCCGGATACTGAATTTCGTACAGCTGACGCGGAAAGCCGTAGAAATCGTGGATCGTCTCTGGCGCCGTGGACGTGCTCGCCACCGGCTGCGCCGTGCCCCAATGGGCCGACAGCATCAGCACGGCTTGCGGACGCGGCAACTGGGCGCTCAGCGCGCCGAATTCGGCGGACGGCAACGACGGGTCGATCGGCAGCGTGGGCGCGCCGTGGGACAGGAAAAGCGAAGGTAAGCGGTTCATGGCGGCAGCGCAGCCGCGAGAGCGCGGCGCAGAGATTGGGTTGCTACCAATATAGGGCTGCACCGCGATTTGATAAACGGGTGAAAACAGAATTGATTGTGTCGCAGATGTTGTGAATCCGTGCTTATGCACGGTCATCGCACGCTGTGGCTACGGCGCTATTCCTGTACGCCGCGCAGCCCGGCCCACGCCGGCGACAAAGCCGGTCCGAGCGCGAATAGATCCAGCACGCGCGCCACGGTGTGATCGACCATTTCGTCGATGGAAGCGGGTTGGTTGTAGAAAGCAGGCAAGGGCGGGAAGATCACGCCGCCCATTTCAGTGACGGCCGTCATATTGCGCAGATGCGCAAGATTGAACGGCGTCTCGCGCACGAGCAGCACGAGGCGGCGGCGCTCCTTGAGGGTGACGTCGGCGGCGCGCGTGATCAGGTTGTCCGAGAAACCGTGCGCGACGCTGGCGAGCGTCTTCATCGAGCAAGGGGCGACGACCATGCCGTCGGTGGCGAACGAGCCGGACGCGATGCTCGCGCCGACGTCGCGCACCGAATGAACGACATCCGCGAGCGGATGCACGTCTTCTTTGCTCAACCGGAGTTCGTGCTGAATATTGAGCCAGCCCGCGCTCGAAATCAGCAGATGGCTCTCGACGCCGCCCAGCCTGCGCAGCGTTTCGAGTATCCGGATGCCGTAGATGGCACCCGTCGCGCCGGTAATCGCGACGATCAGCCGGCGTGGCGCCGCAGCGCGTGTTTCCATGGCTCGCGGCGCCTTGGGGATAGAAGCGTGTGGACCGTGGCCGCTCAGGCCGCGGCGAACAGTTGCTGCAGTTCGCCCGATTCGTACATTTCCATCATGATGTCCGAGCCGCCGACGAATTCGCCCTTCACGTAGAGCTGCGGAATAGTCGGCCAGTTCGAGAACTGCTTGATGCCCTGGCGGACTTCGTCGTCTTCCAGGACGTTGACGGTCTTGAGCTCGCCGACGCCGCACGCCTTCAGGATCTGGATGGCGCGGCCCGAGAAGCCGCACATCGGGAACTGAGCAGTGCCCTTCATGAAGAGGACGACGTTGTTCTCGTCGACGATTTGCTTGATGCGTTGTTGCGTATCCATGACTGACCTTGCGGTTCCGTTATGTGTAGGGAATAGGTTGAAATGATAGCGGATTTCGATACGGCCGGCCGAGCGCCGCTTTGTCCGTGCAGCGTTTGTGGATATTAGGCGATGCGCGTCAGCCGTCCAAACGCCCGCCGCTGATCCGCTCGATGCCGGCCAGGTCCCGCTCCGAGCGGACTTGCGCGAAACCTTGCGCCGTCAGCAGTGCGCGCACGGCTTCGGCCTGGTCGTAGCCGTGCTCGATCCACAATACGCCATCGGCGGCGAGCCGTGTGGGCGCACCGGCGATGATGGCGCGGATCGCGCTGAGCCCGTCGGCTTCGTCGGTGAGCGCGCCGCGCGGTTCGAAGCGCAGATCGCCTTCGTCCAGATGCGGATCGCCACTCGCGATATACGGCGGATTGCTGACGATCAGGTCAAAGCGCAAGGTGGCGTCGAGCGAGTCGTACCAGTCGCTTTGCGTCAATGCCAAGGCGCCGCCGGGCCGTTTCGCGTCGAGCAGGCGGGCGGCGTTGCGTGTGGCGACCGCCAGCGCTTCGGCGGAACGGTCGAGCGCCCAGACTTGCGCGTCGGGCCGCATCGAGGCGATCGCGACGGCAATGGCGCCGGTGCCCGTGCCGAGATCGAGCACGCGAGGCCGCGAGAGGTTTTCCAACGCCGTCAGCGCCGTTTCGACCAGCAGTTCGGTTTCAGGGCGCGGAATCAGCACGTGTGGTGTGACTTCGAAATCCAGCCCGAAAAATTCCCGAGCGCCGACCAGTTGCGCTACCGGTTCGCCCGCTACGCGCCGTGCTTCCAGCGCCTGGTAACGCTCGACAAACTCGTCGCTGAGCGCTTCGTCGCTGCGCGTAATCAGCTGCGTGGGCCGCCAGCCGAGCACATGCGTGAGCAGGATGCGCGCTTCGAGCAGCGGCAGCGGCGAGGCGCGCAACAAAGCGGCGGGCGTGTTGGGCGTGGCGGGCGTGGCCGAACTCATGCGCGCTTTAGTCCGCGTCGCCCAGCGAGGCCAGCAACTCGGCCTGATGCTCGCTGACGAGCGCCGCGATCAGTTCGTCGAGATCGCCGTCCATGATTGCGTCGAGGCGGTAGAGCGTCAGGTTGATGCGGTGATCCGTCAGACGCCCTTGCGGGAAGTTGTACGTGCGAATCCGCTCCGAGCGGTCGCCCGAGCCGATCAGGCTCTTGCGCGTGGCGGCTTCCTTCGCCTGCTGCTCGTGCGATTGCTTGTCCTTGATGCGCGCGGCCAGCACCTTCAGCGCGCGGTCCTTGTTCTTGTGCTGCGAACGGTCGTCCTGACATTCGACGACGATACCCGTCGGCAAGTGCGTGACGCGCACCGCGGAATCGGTCTTGTTGATGTGCTGCCCGCCCGCGCCGGACGCGCGGAACGTGTCGATCCGCAAATCGGCCGGATTGATCTCGACTTCGCCGATTTCGTCCGCTTCCGGCATGACCGCGACCGTGCACGCCGATGTATGAATGCGGCCTTGGGTTTCAGTCGCCGGCACGCGCTGCACGCGATGGCCGCCGGACTCGAACTTGAGCTTCGAATAAGCGGCTTCGCCCGCGATCCGCACGATCACTTCCTTGTAGCCGCCCAGATCCGATTCGCTCGCCGACATCATCTCGACTTGCCAGCGGTTGCGCTCGGCAAAGCGCAGGTACATGCGCAGCAGGTCGCCGGCGAACAGCGCGGATTCGTCGCCGCCCGTTCCGGCACGGATTTCGAGAAAGATGTTGCGATCGTCGTTCGGGTCTTTCGGCAGCAGCATTTTCTGCAACTCGGCGCCGAGTTTTTCCATGCGCTCGCGCGCCGCGCGAATTTCATCTTCGGCGAAGTCGCGCATCGACACATCGGCCAGCAATTCCTGTGCGGTGGCCGCGTCGTTCATGGCCTGGCGCCACAGCGCGTAGTGGTCGACCACCGGCCCGAGCTCGGCGTGTTCCCGCGTGAGCTTGCGGTATTGGTCGAGATTCGAGGTGATGTCCTCGCGGCTCAACAGATCATTCAGTTCGGCCAGCCGGGTGGTGAGCTGGTCGAGCTTGCGTTGCATGCTCGTTTTCATCGGACGGGTATCGGAGCGGGCTCCGGCAAGGACGGCGACTAGGGGAGTGGGCGGATGCCCTGGTCAGAAGCATGTCGCGGGCCACTTGCGGGTAGCCCGGACAGCGCGGCGGTGGCTGCGCCGCTAACGCTCCGTGGACCCGGAGTGTTTGTAGAAACCGCTCATGAGTTCGATGAGCGTGTCACGGTTCTCGCTGCTCGCACGATTGAGCGCGTGCGTGGGACCGTGGATCAGTTTATTGGTGAGCGATTGCGACAGCGCTTCGAGCACGGCAGCCGGATCGTCGCCGCGTGCGAGCATTTTCTGCGCGCGTTCGACTTCGGCACGGCGCAGCACGTCGGCTTGCGTGTGCATATGGCGGATCACCGGCACGATGCTGCGCGCGTCCAGCCATTGCATGAAATTCTGCACGCGCGTTTCGATGATCGCTTCGGCCTGCGCAACCGCGGCTTGCCGCGACGCATTGCCTTCGCGGACGATCGCGCCGAGGTCGTCGACGGTGTACAGGAACACGTCTTCGAGCTTGCCGACTTCGGGTTCGATATCGCGCGGAACGGCCAGATCGACCATGAAAATCGGCCGGTGGCGGCGCGCTTTGACCGCCCGCTCGACCGCGCCCAGGCCGATGATCGGCAAGGTGGACGCCGTGCACGACACGATAATGTCGAACTCATGCATGCGCGACGGCAGCTCCGACAGCGGAATGGCCCGGCCGTTGAAGCGCTCGGCGAGACGCGTGCCGCGCTCGGCCGTGCGGTTGGCGACTACGAGTTCCTTCGGCTGCTGCGCGGCGAAATGCGTGGCGCACAACTCGATCATTTCGCCCGCGCCGATGAACAGCACGCGCTGGTTCGAGACCTTGTCGAAAATCCGTTGGGCGAGGCGCACGGCGGCGGCTGCCATGGAAACCGACTGCGCGCCGATTTCAGTCGTGCTGCGCACTTCCTTCGCCACGGCGAAGGTTCGCTGAAACAGCTGGTTCAAATAGGTGCCGAGGGCGCCGGCTTCGGACGCGGTACGCACTGCATCCTTCATTTGTCCGACGATTTGCGTCTCACCCAGCACCATCGAATCCAGCCCGGACGCGACGCGGAACGCGTGACGCACGGCTTCCGATTGCGGCAGCGCGTAGACGTGCGGCGCGAGTTGGTCGATGGGCAGGTTGTGGTACTTGGACAGCCACTGGATCGCGGCTTCGCGCGCGGCCTGGTCGTCGGTCGCGCAGTAAAGTTCGGTGCGATTGCACGTGGACAGAATTGCCGCTTCCGGCGCCGTGCGGGCCGACGGCCCCAGCCAGACGCTCTTGAAGGTGTCCAATGCAGGCTTGATCTGTTCGAGCGGAAACGCCACGCGTTCGCGCAGGGCGACAGGCGCAGTGTGGTGATTGATTCCGATCGTTAGAAGCTGCATTTGGGGGAGCTATGGTTTAGCCCAATATTATAGCGTTTCCACGATTTTCACATTGTGCGTGGCTTATTCCGCGTTTACAACGGCTTCCGGCGGGATCGCGTCGAGTTGATAGCCGTAGCCGTACAGCGGCGTCAGGCAATAGCCGTGTTCAGGATGAAGCTGCAATTTGCTTCGCACGCGCGACGCGTGCGTGTCGACCGTGCGCGACCTTACGTCGCGGCGGCGCGTCCAGACGTTTTCAAGAATATGCGCTCGCGACACCGGCCGCGAGAGATTGCTGAACAGCAGCAGCGCGAGGTGGAATTCCTTTGGCGTGAGCGTGACCGTTTGCTTACGAAATGTGACGGCAAATTGCGCCGCATCGAACGCATATTCGCCGATGACGTCGCGCCGCCGGTTGGGCAGCCGCCGCAAGCCGGCGCGGCGCAACAGCGCGTCCACGCGGGCCAGCATCTCCGGACCGCGGACCGGTTTGGTCAGGCAGTCGTCGGCGCCGGCGTGCAGCGCGGCGACAATCTGGCTTTCGCGTGGCGCCGACATCAGCACGATCACCGGCAAGCCCGGCAGGATGGCGCGGGCGCGCGCGATGACGTCTTCGGCGGAGTGGTCGCCGGCCCAGCTTTCGGTGATGAGAAGGTCGAAGAATTCTTCGTTGGCGCGCGTCAGAAACGGCACGCTCGCGATGAAGTGCTGACACAGATGACCGCCGGCGAAGACCAGCCGGCCGACCAGTTCAGCATGCCGCAAGTCCGGCTCGATAAGGGCGATTCGCATGAAGCGCTTTCAGCGTGGCAATGACCGGGGACCAGGCTTTTCCGTAAGGCTCACAGCTTGCCTAACATCACCCCGACCCCTAAACTCAACCGCTATGCGGAAAGCGCCGTGCTGAACTTCTATAGTTAATGAGACAAAAATGCTATCTGTGTTGGCCCCTTGCGCCCATGAGACGAATCCGAAACTGCGCGAGGCCAGCCGTTAATGGGGTGGCCCGGCCTTGTAGTGTTGGGGGCGGCGATCGGCCTTGCGGGCTGGTGGTTGCATCCGCTGCGACGCGCGAGCCGCGCCCGGTGGTGGGTGGCGCTGCTGGCCGGCGTGCTGGGCGCGGCCGTCGCGCACATGGCCGGCAATGTGATTGGTCTCTTCCATGACGGTGATACGCTCGAATGGCCGGTTTGCACCGCCGTCGCGTTGATCGCCGTCGCCGTGACGGTCGGCTTGCTTTCCCGTCGATGAATATTTGCAGGTGACTCCGATGAATGCCCGACTCCCCGAAACTTCCTCCATTCCCGAACGTCTTGCCACCTTGCGCAACGCAATGGCGCGCGAAGGCGTCGCCGCCTACCTGGTGCCGTCCGCCGACCCGCATCTGTCCGAGTATCTGCCTGGGCGCTGGCAAGGCCGGCAGTGGCTGTCCGGCTTCACCGGCTCGGCCGGCACGCTGGTCGTGACCGCGGACTTCGCCGGCGTCTGGACAGACAGCCGTTATTGGGAACAGGCCAACGCGCAACTAGCCGGCACCGGCGTTCAGTTGATGAAGATGACCGGCGGCCAGCAGACCGTGCCGCATTTCGAATGGCTCGCTCAGAACGTGCCGGCAGGCGCCACGGTCGGCGTGGACGGCGCCGTGCTCGGCGTGGCGGCGGCGCGGGCCTTGAGCCAGGCGCTGAGCGCGCGCGGCGTGCAACTGCGCACCGACGTCGATCTGTTCGACGCGATCTGGCCGCAGCGTCCGTCGCTGCCGGCGGCCGCCGTGTTCGAGCACGCCGCGCCGCATGCGAGCGTCGCTCGGTCGGACAAGCTCGCGCAAATTCGCCGCGCCATGGCGGACAAAGGCGCGCAATGGCACTTCATCTCCACGCTCGACGACCTCGCGTGGCTGCTGAATCTGCGCGGCGCCGACGTCAGCTACAACCCGGTGTTCGTGGCCCACGCGCTGATCGGCGTCGACCACGCGTCGCTGTTCGTCGCCGACGGCAAGGTGCCGCAGGCGCTGGCCGATGCGCTGGCGAAAGACAATATCAGCGTCGAGCCGTATGCGAAGGCCGCGGACGCGCTGGCCGCGCTGCCCGCCGGCAGCACGCTGCTGATCGACCCGCGCCGCATCACGTTCGGCTCGCTGCAATCGGTGCCGTCAACGGTTACGGTGGTCGAGGCCGTCAATCCGTCCACCTTCTTCAAATCGCGCAAGACCGAGGCGGAAGCCGAGCATGTGCGCGAGACGATGGAACAGGACGGCGCGGCGCTGGCGGAATTTTTCGCGTGGTTCGAAGGCGCGCTGGGCCGCGAGCAGATCACCGAACTCACCATCGACGAGCGTCTGACGGCGGCTCGCGCGCGCCGTCCGGGTTTCGTGTCACTGAGCTTTGCGACGATCGCCGGCTTCAACGCGAACGGCGCGATGCCGCACTACCGCGCTACCCAGGAATCGCATTCGGTGATTGAAGGTAACGGCCTGTTGCTGATCGATTCCGGCGCGCAGTATCTGAGCGGCACGACCGACATCACGCGCGTGGTGCCGATCGGCACCGTCAGCGAAGCGCAGCGGCGCGATTTCACGATCGTGCTGAAGGGCACCATGGCGTTGTCGCGCGCGCAGTTCCCGCGCGGCATCCGTTCGCCGATGCTCGACGCGATCGCCCGCGCGCCGATCTGGGAAGCCGGCGCCGATTACGGTCACGGCACCGGCCACGGCGTGGGCTATTTCCTGAACGTGCACGAAGGCCCGCAGGTGATTTCGCACTACGCGCCGGCCGAACCGTGGACCGCAATGGAAGAGGGCATGATTACCTCGGTCGAACCGGGCATTTACCGTCCGGGAAAATGGGGCGTACGGATCGAGAATCTCGTTCTGAACGTGCCGGCCGGTCAAACCGAGTTCGGCGATTTCCTCAAGTTCGAGACGTTGACGCTGTGCCCGATCGACACGCGCTGCCTCGATCTGTCGCTGCTGCGCGAGGACGAACGCGCGTGGCTGAACGCGTATCACGAGTCCGTGCGCACGCGTCTGTCGCCGCACGTGTCCGGCGACGCCAAAGCGTGGTTGGAGTTGCGCACGCAACCCATTTGATTGCGATCGGAAATCAGCTTACGGAGAGTGCATGGCCATCAAGGCAGTGGTGTTCGATTTCGGCGGCGTGCTGATCGACTGGAGCCCGGAGTATCTGTATCGGGAACTGATCCCTGACGAGACCGAGCGCCGCTGGTTTCTGACTCACGTCTGTTCGATGGACTGGGTGATCCGTCAGGACGGCGGGCAGCCGATCGTCGAGGCCACCGAGGAACTCGTCGCAAAGTTTCCCGATCACGAAGCGCTGATCCGCGCGTTCTACGAACGCTGGCACGACATGGTGGCCGGTGTGCTGGAAGAGGGCGTGGCGATCATGGAAAAGCTCGAAGCGGCCGAGGTGCCGCTCTTCGGGCTGACCAACTGGTCGGCGGAGACCTTTCCGTATGCGTGGGAGCATTACCCGGTGCTGCGGCGGTTTCGCGACATCGTCGTCTCGGGGCGAGTGAAGATGGTGAAGCCAGATCCGGCCATTTTCGCGGCCATGCGCGAACGGATCGAGGCGCAAATGCCGGGCATCGAGCCCGGCGAACTCGTCTTCATCGACGACAACCTGAAGAACGCGGAGGCCGCAACCGCGCTCGGCTGGCACGGCGTGCATCACACCAGCGCCGCGCGAACCGAAGCGAAACTGCGCGAGTTGGGGCTGTCGGTTTAAGGCTGGGACGGTTCCGAAGAAATAGCGAGGCAGTTGCGTTCCAGTTTCAGCGCGCCTCGCAAATTGAAGGGAGACTGCGCGAGCTTGGGCCAGCAGTTCGAAGCTCGTGCGTTTCTGGCAGCAAAGCGGCGCGGCCGCGCTCCAACGGCGCTGCTTTAACTCTGCCCGCATCGACGCAGTTTTGCCCCGGCCTACTGCCCAAGCAGATTTTTCAACGCGTTCCCTAAGCCTTTCACAGTTTCCCCCGCGCCCTTTGCCACGTCCTCGACGCTCACTCCGAGCGCCTTCGCAAAGCCGGTGCCGATGCGCTTCATCAGGCCTTCCTGCACCGAGAATTTCGGGTCGCGCAAATTCCCATCCAGAACGAAATGCAACGTGATGTCGCCGTTGTGCGACTTGAGCGCGGCGACCGCAGCCTTGGTCGGAATCGACATGAAGGTGTCGAGCGGGTTGCCGGTGTCGGCGAGCTGCAGATTGTGGACCGTCAGCGAGCCGGGTGCGTGCAACTGATAGTTGCGTACCGTCGAGTCGACCGTCAGGTCGATCGTGCCGCCGGTCACTTGCGCCTTGGTGCCGGCCTTTTTGATCAGGTACGGGTCGAGCATCACGATGTCGACACCGCGCAGTTTGCTGGTGGTCTGCGAATCCTTGCTGGCGATCTTGATCCAGCCGGCAAACGACACGGTGCCCGTATGCGCCGGGCCTTTGATCGAGCCCGTGACATTGACGTTGGTCGGCTCAGTGAGGGCGGGCAGGTGCAGATTGTCGACGGTCGCGTTGGCATTGCTGACCGTCACTTTGAACGGCGGCGGCCCAACCGTCATGTCGTAGAAGTGGAAGTTGCCCTGCTCGAAGCTGATGTGATCGACCTGCTTTTCGCGGGGAGTGGACGCCGCCGCGCCGCTGGCTTCGATGTCGTACCGGTTCACCGATTCCCGCAGATTCGGCATCAAGCGAATCGTGCCGTCTTTGGTGCGCAACACGGCGATATCGAAGCCGCGCACCACGACGCTACGGATATGCATGCGCCGCGCGATCAGATCGCGAATATCGGGCGTGACGGTGATGTCGTCCGCCCGGAGCGGATCGCCGGCCGGCCAACCGGGCGGCGCTTTGAGAAGAACGTTGGTGAGATGAACCGAGGTGAGGCCGACGTCGATGGTTTCGGCGCTGCCCAAGGGACCGAGCGCCGCGATCACGCGCTCCTTGACCTCGCGTTGCGCGAACTGCAAGGCGCCAACCACGACGACGATCAGCACCAGCAGCACGCCGCCCACGGCGACGGCCCAGCGCTTGCCCTTCGACATCGCCATGCTTGCCTCCTCATCACCGCGTGGCGCGCGGCGTGGCAGTGATCGGCCTTGTGCGCTCATCGGGTGGGCGCGCCTAGAGGTGTTCGTCCGGGCGGAACGAGGAATGCGTACGTCTCGCCGCGATGACGTGTATCACGCCAT
This sequence comes from Paraburkholderia sp. RL17-373-BIF-A, assembly GCF_046030175.1. Taxonomy (NCBI): domain Bacteria; kingdom Pseudomonadati; phylum Pseudomonadota; class Betaproteobacteria; order Burkholderiales; family Burkholderiaceae; genus Paraburkholderia; species Paraburkholderia sp. RL17-373-BIF-A. The sequence goes on from NZ_JARESO010000019.1 coordinate 135,916, forward strand.
GGCACGCAATGCGTGTGCCCTACCGCTCATACCGTCGACGCCAGGTGTTTGCGGCGCACGCCACGCTCGAGCGCCCGGAAAAACGGCCGTCGAGGCGGCCTGCGCGTCAGCCCAGCCAACGCGCAGGCCAGCCGGTCTCAGCTTATCGTGTGATCGGCTTGTAACGCAGACGCTTCGGACGCGCCGCTTCTTCACCCAGACGAGCGCGCTTGTCCGCTTCGTATTCCTGGTAGTTGCCGTCGAAGAACGTGATTTGCGAATCGCCTTCGAACGCGAGGATGTGCGTGGCGATCCGGTCGAGGAACCAGCGATCGTGCGAGATGACCATCACCGAGCCGGCGAACTCGAGCAACGCGTCTTCGAGCGCGCGCAGCGTTTCGACGTCCAGATCGTTCGACGGTTCGTCGAGCAGCAGCACGTTGCCGCCCGCGATCAGCGTCTTGGCCAGGTGCAGCCGGCCGCGCTCACCGCCCGACAGATTGCCGACCACCTTCTGCTGGTCGCCGCCCTTGAAGTTGAAGCGGCCGATGTACGCACGCGACGGCGTTTCGTACTTGCCGACCGTCAGCACGTCGGCGCCGCCGGAGATTTCCTCGAACACGGTCTTCGAACCGTCCAGCGCGTCGCGGCTTTGATCCACGTACGCGAGCTTGACGGTCGGGCCTTGCACGATCTCGCCCGAATCCGGCTGTTCGCGGCCGGTCAGCATGCGGAACAGCGTCGACTTACCCGCGCCGTTCGGCCCGATGATGCCGACGATCGCGCCCGCCGGAACCTTGAAGCTGACGCTGTCGAGCAGCAGACGGTCGCCATACGACTTGCTGACATTCTTGAACTCGATCACTTCATTGCCCAGACGATCGCCGACCGGAATGAAGATTTCCGAGGTTTCGTTGCGCTTCTGGTAGTCCTGGCTGTTCAGTTCCTCGAAGCGGGCGATACGCGCCTTCGACTTCGCCTGACGGCCCTTCGGGTTCTGGCGCACCCACTCCAGTTCTTTCTTGATCGCCTTCTGACGCGCCGACTCCGACGATTCTTCCTGCTTCAGGCGCTCTTCCTTCTGGTCGAGCCAGCTGCTGTAGTTGCCCTTCCACGGAATGCCGTGGCCGCGGTCGAGTTCGAGAATCCACTCGGCGGCGTTATCGAGGAAGTAGCGATCGTGGGTCACAGCGACCACGGTGCCCGGAAAGCGCGTGAGGAACTGTTCGAGCCAGTCGACCGATTCCGCATCCAGGTGGTTGGTCGGCTCGTCGAGCAGCAGCATGTCCGGCTTTTCGAGCAGTAGCTTGCACAGCGCGACGCGACGCTTTTCGCCGCCCGACAGATGTTCGATCTTCGCGTCCCAGGCCGGCAGGCGTAGCGCGTCGGCGGCGATTTCGATCTGCTGCTCGGCGTTGCCGCCGTCGGAGGTGGCGAGGATCGCTTCGTACTTCGCCTGTTCGGCGGCGAGCGCGTCGAAGTCGGCGTCCGGTTCGGCGTAGGCCGCGTAGATTTCGTCGAGCTTCTTTTGCGCGTTGAACACGTCGCCGAGACCTTCCTCGACCGCTTCACGCACCGTCTTGTTCGGATCGAGTTGCGGTTCCTGCGGCAGATAGCCGATGTTCAGGTTCGGCATCGGCGTGGCTTCGCCTTCGATGTCCTTGTCCACACCGGCCATGATGCGGATCAGCGTCGACTTGCCCGAGCCGTTCAGGCCGAGCAGGCCGATCTTCGCGCCGGGGAAAAACGACAGCGAGATGTCTTTCAGGATTTGACGCTTGGGCGGCACGATCTTGCCGACCCGGTTCATGGTGAAGACGTATTGGGCCATTTGCTTGCAATAGACGTTGACGACGCCGGCCGCGTAGGGGGCGGGCGATCGTGGGTGGATGGGTAATCGGTGTTATGGCCGGGCGGAGCGCCCGGCGCCGGCCGGCGCGGCGTGAAGCATGGCGTCGAACTTCGCGACGCCCCGCGCGCGGGCGGGTTCTTCAGGTGGCATTGTACTTCGGCAGGGGCGCCGGACGGCAGTGGGTGTCCGTCCGGTCCGGGCCCGCTCGGATGATCAGAGCCAATCCGCGACACCGCCATGCCGCGAACACGTGCCGCTGCGATGCCGGCTGAAGCTGTACGTGGCATCGCGGCAGCGCGCGGTCGCGCCTTCCGGCGCCTTGCCGGATAACGAGCGGGCTGGCGCGTGCACCGTGTTGCCGTCGCGATTCGTATAGGTGTTGTGATTGCTGAGGTTCGCTTCGTCGGGCGTGGCGCCCGGTGCGACATACGCGAACGCGGAGGACACGCTGAACAACAGCGCCGCGGCAGCTGCCGTGCAGGCGCGCAAGGTGTTACGAGTCATGCCTGTCATGGTCTTTCGAGTGCTTGTTATTCTGACCTCACGCGCGCTTTGCGAGCTCTTCAATTCGCGCGCCGTCCGCTCGCCGGATCGAAGAAATGCAGATGCCGCGCGGGCAGCGCCACTTGCAGCGCCTCGCCTGCCGCGGGCCGATGCGCGTGCGGCAAACGCACCGTCACGTCGTGCTTGCCCCAGCGGCCGTGCGCGAGATTGTCTGCGCCGAGCAATTCGCAGGAATCGACGGTGAGCGTCGCGTGCGGCGCATCCGCCTGACCCGGGCTCATGTGCTCCGGGCGAATGCCGAGCGTCCACTCGCGTCCTTTGGCGACTTCCCGGTCGATCGACGCGACGTCGGCCAACGGCAGCTTCGGACCGTTCCCAGCCACTTCGAAAACTGAGCCGTCGTCCGACACGCGGCCTTCCAGCAAATTCATCCCCGGCGAACCGATGAAGCTCGCGACGAACACCGTGGCGGGCCGTTCATAGACCTCGGTCGGCGCGCCGATCTGCTCGGCGTGGCCCTTGTTCATCACGATCACGCGCTGGGCCAACGTCATCGCTTCGATCTGATCGTGCGTCACGTACAGACTCGTCGTTGCAAGCCGCGCATGCAGGCGCTGGATTTCGAGCCGCATCTGCACGCGCAAGCGCGCGTCGAGATTCGACAACGGTTCGTCGAACAGGAACACGGCCGGCTCGCGCACGATCGCGCGCCCCATCGCGACACGTTGGCGTTGCCCGCCAGATAGCTCGCGCGGCTTGCGCTGCAACAGCGCTTCGAGTTCGAGAATCTGCGCGGCGGCCTGCACGCGCTTTTCGATCTGCGCACGCTCGACACCCGCGATCTTCAGCGCATAGCCCATGTTCTCGGCCACGCTCATATGCGGATACAGCGCGTAGTTCTGGAACACCATCGCGATGTTGCGATCCTTCGGCTCGAGCTGATTGACCACTTTGCCGGCGATCGAAATATTGCCATCGGAGATGCGCTCGAGTCCCGCCACCATCCGCAGCAAGGTCGATTTGCCGCAACCGGACGGGCCGACCATCACGACGAACTCGCCGTCGGCGACGTCCACGTCGATGCCGTGCAACACGAACTGTTTGCCGTCGTAGGTTTTTTTCACGCCTTGCAGAGTCAGTGCAGCCATGCCGTTTTAGCCTTTCGTTACGTGCCGCGGATCGCGCGGTGTTGTGATTTCAATGCCGGAAGAAGCTCGCTCAAACGGGCGCCGCTTACTTCTCCGCGTCCACGAGTCCGCGCACGAACCAGCGCTGCATCGTCAGCACGACTGCGAGCGGCGGCAGCATGGCGAGCAGCGTTGCGGTCATTACAAGATGCCATTCGGTAGCGGTGTCGCCCGACGCGATCATGCTTTTGATGCCGACCACGGCCGTGGTCAGCGATTGCTGGCTCGTGATCAGAATTGGCCACAGGTACTGATTCCAGCCGTAGATGAACGTGATCACGAACAGGGCAGCCATGTTCGTCTTCGACAGCGGCAAGACGACGTCCCAGAAGAACCGCATGGCGCCGGCGCCGTCGATGCGCGCGGCTTCCATCAATTCGTCCGGCAGCGTCATGAAGAACTGGCGGAACAGGAAGGTTGCGGTGGCCGAGGCGATCAGCGGCAACGTCAAACCGCTATACGTATTGCTCAGATGCATCGACGAGACGACTTGCACGGTCGGAAAGATCCGCACTTCGACCGGCAGCATCAGCGTAATGAAGATCAGCCAGAACGCGAGGTTGCGAAACGGGAAACGGAAGAACACGATCGCGTACGCGGAGATCATCGAGACGGCGATCTTGCCGATCGAAATCACCAGCGCCATCACGAGGCTGTTGAACAGCATGCGGCCGAACGGCGCCGCCGCGTTGCCGCTGCCTTGCGACCAGACGGTCGCGATGTTCTCGAACAGATGCGTGCTCGGCACCAGCGAAAGCGGCACGCTGAACACTTCGTGCTCGCTCATGGTCGCCGCGCAGAACGCGACGTACACCGGAAACACCACCAGCACGACGCCCAGAATCAGCACCGCGTGGCAGAAGAGGTCGAAACCGCGGCGGTTCTCGATCATGAGTATTGAACCCTGCGTTCGATGAAGCGAAATTGCACGACCGTCAGCGCGACGACGATCACCATCAGGATGACCGACTGCGCGCCGGAACTGCCGATGTCGAGCCCCTGAAAACCTTCGGCGAAGATCTTGTAGATCAGCGTGCGGGTGGCTTGCGCGGGACCGCCGCCGGTGGCGGCGTCGATCACCGGGAAGGTGTCGAAGAATGCATAGGTGATGTTGATCACCAGCAGGAAGAAACTGGTCGGTGACAGGAGCGGTAGTGCGATGCCGAAAAAGCGCCGCACCGGACCGGCGCCGTCGATTGCCGCCGCTTCGATGAGCGAGCGCGGAATCGCCTGCAAGCCCGCATAGAAGAACAGAAAGTTATAGCTGACCTGCTTCCAGACGGACGCGAGCACCACGAGGAACATCGCCTGGCCCGCGTTCAGCGCGTGATTCCACACGATGCCGTACTTGGCCAGCGCGTAGGTGACGAGGCCGATGCTCGGGTTGAACAGGAACGACCACAGCACGGCGGCGATCGCGGGCGCGACCGCGTACGGCCAGATCAACAGCGTTTGATAGGTCTTGGCGCCGCGCGTCACGCGATCGGCGCAGACCGCGAGCAGCAGCGAGATCACGAGCCCCGACACCGTGACGAGCGCGCAGAAGATCAGCGTCGTATAGAACGACGAGAGGTAGAGCGGATCGGCGAAGAGTTGCTTGAAGTTGGCGAGCCCGACGAACTCACTCGATGTTCCGAACGCGTCCTGGCTTTGCGTGGATTGCCAGAGCGCCTCACCGGCCGGCCACAGAAAGAACAGCAGCGTGATCGCGAGTTGCGGCGCGACGAGCAGGTAGGGCAGCAGGCTGGTGCCGAAGCTGGAGCGCTTTTCCATCGATGATTTCCAAGGTTCTGCTGCAAGCACGGGTTTCGGTGCGGGCGCACCGAAACCCTGCCGACGACCGCTTAGTTGCCGGCTTTCTCGAAGCGGCGCAGCAGTTCATCGCCACGCGACACGGAGGCGTCGAGCGCCTGTTGCGGCGTCTTCTTCTGTGCCCAGACCTGTTCGAGTTCTTCGTCGATGATGGTGCGGATCTGCGGCATGTTGCCCAGACGCAAGCCCTTCGTGTACGGCAGCGGCGGCTTGTTGAGCATCTGCTTGATGGCGGTGTCGCTGCCCGGGTTCTTTTCGTAGAAGCCTTGTTGCTGCGTCAGTTGATAGGCGGCGGTGGTGACCGGCAGATAGCCGGTGTCCTGATGCCACTTGGCGGCAACCGGCGCCGACGACAGATACGAGAGGAATTTCGCCACGCCCTTATAAACCGCCGGATCCTTGCCCGACAGCACCCACAGGCTCGCTCCGCCGATGATCGCGTTCTGCGGCGCGCCCTTCACGCTCGCGTCGTACGGCATCATGCCGGTGCCGAAGTTGAACTTCGCGTACTTCTTGATCGTGGCGAGCGACCCCGACGAGTTGGTGATGATCCCGCAGTCGCCGCTATAGAACTTCGACACCGGTTCGTCCTTGCGGCCGACGTACGTGAAAGTGCCGTCCTTCTGCATGTTCTGCAGGAACTGGATATGCGCGACTTGCAGCGGCTTGTTGAACTCCAGTTGCGCGTCGGGGCCGTCGAAGCCGTTGTTCTTCGTCGCGAACGGCGCGCCGTGCCAGGCACTGTAGTTCTCGAGTTGAATCCAGCTCTGCCAGCCCGATGAATAGCCGCACGCCATGCCCGACGCCTTCAGCTTTTGTGCGTCGGCCTGCAGTTCGGCCCAGGTTTTCGGTGGCTGGTTCGGGTCGAGGCCGGCTTTCTTGAAGGCGTCCTTGTTGTAGTACAGCACCGGGGTCGAGCTGTTGAACGGCATCGAGATCAGCTCGCCGGTTTTGGCGTCGCTGTAATAGCTGGCGATGGTCGGCACGAAGGCCTTTTCATCGAGCGGCACGCCGGCTTGCTTGAACACTTCCGAGACGGGGATCACGGCCTTCTTCGCCTGCATCATGGTGGCGGTGCCGACTTCGTAAACCTGCAGGATGGCCGGCGCATTGCCGCTGCGATACGCGGCGATGCCGGCGGCGAGAGTCTGGTCGTAGGTGCCTTTGAAGACCGGCACGATCTTGTAGTCGCTTTGCGATGCGTTGAACGCGTTGGCGATGTCGTTCAGCCGTTCGCCCAATGCGGCTTCCATGCCGTGCCAGAACTGGATTTCAGTCGCGGCGTGGGCCGCCTGGCTGAGGCCGACACTCAATACGGCGGCAACGGAAAGCGAACGGATTAGCGGCTTCAAACTCATCGATTTGTCTCCAGATTGGAACGGGCGCGGATGCGAATCGCGCGATTCTATTTGTGTTCGATGACAGTCCGGCGACGGTGGCCGGGCGGCGTGCACCATTTTTGACGGGCGCCGAATGCCGCAATTTAACACCGGTGTCACAAAACGGAAACAGTCGGTGGTTGAAGGCGACGGTCTGTGCGAGGCCTTAGTCTGCTCGGCGCCTACGAGTTTGAGTTGCTCGCGTGGATTCGTGTACGTTACGTCACGGTGCGTTAATCAGGATTGCAGATGCTGGGTTCTTCATTGCGATTGGTAGCAGGTAGCTGGGTGGCGGGCCTGGCGTTGGCCGGTTGTTCGCTCGCGCCAGTGAGGAGCAACGATGCCGTCACTCAGGTGAGTTCATTGCCGGAGATCATCGCCCACCGTGGCGGCACGGGCGATGCGCCGGAGAACACGCTCGAAGCGATCCACCTGTCGATCGAGCATCATGCCGACGCGATGTGGCTCACCGTGCAGTTGAGCAAGGACGGCGTGCCGGTCTTGTATCGACCAGCGGACCTGTCGGCGTTGACCTACGCGAAAGGACCGGTGTCCGCCTATACCGCGGCTGAACTCGCCCGCGTGAATGCCGGGTGGAGTTTCCGCCGCGGACAGGCGTATCCATACCGTGATCATCCTTCGGGCATTCCGACGCTACGCGAGGCACTGCGCGCGATGCCGGCGGGCATGCCGGTCATCCTCGACATGAAGGCGCTGCCTGCCGGGCCGCAGACGCAAGCCGTCGCGCGCGTGCTCGACGAAGAAAACGCGTGGCAGCGTGTATCGATCTATTCGACCGAAGCCGATTATCAACAGAGCTTTGCCGCGTATCCGCAAGCCAGACTGTTCGAATCGCGCGATGCAACGCGTGAGCGGCTCGTGCGCGTCTTGCTGAATCAAGGCTGTGTGGATGCGCCGGCCGGACACGCAATGACCGCGTTCGAGTTGCATCGCGCGCTGACGGTGGTCGAGAAATTCACGCTGGGAGAAGGGCGGTCGGATGTGCAGGCTACGCTGTGGACGGCGGCAACGGTCGCGTGCTTCCGGCAGAAGCCCGACGTGCGCATCGTCGCGATTGCCGTGAACGATGCGGACGATTACCGCATGGCGGCGTGCCTCGGCATCGATGCGGTGCTCACGGATTCACCGGCAAGAATGGCGGCGATCAGGGACGGCATCGCGTTGCCGCTGCGCTGCGCGCGCTCCAAGGCAAACTAGCGGCCAATAAAAAAAGCCCGCTTTGAAAAGCGGGCTCTCTTGAAGTCACTTGCTGCGGGCGACAACGCTCAGGTTTTCACCCGTGGCCGTCTCATGCCGAAGCCGAAGCCCAGGCAGAAACTCAGACGTTGAACAAGAAGTTCATCACGTCGCCATCATGCACGACGTATTCCTTGCCTTCCGCACGCATCTTGCCGGCTTCCTTCGCGCCTTGCTCACCCTTGTAAGTGATGTAGTCGTTGAACGCGATCGTCTGCGCGCGAATGAAGCCGCGCTCGAAGTCCGTGTGAATCGCGCCCGCGGCCTGCGGCGCCGTATCGCCGACGTGGATCGTCCACGCGCGCACTTCCTTCACGCCAGCCGTGAAGTAGGTTTGCAGGCCCAGCAGCTTGAAGCCGGCGCGGATCACGCGGTTCAGACCCGGCTCTTCCATGCCCATGTCGGCGAGGAACACTTCCATGTCGGCTTCGTCGAGGTCGGCGATTTCCGCTTCGATCGCGGCGCACACGGCGACGACCGGCGCGCCTTCGGCCGCTGCGAACTTCGCGACCGCGTCCAGATGCGGGTTGTTCGCGAAGCCGTCTTCCTTCACGTTGGCCACGTACATAGTCGGCTTGGCAGTGATCAGGCAGAACGGCTTGAGCGTGACCTTTTCTTCGTCCGACAGGTCGAGCGCGCGGACCGGCTTGGCCTGGTCGAGTTGCGCACGCACCTTTTCCAGCACCGCAGCGTTCTTGATGGCTTCCTTGTCGTTACCCGACTTGGCGGCCTTCGAATAGCGCGCCAGCGCCTTTTCGACGGTGGCGAGGTCGGCCAGCGCCAGTTCGGTGTTGATCACTTCGATATCCGACAGCGGATCGATCTTGTTCGCGACGTGAATCACGTTCTCGTCTTCGAAGCAGCGCACCACGTGCGTGATCGCGTCGGTTTCGCGGATGTTGGCGAGGAACTGGTTGCCCAGACCTTCGCCCTTGCTCGCACCGGCCACCAGACCGGCGATGTCGACGAATTCCACCACGGCCGGCAGGATGCGCTCCGGCTTGACGATCTCGGCGAGCGCCTTCAGACGCGCGTCCGGCACCTCGACGATGCCGACGTTCGGCTCAATCGTGCAGAACGGATAGTTTTCGGCGGCAATGCCCGCCTTGGTCAGCGCGTTGAACAGGGTGGACTTGCCGACGTTAGGCAAGCCGACGATGCCGCATTTGAGGCTCATGGAAATCCTTCAGTGAATCAGTAAGTTGCGTGATGCGCTCGACGCTGTGTGCAGGATTCGAGAAGCCTTCGCGTGTGGCGTGGCGGACCAATGCAGCGGAGCGGGACAAGACACCGGATCGGGGCGTTGCTCGACGACCGGGCGCAAGTTTTCACGGAAAGCGCAATTGTAACCCGTTCGGATCGGCGCACCGACGCGGCAGCGGGAAAGCGGCGCCCATCGCTCGATCGGCGATTGCAAGGTTCAGGTAAGAATTTCTCGAACGCATTGTAGAATCGCCGGTTCAGGGCCGCTAGAGCCCAATCCGAGGAAAAAATGAGAACAATACGATGGGTCATCACGGGCGTGGCTGTCGTCGCGCTGGGCAGCGCGATCGCGTCATGGGTATCGCCGAACTTCGACGACGCCCAGGCGAACTCGGACCGGCAGACGGTCAACTGCCTCGCCAGCCGTTTGACGTTGGACGATAAAAAGCAGATCGCCCAATACGCCGATGCCAACGACTTCGATTCACTGTGGCACGTGTATGACCGCATTTTCCCGGACTGCGCCGTGCGCGGCGATCAGCGGGAGCGCAAGGGCGACCTCGAGGCGAGCGCCTGGCGGCTCCTGTCTTCCGACCGCGAATTCACGCGGCTGCGCGAAGCGAACGCGGCACACGCGGCCGCCGGTCGCCTGTGAGCATCGGCGCGATTGTTTGGGCTCAAACGCCGTGTGCATCGATCCGTCCCCCGCAACCCCCGCGGCTATAATGCGCGGATGAACGCACACCACCAGACCTTTGATGCCGCCGTGATCGGCGGCGGGCTCGTCGGCAAGACCGCGGCGCTCGCGCTGACTCAAGGCGGGTTGCGCGTGGCGCTGCTCGCGCAACCCTGCGCGGCACTGCCCGCCGCCGTCGCCTTCGACTCGCGGGTCTACGCGTTGTCGTCGAGTTCACAGGCTTTGCTGGAGCGTTTGCGGGTCTGGCAGGCGCTGGATCTGGCGCGGCTCGGGCCCGTCTACGACATGCGCGTCTACGGCGACGCGCACGCCGAACTGCATTTCTCCGCGTTCCAGGCTTCGGTGCCGCAACTGGCGTGGATCGTCGAGTCGTCGGTGATCGAACGTGCGCTGGATGCGGCGCTGCGCTTCCAGCCGAATCTCACCTGGATCGACACGCGCGCTCAGGCGCTGGACTTCACCGCGGATAGCGCGAGCGTCGGGCTAGCCAACGGCAATGTGCTCGACGCCGATCTGGTGGTCGGCGCGGACGGTGCACATTCGTGGGTGCGTGCTCAGATCGGCTCGAAGATGGACCGGCGCGACTACAAGCAAACCGGCGTGGTCGCCAATTTCAAGGCCGAAAAGCCGCACGGCGAAACCGCTTACCAATGGTTCAAGGACGGCGAGATCATCGCGCTCCTGCCCATGCCGGACGGCCACGTTTCGCTGGTCTGGTCGGCGCGCACCGAGCACGCGGAGCAACTGATCGCGCTCGATCCGGCGCAACTCGCCGCGGAAGTGGAACGCGTGACCGGCGGCCAGTTCGGCGCGCTCGATTGCGTGACGCCCGCGCAAGGTTTCCCGCTCGCACTGCAAACGGTCGACCGGCTGGTGGCGCCACGCGTCGCACTGGTCGGCGACGCCGCGCATCTGATTCATCCGCTGGCCGGGCAGGGCATGAACCTCGGCCTGCGCGACGTCGCGGCGCTCGCCGACGCGGTCGCCGGCAAGGAATCGTTCCGCGATCTCGGCGACATGGTGCTGCTGCGCCGCTACGAACGCGCCCGCCGCGAAGACATCCGCGCGCTGATGATTGCCACCGACGGGCTGCAAAAACTCTTCTCGGTTCCCGGTCCGTTTGCCAAAGTGTTGCGTAATACCGGCATGGCGTTCGTGGGCGCGCAGCCGTTCATCAAGCGCTGGCTGGTGTCGGCCGCGCTGGGTTGAAGCACCCGGCCGGGCATGCCGCGGCCGGCGACACAGGTATCATGAGCGGATGGACGCCGTTCCGGTCAGACTGGAAACGTCAGGAAACGAGCAATGCGTGCGCATGGCGCACGATTGAACCAGGAATTCAGGATGAAAAAAACTTTCCGCATGGCCGCCGCCGTGCTTGCCATCGCCGCCGTCACGATCGGCTGCTCCGCGCAGGCCGACCAGACCACCGACAAGCTCAAAGCCACGCTGCAGACGCGTCTCGCCGACGTGTCGATCAAGAGCGTGACGAAGTCGCCGATTGCCGGCCTGTACGAAGTGAACCTCGGCACGCAGATCGTCTATAGCGACGCGAACGGCGATTACCTGATGCTCGGCGACATGGTCGACGCCAAGACCCGCAAGAATCTGACCGAAGCGCGCCTCGCTGAAACCAACCGCATCGATTTCGCGAGCCTGCCGTTCGGGAACGCGGTGAAGGTCGTGAAGGGCAACGGCGCGCGCAAGATCGCCGTGTTCTCCGACCCGAACTGCCCGTACTGCAAGCAGCTCGAAACGTCGCTCAAGTCGATCGACAACGTGACGGTCTACACGTTCCTGTACCCGGTGCTGTCGCCGGATTCGACCGCCAAATCGAAATCGATCTGGTGCTCGACGGATCGCGCGAAGGCTTGGGAATCGTGGATGCAGGACCATCAGGCGCCCACCGCCGCCGGCACCTGCGACACTGCCGCGATCGACAAGAACCTGGCGCTCGGCCACGCAATGAACGTCGACGGCACGCCCACGGTGTTCCTAGCCGACGGCCGCCGTCTGCCCGGCGCCGTGCCGGCCGACCGGCTGGACAAGGAAATGTCCGCAGTGCACTGAGCACGCGGAACACAACGAACAAAGGAGGCGCGACGTGCGCCTCCTTTCGCATCAAGCCCGAACATCCCCGCCTCACCTCTTCTAATCGCCGCCGATGAAGCCGATCCGCTACACCATCGTTCCCAAGCAACCCGCCGCTCACTTGTTCGAAGTCACCGTGACCGTCGCCGATCCCGATCCGGCCGGCCAGCGTTTCATGCTGCCGGTGTGGATTCCGGGCAGCTACATGGTGCGCGAGTTCGCCCGCAACATCGTGACGTTGCGCGCCTTCAACGACGCGGGCCGCAAAGTGCGCGTCGAGAAGACCGACAAGCACACGTGGCAGGCTGCGCCGGTCAAGGGCGCGCTGACGTTGCGCTATGAGGTCTACGCGTGGGATCTATCGGTGCGCGCGGCGCATCTCGACGATACGACGGGCTTTTTCAACGGCACGAGCGTGTTCCTCTCGCCGCTCGGCCATGAAGAGGCGCAGTGCGTGGTCGATATTCAGAAACCCGAAGGCGCGGCGTATCGCAACTGGCGTGTCGCGACCGCGCTGCCGGAGGCGCGCGGCACGAAGCGTTACGGTTTCGGCGAGTATCGCGCGCATAACTACGACGAACTGATCGATCATCCCGTCACGCTGGGCGAATTCGCGCTGGCGACGTTCAAGGCGCATGGCGTGCCCCACGACATCGTGATCGCAGGACGCGTGATCGGGCTCGACATGGTGCGTCTGTCCGCCGACCTGAAGCGCATTTGCGAAGCGCAGATCGCGTTGTTCGAGCCGAAGTCGAAGAAAGCGCCGATGGATCGCTACGTATTCATGACCCAGGCCGTCACCGATGGTTATGGCGGCCTCGAACACCGCGCTTCAACCGCGTTGATCTGCAATCGCGGCGATCTGCCGGTGGCAGGGCGCGAGGCGCTCACCGAAGGTTACCGGACCTACCTCGGCCTGTGCAGTCACGAATACTTCCACACCTGGAACGTGAAGCGCATCAAGCCGGCCGTGTTCGCGCCGTACGATCTGAGCGTCGAAAACTATACGTCGCTGCTGTGGTTGTTCGAGGGCTTCACCTCTTACTACGACGACCTGATCCTCGTGCGCAGCGGCCTGATCTCGCAGGACGACTACTTCGGCATGCTCGGCAAGGTGATCGGCGGCGTGCAGCGCGGCAGCGGACGTCTCAAGCAGACCGTCGCCGAAAGCTCGTTCGACGCGTGGGTCAAGTACTACCGCCAGGACGAGAACGCGCCGAACGCGATCGTCAGCTACTACACCAAGGGCTCGCTGGTCGCGCTCGCGTTCGATCTGACGATCCGCGCGCAGACCAACAACCGCAAATCGCTCGACGACGTGATGCGTCTGCTGTGGCAGCGCTTCGGCCGTGACTTCTATCGCGGCAAGCCAGTCGGCGTCGACGAAAGCGAGATCGAAGCGATTTTTGCGGAAGCGACCGGCGCGAAATTGGCCGAGTTGTTCGCCGAAGCCGTCCACGGCACGCGCGATCTGCCCCTCGACACGCTGCTCGCACCGTTCGGCGTCGAAATCGCGCCCGAAGTGGACAAAAACGCCAAGCCGTCGCTCGGCGCGCGCATGCGCGGCGGCGCGGATTGCACGCTGGCAGCGGTTCATGACGGCAGCGCCGCACAAAAGGCAGGGCTCTCGGCCGGCGACGTGCTGATCGCGCTCGACGGCCTGCGCGTGACGGGCTCGAATCTTGACGGGCTGCTCGCGCGCTACCAGCCGGGCGCGAAAGTCGAGATTCACGCCTTCCGCCGCGACGAGTTGCGCATCGCGCAAGTCAAGCTGGACGGGCCTGAGGTAGCGCGCTACAAGCTTAGCGCCAGCGACAAGCGCCCCGCCGCGCGCAAGGCTCGCGAGCGCTGGCTGGCTAGCTGATCGTCATCCGGGCCGTCCCAACGGACGGCCCGTGGTGGCGGATTGTTCTACCAGTGCAACGATCCGTCGCCGCCGGATGGCTTTTTCCCGAGGCGGTAAAAAAACACAATGGCTCCATTCGCGCAACACTGCGCGCCCCAACTGGAGTCAACCATGACCACGATCCTGCAAATCAACTCGGCAGCCCGCTCGCAAGGCGCAAACTCGACGTTGCTCGTCAACGAGCTGACCGCAAAACTGCAACAATCGAATCCGGGCGCGCAAGTCGTCGTCCGCAATCTGCAAGCTGAACCGCTGCCGCACCTGGACGACGCCGTCCTCGGCGCGTTCTTCACGCCGGCTGAGCAACGCACGGCCGAGCAAGCCGCGATCGCCGCGCGCAGCGAAGCGCTGATCGCCGAACTGCAAGCCGCCGACATCGTCGTGATCGGCGCACCGATGTACAACTTCGGCATCTCGTCGCAACTGAAGACGTACTTCGACTTCATCGCCCGTGCCGGCATCACGTTCCAGTACACGGCGAACGGTCCGGAAGGTCTCGTGAAGGGCAAGAAGGTTCACGTCGTGTCGGCACGCGGCGGCAAGTATCTGGGCACGCCGAACGACAGCCAGACGCCGTACCTGACGAGCTTCCTGGGCTTCCTCGGTATGACCGATGTCAACTTCATCTACGCCGAAGGCCTGAACATGGGCCCGGACGCTGCCGGCGCCGCGCTGGCTTCCGCGCGCGAAGCGATCGCTGCTGCGTAAATCTGGCTGCGCCGCTTCGATGCGGTCGATAGCACCGGAATGAAAAACGCCACGAACCTTGGGTCCGTGGCGTTTTTTCTTTGTGGCGCGATGCCGGATGCCGGCGGTTTTTACGCGAGCATTTGCGCTTCGTCGGGCAGGCGCCAGTCGATGGGTTCGCGGCCGTGCTGCGCGAGATAGTCGTTGGCCTTCGCAAAATGCCCGCAGCCGAGAAAACCGCGATGCGCCGACAGCGGCGACGGATGCGGCGCCTCCAGGACGTAATGCGACTTGCCGACGAGCAGCGCGCGCTTGGCTTGCGCATGCGCGCCCCACAGCATGAACACGAGGCCGTCATGGCGCATCGCTAGTTCATGGATCAGCGTGTCGGTGCATTTTTCCCAGCCACGTTTCGCGTGGCTGGCGGCGGAATCACGCTCCACGGTCAGCACCGTGTTCAACAGCAGCACGCCTTGCTTCGCCCATGTGTCCAGACAACCGTGACGGGGCGTCTCGTGACCGAGGCTTGCGGCGATTTCCTTGAAGATATTGCGCAGCGACGGCGGCGTGCGCACGTCCGGCGCCACGGAAAACGCGAGGCCGTGCGCTTGCGGCGTGCCGCGGTCTTCGCCGTGGTACGGGTCCTGGCCGAGGATGACGACTTTCACTTCGTCAGGACTGGTCAGACGCAGCGCGCGGAACACGTCGGCGGGATAGACGGTTTTGCCGGCGGCGCGCTCACCGTCGACGAAACGGCAGAGCGGCGCGTAGGCGTCGCTTTCGATAAACGGTTTGAGGTGTGCGCGCCATGCGGGCGGCAGGGTGTCGAACTGGGCCTCGAGTGTTGGCGGCCGCGTGGCGGCGCTGGCGCTGGTTTGCTGCGGCTGCGCGTGCGTCATGTCAGTGGCCGGTGCAGACGCGGCGTCGCCGAACAGCGATGCCTGCGACGGATTGGAGCGGGTACGGGAAGCGGAGGTCATGGCGGGGAAGTGTCGCAGCAAACGCGGCGTTGCTCAAGGTGTCGCCTCAACCAGCCCGCAACTTATAACCGCGCTGCGCCTTGCTGATATTGTCCGGTGCGAGACCGGCTATCTGTTTACCGAGTTCCGCGGCGAGTGTGTGAAGCGCGGCTTCGTCGCCGGACTTCAGTTCGAGCTCGACTTCCGAGATCGGCGCGCGACGCGTTTCGCTATCGACCTCGGCGAACACGTCGCCCTGATCGATCGCCGCTTCGATGTCCGAGCCGTCCACTTCGACACGCCACAGCGTCCGGGTGAAATTCGTGCGGAACAATTCGACGAGTTCGGGCGCTGCCTGACGCAAAGCATCCGCGGCGGACGGTTCGTCGCACTCGCGTAACAACGCATCGATCTCCAGCTTTTCACCCGCCACCGGCATTTCCCATTCATGCCGGCTGTGCAAACCTTCTCTGGCGTTGCCCACCGTCTTGAAGGTCTGCAGCCAGCCGTCCGGCGTCTGACGCAGACGCAACGCGCTCTTCGAACCCGCCAGCGTCAGCTCGGGCGTGTCGAAGTAAATATTCACCAGCTTGATCGGACGGCCCGTCCCACCTGCGCGCGCGATGAACCATTGCGTCGCCGCTTGCACCTGCGCGGGCGGCAGCGCCAGTTTGATTTCGCGTTCCATGCCCATGATCTGCTCCGCTATGTGCGCCGCGTGCCGTGTGTCGACACCGTGCTCAGAAAAACATCCGAGCAAGCTCCACGCCCGGCTCGTCCGCGCGCATGAACGCTTCGCCGACGAGGAACGTGTGCACGTCCATCGCGCGCAGGCGTTCCACATCGGCGCGCGACAGAATGCCCGACTCCGTGACGACGATGCGGTCCTCCGGAATCGCTTCGAGCATGCCGATCGTCGTTTCGATCGACGTCTCGAAGGTGCGCAGATTGCGGTTGTTGATACCGATCAACGGCGTTTTCAGCGTGAGGGATTCCATCAGCTCATGCTGGTCGTGGACTTCGACCAGCACGGCGAGACCGAGCGAATGCGCGAGCGCTTCGAGATCCTGCATCTGCGAGGTTTCGAGCGCGGCGGCGATCAGCAGGATCGCGTCCGCGCCCATCGCGCGGGCTTCGACGATCTGGTACGGATCGACGATGAAGTCTTTGCGCAGCACCGGCAAATTGCAGGCCGCGCGTGCTTCCTGCAGATACGCGACGCTGCCTTGAAAGAACTGCACGTCGGTGAGCACGGACAGGCAGGCCGCGCCGTGCTTTTCATACGAACGCGCGATCTCGGCCGGCACGAAGTGCTCGCGCAACACGCCTTTGGACGGGCTCGCTTTTTTGACTTCGGAGATCACCGCGGCGAGACCCGCCGCGTGTTTCGCGCGCAATGCGCCGACGAAATCGCGCAGGTCGCGCGACGACGCTTCCAGGCGCAGCTCTTCGAGCGGCGCGCTCTGTTCGGCCGCGCGGACTTCTTCGCGTTTGACCGCGATGATACGGTCGAGGATGTCGCTCATAAATGTCTCGCTACGTGATTACTGCTTGAATTGCTGGGTGAAGCGGACCAGCTCGTCGACTTTCGCGCGGGCCTTGCCGCTCGCGATCGCTTCGCGCGCCAACTGGATGCCATCCGCGATCGACGAAGCCACGTTCGCCGAATACAGGGCAGTGCCCGCATTCAGCGTGACGATCTCGCGGGCGACGCCCGGCTTGTTGTCGAGCGCTTCGAGCAGCATTGCTTTCGATTCGGTGGCGTCGGCCACTTTCAGCGTGCGGTTCGACACCATCTGCATGCCGAAGTCTTCCGGGTGAATTTCGTACTCGTGGATCTGGCCGTCGCGCAGCTCGCCGACTTGCGTCGCCGCGCCGAGCGAGACCTCGTCCATGCCGTCCATACCGTACACCACCAGCACGTGCTTCGCGCCGAGGCGCTGCATCACGCGCACCTGAATGCCGACGAGGTCCCCGTGGAACACGCCCATCAGTTGATTGGGCGCGCCGGCCGGATTGGTCAGTGGCCCGAGAATATTGAAGATGGTCCGCACGCCGAGTTCGCGGCGCACCGGCGCGATGTTCTTCATGGCCGGATGATGGTTCGGCGCGAACATGAAGCCCATGCCGGTTTCCGCAATCGACGCCGCCACCTGTTCCGGCTGCAGATCGATATTCACGCCGAGCGCTTCGAGCACGTCCGCGCTGCCCGACTTGCTCGACACGCCGCGGCCACCGTGCTTTGCGACCTTCGCGCCGGCCGCGGCGGAGACGAACATGGTCGCCGTGGAAATGTTGAAGGTGTGCGAGCCGTCGCCGCCGGTACCGACGATATCGACGAAGTTCGAGTTGTCCGGCACGTCGACGTGCCGGGCGAATTCACGCATCACCGTGGCGGCGGCGGTGATTTCGCCGATGGTCTCTTTTTTGACGCGCAAGCCGGTGATGATCGCGGCCGCCATCACGGGCGAGAGTTCGCCGCGCATGATGAGCCGCATCAAATGCAGCATTTCGTCGTGGAAAATCTCGCGGTGCTCGATGGTCCGTTGCAGCGCTTCCTGGGGCGTAATCGACATGATGTCGTCTCTCTTCATCAGGCGTTGCGGTTGGACGTTTGCGCGCTCGCGAGCTTCGACTGCTTCACGAAGTTTTCGAGCAGCGCGTGGCCGTGTTCGGACAGGATCGATTCCGGATGGAACTGCACGCCGTCCACGGCCAGTTCCTTGTGGCGCACACCCATGATCTCGCCGTCTTCGGTCCATGCCGATACTTCGAGGCAGTCGGGCAGCGATTCGCGTTCGATCGCGAGCGAGTGGTAGCGGGTCACGACGAAATGCTTCGGCAGGTCGGCGAACACGCCTTTGCAGTCGGTTTCGATCGTGCTGACCTTGCCGTGCATGATGGTTTGCGCGCGCACCACGCGCCCGCCGAAAGCCTCGCCGATCGCCTGATGGCCGAGACAGACACCGAGAATCGGCGTCTTGCCGGCGAATTCACGCAGCACGTCGAGCGTGATGCCGGCATGTTGCGGATTGCTCGGACCGGGCGACAGACAGATGCGCTCGGGGTTGAGCTTCGCGATTTCGTCCAGCGTGATTTCGTCGTTCCGATAGGTGCGCACGTCTTCGCCGAGTTCGCCGAAGTATTGCACCAGGTTGTAGGTGAACGAGTCGTAGTTGTCGATCATTAGCAGCATGGTGTGTCTCCGGTCAGAAGTCGCTATCGAGGCCGTCTTGAACCTGTTCGGCGGCGCGCAACACGGCGCGCGCCTTGTTCTCGGTCTCTTGCCATTCGGATTCCGGCACCGAATCCGCGACTACACCCGCTGCCGCCTGCACGTACAGATTGCCGTTCGCGATCACGCCGGTGCGGATCGTGATGGCCAGATCCATTTCGCCGGTGAACGACAGATAGCCGACCGCACCGCCGTACAGGCCGCGCTTCACGGGCTCCAGTTCGTCGATCAATTCCATCGCGCGGACCTTCGGCGCGCCCGACAGCGTGCCGGCCGGGAAGGTGGCGCGCAGCACGTCGAAATTGGTGGTGCCGGGTTTCAGCTTGCCTTCGACCGAACTCACGATGTGCTGCACGTGCGAGTACTTTTCGATCACCATCTTGTCGGTGACGACCACCGAGCCGATTTGCGCGATGCGGCCTACGTCGTTACGCGCGAGGTCGATCAGCATGACGTGTTCGGCGATTTCCTTCGGGTCGTTCAGCAGCTCGGTGGCGAGTTCCGCATCGCGTTCCGGCGTATTGCCGCGCGGACGCGTACCGGCGAGCGGCCGGATCGTGACGATGCGATCCTCACCGCGCTTTTCCTGGCGCACCAGGATTTCCGGCGATGCGCCTACCACGTGGAAGTCGCCGAAGTTGTAGTAATACATATACGGCGACGGATTCAGCGAGCGCAGCGCGCGGTACAGCGAGAGCGGATTGTCGCGGTACGGCTTGATCAGGCGCTGGCCGACCTGCACCTGCATCAGTTCGCCGGCGGCGATGTATTCCTTCGCCTTGCGCACGGCCGCCAGGTAATCGTCCTTGGCGAATTCGCGGTAGGTCTCGGTGCGCACACTCGCCGACGTGACCGGCGGTTGCACGGTGGTGCGCAAACGCTGGCGCAGTTCGCGCAGCCGCTGTTTGGCTTTCGTGTACGCCTCGGGCTGCGTCGGATCGGAGTAGACCACCAGGTAGAGCTTTCCCGCGAGATTGTCGATCACCGCGACTTCCTCAGTCAGCAGCAACTGGATGTCGGGCAGATTCAGATCGTCTTTCGGTGCCGTGTGCGCGAGCTTTTTCTCGATGTAGCGCACCGCGTCGTAACCGAAATAACCGGCCAGACCGCCCGCGAAACGCGGCAAGCCGGGGCGCTGCGCCACTTTGAAGCGGCCCTGGAATTGCTGGATGAATTCGAGCGGGTCGCCCTCGTGCGTTTCGACGACCTTGCCGTCGCGCACCACTTCTGACACGCCGTTGCGGGTGCGCAGCAGCGTGCGCGCCGGCAGGCCGATGAACGAATAGCGGCCGAAACGTTCACCGCCCACCACCGACTCCAGCAGGAACGAGTTCGCGCCGTTGCGTTCGCTCTGCGCGAGCTTCAGGTACAGCGAGAGCGGCGTTTCGAGGTCGGCGAGCGCTTCGGCGATCAGCGGAATGCGGTTGAAGCCCTCATTGGCGAGGGACTGAAATTCGAGTTCGGTCATGTTCCGATCCTGTACGGTGGTCCGGCGGCAGTGTGCGTCGGACAAAGCGGGTCATTGCGCGGCCGGTCAGGCGTTCGTTCGACGTATCGACACGATGATACCGACCGGCGCGAGTTTCCCATCGACGCGTGCAAGGGATTTCAGCGCACAGATGTACTTTGCGGGTACACGCAGGCCGAATCAACCGATGCAGCGAAACAAGATGATGGAAAAAACGCGTGAGCGCAGCGAAGTAAAAAACGGTTGCCGAAGACGAGCTTCAGCGTACCTCAGGCGAGGTTAGCGCGACCAGCGACGCCAGGGCCAGGCTCCCCGGTCGATGCTAATCAGACTCCGTTTTTTATTCAGAAACATGAGGATGAAGGACTTTTCAAGTCGTGGAATGGTGCGCTGCGATCGCCTTGGCGGCGCCGAGCAGCGAGTCAACTATACCATCGGATTTTATTGTTTGTATAGCTTGGCCGTGGTTGTAGCCGTACGGCACCGTGAGCGTCGCCATGCCCGCCGCGCGGCCCGCCAGCGCGTCGTTTTCCGAATCGCCGATGGCCACCGTGGCTCGCGGTTCGACGCCCAGTTGTGCCGCGGCGGTCAGCATGGGCAGCGGATCCGGCTTCTTTTTCGCCAGGCTGTCGCCGCCGATCACGACGCTGAAATACTGCGCGAGCCCATACTGCTGCAGCAACTCCACTGCGAACCGGTGCGGCTTGTTGGTCACGCAGGCGAGTTTGAGACCGGCCTCGCGCATGGCGATCAGGCCGGCTTCGACATCGGGATAAAGCCGCGTGTGCGTGCCGTTGATCTTCGCGTACTCCTCCTGATAGATCGCGAGCGCTTCGTCGAAGCGGTCTTGCGCATGCTCCGTTTCGAAGCGCGGCGCCAGCACGCTGCGGATCAGATGCTCTGAACCCTTGCCCACATAACCGACCACCTCCTCGCGCGACGTTTCTTCTGCGTCGAGTTGCGCGAGCATGCCGTTCAGGCCGGCGGTGAAGTCGTCGGCGGTATCGATCATCGTGCCGTCCAGGTCGATGATCGCGGCTTGCAGGCGTGGGCTGGTGAAGGTCGGAGCGGGGAACGGAGTAGTCATGTTGCTTACAAGTGCTCAGTGCTGAATGTTGGCGAGCGCCGCGCGCATCTTTTCGATCACGACCTTGTGGTCGGGCTGGCCGAAAATCGCCGAACCGGCCACGAAGGTGTCCGCGCCGGCCGCCGCGATTTCAGCGATGTTGTCGACCTTCACGCCGCCGTCCACTTCCAGGAAGATCTGGCGGCCGGTGCGTTCCTTGTAGGCGTCGATCCGCTTGCGCGCTTCGCGCAGCTTGTTGAGCGCTTCCGGAATGAACGACTGCCCGCCGAAGCCCGGATTCACCGACATGATCAGCACAAGATCGAGCTTATCCATCACGTGATCCAGATAATTCAGCGACGTGGCCGGATTGAACACCAGGCCGGCCTTGCAGCCGTGGTCGCGGATCAGCGACAGCGTGCGGTCGATATGGTCCGAGCCTTCCGGGTGAAAGCTGATCAGGTTCGCGCCGGCCTTGGCGAAGTCCGGGACGATGCGGTCGATCGGGCGCACCATCAGATGCACGTCGATCGGCACGTCGACATGCGGGCGGATCGCTTCGCAGACCAACGGGCCGATGGTCAGGTTCGGCACGTAATGGTTGTCCATCACGTCGAAGTGAATCCAGTCGGCGCCGGCGGCGACGACGTTGCGGACTTCCTCGCCGAGGCGGGCGAAGTCGGCTGACAGAATGCTTGGAGCGATGCGGAATTGCGTCATGGCAGGGGCGGAGGCAAGCGGGAAAGCGCCATTTTACAGTTTTGTGCGCGGGCGTTCCGGTTCACGGACGCATTCGGGGGCGGCTCGTCGTTTGAGCGGCGAACGCGACAAAACGCCTTACTCGCTCTTGTCCAAAGGGATTTGTCCGGTTGCGGGCGTGCCGCGCATCAAGCAGAATGCCAAAACCATCAGCGCCGCTTCGCCAATGCGCCCGCAAACCATTGGCGTTCGGGCTTTCCCGCGATTTTTCACACCCCGTTTCAGCAGACCGGAATCAGGATGAGCCAGTACGAATTCAGCGTCTCGGCGCAGGTGCAATATCTGCCCGAAGAGTCGGACCCGGAGCGCCGCCAGTATGCGTTCGCATACACGCTGACTATCCGTAACACCGGCCAGGTGCCCGCGCAATTGATCGCGCGCCATTGGGTGATCACCGACAGCGACAAGAACGTGCAGGAAGTGAAGGGCCTGGGCGTGGTCGGGCACCAGCCGTTGCTCAAACCGGGCGAGCATTTCGAGTACACGAGTTGGGCGGTGATTGCCACGCCGGTCGGCACCATGCGCGGGGAATACTTCTGCGTGGCCGAGGACGGCGAGCGTTTCGAAGCGCCAGTGCCGGAGTTCATCTTGCGCATGCCGCGCACCTTGCATTGAACCGAGGGCGTGGCCCGCGGTCTTTAAGAAGCTCAATGCGCGGTTAAGCGCGCAGCATTACTGCGATTTTTGCTGCTTTTGCTGTTCACTCGCGTTGGCGCGCGCCGCTTTCTTCTTGCCGGACGACGTCCACACAACGATAAAGACGAGCAGGAAGAGCGCGAGGAGCGATTCCAGCGCGAAGATGAGCATCGGGTATTCGTCGAACAGATCAGACATGGCGGTTTCCATCAAGAACGAACATTGTATGCGTTTTGTCCGCACGGCCGGAGCATGGCTCGGAGCGCTTTCGGTTGCGGTGATGCTGGCGTCCTGCGGTGGCGGCGGAGCGATCCGGCCTTCGGTTTCGCCCCCCACGGGTGCCGCGATCATACCCGGACAGATCGCCGCGACACGACTGACCGCCGTTGCGTGGCAGCAAGTGCCGGGTTGGCAGGACGACTCGTTGATAGGCGCAACGGCCGCGTTGCGGCAAAACTGCGTGAGGCTCGCACGTCAACCGAACTGGGCGCGCGCATGTGCCGCAGCCTCGCAAATCGACGACCTCGACGTCACCAGTGCGCGGGCTTTTTTTGAAGCCTATTTCACGCCATTCCAGTTAGCGAATACCGACGGCACCCTCGACGGTCTCGTCACGGGCTACTACGAGCCCTTGCTGCGTGGTTCGCGTACGCGGCACGGTGTGTATCAGACCGCGTTGTATCGCTGGCCGGCGAGTTATCGCGCGGGCGCGCCGCTGCCGGCGCGTGCGCAACTCGAACGCGCAGGTGTGCTCAACGGTAACGAACTCGTGTGGGTCGATGATCCGATCGAAGCTTTCTTCCTGCAGGTGCAGGGGTCCGGGCGCATCGTGATGGAAGACGGCAGCGTCATGCGTCTGGGCTTCGGCGGTACCAACAATCAGCCGTACAAGTCGATCGGACGTTGGCTGCTGGATCGCGGCGAACTGACGCCCGCGCAGGCGACCATGCAGGGCATCAAGGCGTGGGCACGCGCGAACCCGACGCGCGTCGATGCGTTGCTCGATACGAATCCGCGCTTCGTTTTTTTCCGCGAGATGCCTTCCGGCGAAAGCGTGCCGAGCGGCGGCGCGGACGGCCCAATCGGCGCGCTGGGTGTGCCGCTAACGCCGGAGCGGTCGATTGCAGTCGATCCGACGTCGATTCCACTTGGTACGCCGGTGTTTTTGCAGACCACGCGTCCGTTGACGAACTCGCCGATGAATCGCCTCGTCTTCGCGCAAGACACGGGTTCCGCGATCAAGGGCGGCGTGCGCGCCGATTATTTCTGGGGCCTCGGCGACGACGCCGGCGATCTGGCCGGCAAGATGAAGCAGGGCGGCCGGATGTGGCTGTTGCTGCCGAATTCTTGAGGGTTGAGTAGCGCGTGGCGCGGTGCGGGTCCGCCGCGCCGCGCGTTACTTCCTGCTTGTTACAGCCCCGACTTGCGCTTGTCCACCACGCGCCGCGCCTTGCCGACCGAACGCTCGATCCCGTTCACACCCAGCACGTTCACCACCGCGCTCACGCCGATCAGCGCCTTGATGTCATAGGTCAACGCCTGCTTGGCCGTGTTCAACGCGGCCGTATCCGGCGCCGATTCCGGGCAAGGTTCGACGTTCAACGTCAACACGTCGAGCGGGCCTTCCTTGGTCAGCACGATCTGATAGTGCGGCGCGAGCGCGTGCTGCTTGAGCAGCAGTTCCTCGATCTGCGTCGGGAACACGTTCACGCCGCGCACGATCATCATGTCGTCCGAGCGGCCGGTGATCTTTTCCATCCGACGCATGGTGCGGGCGCTGCCCGGCAATAGGCGCGTCAGGTCGCGCGTCCGGTAACGGATGATCGGCAGCGCCTCTTTGGTCAGCGACGTGAACACCAATTCGCCGAGTTCGCCGTCCGGCAGCACCTCGCCGGTTTCGGGATCGATGATCTCGGGATAGAAATGATCTTCCCAGATGGTCGGGCCGTCTTTCGTTTCCACGCACTCAGACGCCACACCCGGGCCCATCACTTCGGACAGGCCATAGATGTCGACAGCATCGATGCCCATGCGCTTTTCGATTGCCTGACGCATGTCGTTGGTCCACGGTTCCGCGCCGAAGATGCCGAGGCGCAGCGAACAATTGGCCGGGTCGATGCCTTGACGCTCGAGTTCGTCGGCAATGGAGAGCATGTAGCTCGGCGTCACCATGATGATGTCCGGCCGGAAGTCCTGGATCAGTTGCACCTGCTTTTCGGTCTGGCCACCACCGAACGGGATCACAGTGAGCCCCGCGCGTTCGGCGCCGTAGTGCGCGCCGAGACCGCCCGTGAACAGGCCGTAGCCATAGCTCACGTGAACCTTGTCGCCACGCTTCGCACCGGCGGCGCGGATCGAACGCGCGACGAGATTCGCCCACGTGTCGATGTCGCGCGCGGTGTAGCCCACGACGGTCGGCTTACCCGTGGTACCGGACGATGCGTGAATCCGTGAAATCTGTTCCTGAGGCACGGCGAACATACCGAACGGGTAGCTGTCGCGCAGATCCTTCTTGGTGGTGAAGGGGAACCGCGCCAGGTCCGCGAGGGTTTTCACTTCGCTCGGATGAACCCCGGCTTCGTCGAATTTGTGTCGATAAACCGGCGAGTTTTCATAAGCGTGGTTCAACGACCATTTAAGCCGTTCAAGTTGAAGCGCGGCAAGTTCGTCGCGGCTGGCGGTCTCGATCGGATCGAGCGGAAGGGCGGTGGTCATCGAATGTCTCCTTGCTGCCTCAATGCTTGGGTCTGAAATACGCGCGCTTGCGCGCAAAAACCTGGGGCTGGCTGCTGTTTAGCGGTGTGGCGGCGAAGAGCCGCTACTGGGCCGCGAATCTGTCATTGGTTTGCTGCGTGGTGTCTCGGAGTTATAGCGTTTGCTGCGAGGTTGCTGTTATCACTCGCCTGTCGGAATCAGATTGCCTTTGATTTGCGCCGATTTGCCGCGGAACATTGCAACGGTTTCTTCGGCACGGTTCGTCACGCGAATGTCGTAGATGCCGGTTCGGCCACTCAGCGTCTGCTCGACGGCTTCCGCTGTCAGCACGTCGCCCCCTCGCACGGGCCGCAGAAACTCGATCGAGCATCCGGCGGCAACCGTGTTGATGTTGTACGTGTTGCAGGCGAACGCAAAGGTCGAATCTGCGAGCGTGAAAATCAGGCCGCCGTGGCAAATCTGATGGCCGTTCAGAAAGTCCTCACGTACGGCCATGCGCAGGCGCGCGTATCCGGGGCGTACTTCGACGATTTCGAGGCCGAGCGCGCGGCTGCACGCGTCGTTCTCGTACATTGCAGCAGCAGTCGCGCGGGCGAGTTCGTCGGGTGTCATCTGATTGGGATGGTTGGCTTGAGCGGACATGTCAGCGGCCCTCGAAGCGCGGCGCGCGCTTTTCAACAAAGGCTTGCACGCCTTCTGCGTAGTCGTGGGAAGCACCCAGTTGACGTTGCAAATCGCGTTCGAGATCGAGTTGCTGGTCGAGCGTTTGCGTCGCGCCCTTCCGCATGGCCTGCTTGATTGCGGCGATGGCGCGCGTGGGTTGTTGCGCAAGTTGAGTCGCAAGTTTCGCCGCAATGGCGGCGAGTTCCGCGTCGTCGACTGCTTGCCAGATCAAGCCCCAGCTTTCGGCTTTTTCCGCGCTGAGTTTGTCGCCGGTGATGGCGAGCCCTAACGCGCGAGCCATGCCGACGCGCTGCGGCAGGAACCATGTGCCGCCCGAGTCCGGCACGAGGCCGATCTTCACGAACGCCTGAATGAAGCTGGCGGAGCGAGCCGCGAGGACGAGGTCGCACGCGAGCGCGAGATTGGCGCCCGCGCCGGCGGCCGTGCCGTTCACCGCGGCGATGACCGGCAGCGGCAAAGCTTGCAGGCGGCGAATCAGCGGATTGAAATGTTGCTCGATCAGTTCGCCCAGATCGGTCATGGCGCCTGGCGTGAAGTCGAGGTCGGCGAGATCCTGGCCGGCGCAAAAGCCGCGGCCCGCGCCGGTGAGCACAAGCGCGCGGGCGCCGGACGTTTCGACCTCGTCGAGCGCGGCGCTCAATTCCTGATGCATCGCGCGCGTGAAGCTGTTGAGTTTGTCCGGCCGGTTCAGCGTGATGGTTGCGACATGGCTCGACGCGTCGATGTCCAGTCGAATCGCTTCATATGACATTGGGTGTCTCCTCAAAGTCTCTTTGACCGATGCGCGCTGTGGCGTCGACCTCAGATTCGCTCGATGACCAGCGCGATGCCCTGGCCTACGCCGATGCACATTGTGCAAAGCGCAAAGCGGCCATTGGTCCGTTCCAACTGGTACAACGCGGTCGTGATCAAACGCGCGCCTGATGCGCCCAGCGGATGACCAAGCGCAATGGCTCCGCCGTTCGGGTTGACGCGCGGGTCGTTGTCGCGCAGACCGAGCGTGCGCAGAACAGCCAGGCCTTGCGATGCGAAGGCTTCGTTCAACTCGATCACATCGAGCTGTTCGAGCGTCATGCCGAGTTGCTTCAACAGCTTTTGCGTGGCCGGCGCCGGACCGATACCCATGATGCGCGGCTCGACGCCTGCTGTTGCCATGCCCACCACGCGGGCGCGGCGACGCAGTCCGTATTGATCGGCGGCCTGCTGGTTTGCGAGCAACAGTGCGCACGCGCCGTCGTTCACGCCCGACGCATTGCCGGCCGTCACGCTGCCGTCCGGACGGACCACGCCCTTGAGCTTGCCCAAACTTTCGAGCGAAGTTTCGCGCGGGTGTTCATCGAGCAGCACGCGTACGGGGTCACCCTTCTTCTGCGCGATGTCGACGCCGACAATTTCTTGGGCCAGCGTGCCGTCCTGCTGGGCCCGAGCGGCTTTTTGCTGGCTCGCCAGCGCAAACGCGTCCTGATCAGCACGGCTCACGCTGAATTCGACGGCAACGTTTTCCGCGGTCTCAGGCATTGAATCGACGCCGTACTGACGTTTCATCAGCGGATTGATGAAGCGCCAGCCGATGGTCGTGTCGTAAATGTCGGCCTGACGCGAGAACGCGCTAGTCGCCTTGCCCATGACGAACGGCGCACGCGTCATGCTTTCGACGCCGCCGGCGATCATCAGGCGTGCTTCCCCCGCCTTGATGGCGCGCGCCGCGGTGCCGACCGCGTCCATACCCGATCCGCACAAGCGGTTGATGGTTGCGCCGGGTGCTTCGGTGGGCAAGCCGGCCAGCAACGCGGACATACGGGCGACGTTGCGATTGTCTTCGCCGGCCTGGTTCGCGCAGCCATAAATGACGTCGTCGAGAGCGCGCCAGTCGACGCCGGGATTGCGTTCGATCAGCGCCTTGATCGGCACCGCGCCGAGGTCGTCGGCGCGGACATCTTTCAGGGCGCCGCCGTAGCGGCCGATTGGAGTGCGAATCGCATCGCAAATGAAGGCGTCGTTCATATGGATTCCTGCTGGGGCGGATCGGCGTGAGGTGCCGATCCGATGTCTCATGTTAGTTTGGGTGCACAGCCAGGTCCATTCGGCCAAACGGCATAGGACGAAGCCGTGTTTTGTCTTATGCCATTCAGCCAGCTACCGCCGGCGCCGCTTTCGGTTCAACATGAACCCGGCTTTGAACTACGCGGAAGCGATTCGATACGAAGGCGGCGTCCGCCAGCGCGGCATTGGCCGCCGGGTTCGCGCCCGTGCCGTGGAAGTCGGAAAAGGCTGCCGACTGATTGACGAACACACCGCCGGTCAAATTGATCGACAAGGCCACACCACCGCGGATCGATGCTTCGTGCGCTTCTTCCAGCACCGCGTCGTCCGTGCTGTACACCGACAGCGTCAGCGCACCGTGCTCGGCGGCGATCGCGCCGGCGAGATCGAGCGACTGCGCAGTCGAGTCCGTCGCGATCACGAACGAGATCGGGCCGAACCATTCTTTGGTGAACTGTGCTTGGTCGGTGGCGGCATCCAGTTGAAGCACGAGCGGCGTGCGCACGCGGGCCGCGGCAAATGCGGGATGTTCGAGCGTCAGGCTCTCGACGAGCACGCGGCCGAGTTTTGCGGCATCGTCGATGCGTTGAGTCACGCCTTCGTTCTGAATCGCGCCGAGTAGTTCGACAGCGCGAGCCGGGTCGGCCACGAGTTTTTGCACGGCGCCGGCAATGGCTTGAGCGACTTCGTCAAAACCGAGCGTGCCTTCCGCAGTGCGGATGCCGCCGCGCGGCACATAGATGTTTTGCGGCGCGGTGCACATCTGGCCCGAGTACAGCGCGAGCGAGAAGGCGATGTTGCGGGCGGCGGCCTTGATGTCGTCGACCGAGTCGATCACGATCTGGTTCACGCCGGCTTTTTCGGTGTAGACCTGCGCCTGATGCGCATTGCGCTCGAGCCACGTGCCGTTTTGCGTGCTGCCCGTGAAGTCGATGAGTTTGATTTCCGGGCGCAGGGCCAAGTCTTGGACGAGTGCACCGTCGTTCGGTTCGGTGGCCAGCAAGGTAACGACGTTCGGATCGAATCCCGCTTCGCGCAAAACGTCACGCGCAATTCGCACGGTCAGCGCGAGCGGCAGAATTGCGCCCGGGTGCGGTTTGACGATGACCGTGTTGCCGGTGGCCAGATCGGCGAAGAGGCCCGGATAGCCGTTCCACGTCGGGAAGGTGCAGCAGCCGAGCACGAGGCCGGTGCCGCGCGGCACAACGGTGTAACGCTTGTGCATGGCGAGCGGCGGGTTCTTGCCTTGCGGCTTTTCCCAATAGGCGTCGCCGGGAATGCGGCGCAATTGGTCCCATGCGTACACGACGGCTTCAAGCGCGCGGTCTTGCGCGTGCGGGCCGCCGGCTTGGAAGGCCATCATGAACGCCTGACCGGTCGTGTGCATCACGCTGTAGCCGATTTCGAAGCTGGCGCGATTCACGCGGGCAAGGATTTCGAGGCACACGCCGATCCATGCCCGCGGGCCCGCCGCGCGCCAGTCGCGCTGGGCGGCGGCGGCGGCCGCGATCAGAGCGGCGGGGTCGGCCTTCGGATAGCGCACGCCGAGCGGGAATCCGAACGGTGAGACTTCGGCGCCGACGGTTTCGCCCGTCGACGGTTGGTCCAGCTGGAACGTTGCGTTGAGGTGCGCTTTGAATGCGGCTTCGCCGTCCGCGTTGGCCGTTTCCCCGTACACTTTCGGACTGGGCATTTCGACGAACGGGCTCCAGTAGCCGCGCGTTTCAACCGCGGTGAGTGCCTTTTGCAGCGTGTCTTCGTGCTTGGTGAATAGCGGATGTGTCATGGCAGAGGGGCTTGGCTGTACGTTGGGAAAAGCCTGTCGAATAATTGACCGACCGGTTGGTTGGTGAATGGTAGCATTATTAAGATGGCCGCGCGAAGTGTTTTCGCGCGCAATTTTTCTACCCTTGGGAGGCGGCATGGCTTACGAGAACATTCTGGTTGAGACGCGGGGACGAGTCGGCTTGATCATGTTGAATCGTCCGAAGGCGTTGAACGCTCTGAATGACGCGTTGATGGACGAGTTGGGGACGGCGCTGCGCGAGTTCGATGCGGACGACGCGATCGGCGCGATCGTGGTCACGGGCAGTGAAAAAGCGTTCGCGGCCGGTGCCGACATCGGCATGATGTCCACCTATACCTATATGGATGTCTATAAGGGTGACTACATCACCCGCAACTGGGAAACTGTTCGCTCCATTCGCAAGCCGATCATTGCCGCAGTGGCCGGGTTCGCGCTCGGCGGCGGCTGCGAGTTGGCGATGATGTGCGACATCATTTTCGCCGCCGACACGGCAAAGTTCGGCCAGCCGGAAATCAAGCTCGGCATCATGCCGGGCGCTGGCGGTACGCAGCGCTTGCCGCGCGCCGTCTCCAAGGCGAAGGCAATGGACCTCTGCCTGACCGCGCGGTTCATGGATGCCGCCGAAGCTGAGCGCGCCGGATTGGTGTCGCGTGTGATTCCGGCTGCTTCCTTGGTGGACGAAGCGGTGGCTGCGGCTGCGACGATTGCAGAATTCCCCCTGCCGGCAGTGATGATGGTGAAGGAATCGGTCAATCGCGCCTACGAAACGACGCTCGCGGAAGGCGTGCATTTCGAGCGGCGCCTGTTCCATTCGCTCTTCGCTACCGAAGATCAGAAGGAAGGTATGGCCGCGTTCGTGGAGAAGCGCAAACCGGTGTTCAAGCATCGTTAATACGCTTGTCAAAATAACGCTTGCAAGGCGGAGTC
>NZ_JARESO010000020.1:0-166120 GCF_046030175.1 Paraburkholderia sp. RL17-373-BIF-A
CCCCCCCCCCCCCCCCCCCCCCCCCCGCCCCGGGGCGGGCGGGCCCCCCCCGCCCCCGGCCCCGCCCCCCCCCCCCCCCCCCCGAAAATGCAAAGGGCGTGGTGTTCGAAGCGTCGAACTGAAAGTATCCCATCTATCCCGCTTCGAAGTCGGCTGGCTGCGCGGCCGGTGACGCGAGTCAGCGTCGCTATAATGATTCGTCGTCCTTTCCTCGCTCATCGACCGCTCCTCGCCATGACATCCGACCACACCGATCCTTCCCGCGACAATCTCGAGCTCGGCGGTTCCGTCTGGTTTCAGGCGGGCGCGCAGACGCTCGGCGGCGCGTCGCGGATCGCGCTGCTCGCGGCGATCGGCGAGACCGGCTCGATCACCAGCGCGGCCAAAGCCGTCGGCATGAGCTACAAAGGCGCGTGGGATGCCGTCGATACGATGAACAATCTCGCCGGCGAGCCGCTCGTGGTGCGCCTGACCGGCGGCAAAGGCGGTGGCGGCACCACGCTGACGCCGCGCGCCGTCAAGCTGATCGAGACGTTTCGTGCGGTGGAGCGCGAGCACCAACGCTTTCTCGAACGCGCGGGCGCGGCGATCGAAGGATTCGCGACGGACTGGGATCTGATTGGCCGCATCGGCGTGAAGACGAGTGCGCGCAATCAGCTGTATGGCACGGTGTCGGCGATCACGCGCGGCACCGTCAACGACGAAGTCGTGCTGACGCTGCCCGGCGGCCATGCGATTGTCTCGGTCATCACGCATGAAAGCACCGAGACGCTGGGCCTCGTCGAGGGCGCGGCGGCGTTCGCGTTAATCAAGGCGTCGTGGGTCGTGCTGCTCGTCGACAACGAAAGCGGCGCGCCGCTCAAACTCTCGGCGCGCAATCAGTTGCGCGGCACGGTGCAGAGCGTGAAGCGCGGCGCGGTGAATGCCGAGGTGTCGCTGGTGCTGGATGGCGGCGCGGTGATTACCGCGGTCGTCACGAATGAGAGCGTCGACACGCTCGGCCTCGTGGAAGGCGGGAGCGCCGTCGCCGCGTTCAAGGCGTCGAGTGTGATTCTCGGGGTAAAGGACTGAGCGCGCGAAACGCTAACGATCGAGTCAAGGCTCGCTGTGCGCATAGCCGGCGAACGGATGATCCTCGCGCACGCAGCCATCGCTGACCTGCACGACCTGATCGCCGAAAGCGGCGACATCGTCGGGATCGTGCGTGATCAACACCATCGGAATATCGAGCCGTGTCTGCAGATCGGACAACTCGCGGCGCATGCGCTGACGCAAGGCGCTGTCGAGCGCCGAAAACGGCTCGTCCAGCAACAGCACCTGAGGTTGCGCGACGAGCGCTCGCGCCAGCGCCACGCGCTGCTTTTGTCCACCGGAAAGCTGCGCCGGATGATTGCCCGCCACGCTCTTCAACTCCAGCGCATCGAGCCAGTAATCGATCTGCGGATGCGCGATCCGCTTGCGCGGATTGAGCCAACCCTGCTGCAAACCGAAGCCGATGTTCTGCCGCACATTCAGATGCGGAAATAGCGCGTAATCCTGAAACAGATAGGCGAGCTTGCGCGCCTGCGGTTTCAGATCGACGCCGCGCGCGCTGTCGAACAGCGCGTTGCCATGCAGCGTGATCGAGCCTTCGTCGGGACGCAGCAGGCCGGCGATAGCCTGCAACGTCAGACTCTTGCCCGCACCCGACGGCCCGAACAGCACGACGCGTTGTGAGGTCGCCTTGAAGGCGACGTCGAGCGTGAAGCGGCGCTCGGCGCTCTGGAAGGTCTTGCGGATGTCGACGGCGAGCAGCATATCAACCTGACTTCAACAACGTGTGCTGCGGCACGAGACGCCCCGCGAGCAACAGGATCACGACACACGTCACCGAGGTCACGAGCACGAGGAAATTCGCGGTGCTGTCGTCGCCGGCCTGCACGGCTGAATACACCGCTACCGACAGCGTCTGCGTGCGTCCCGGCAGATTGCCCGCGATCATCAGCGTCGCGCCGAATTCGCCGAGCGCCCGCGCGAACGCCAGCAGGCCGCCGGCGAGAATGCCGCGCGCGGCGAGTGGCAGCGTCACGCGAAAGAACACGGCCGTTTCGCTGACGCCGAGCGTGCGCGCGGCGCGCTCGAGTTGCGGATCGACGGCCTCGAAGGCGGCGCGCGCCGATTTCAGTACGAGCGGAAACGCCACGACCGTCGACGCGATCACCGCGCCCTGCCAGGTGAACACCAACTGGATATCGAAGCGGTCGAGCCAGCCGCCGATCACGCCACGCCGTCCGAGCAGAACGAGCAGGTAATAGCCGAGCACGGTGGGCGGCATGACGAGCGGCAGCATCAGCAGCGAGTCGATCACGTCGCGCGCGCCGGAGCGCCAGCGCGACAAACCGAAGCCCGCCGCGACGCCGAATACCAGATTGAGCGCGGTGGCCCAGCCCGCCACTTTCAACGACAGCAGAAGCGGAATCCAGGCCTGTTGCATGAGCGTGAGTCGTCCCGGTGAAGTTAGTGCGCGGGCTTGAAGCCGTACTTGGCGAGCACGGCCTGGCCGGCCGGCGACAGCACGAAGTTCATGAACGCTTGCGCGTCCGCTGCGTGGCGGCTGCCTTCCACTTGTGCGATCGGATAGGTGATCGGCGTTTGCGTCGGCACGTTGAGCGCGACCTTGACCTTGTCCGGCATGACGGCGGCGTCGGTGCTGAACACGAAGCCGGCGTCGACTTCGCCACGCGACACGTAGTCGAGGCTCTGACGCACGTTCGAGGCCAGCACCGCCTTCGCGCTCACCGCATCCCACACGCCCGCGGCCTGCAGAGCGCCCTGGGTGTATCGGCCGACCGGCACGGAAGCCGGATCGCCGTACGCGACGCGCTTCACGCTCGCCGAAGTCAGATCGTTCAGACCGGTCGGCGCGAAATGGCTGTCGGTCGGCACGATCAGCACCAGTGAATTAGCGGCGAAGTCGCGGCGCGTGGCCGGCACGATCACTTTTTCGGCGGCGGCCTTGTCCATGGCCTTTTGATCCGCGGACGCGAACACGTCGGCGGGCGCGCCCTTGACGATCTGCTGCATCAGTACGTCGGAGGCGCCGAAGTTCAGCAGCACCTTGGTGCCCGGATGCTGCTGCTCGAACACTTCACTGACCGCCTTGAACGCGTTGGTCAGGCTGGCGGCGGCGGAAACCACCAGTTCGTCGGCGTGCGCGTTGGCGCTGATGGCGACGGAGACAGCGCTGGCGACGAACAGCGCGTGCTTCAGAAGGCGGCGGGAGAGTGTCATGAAGGATTGGAAGTCCGGCGTGAACCGGATCGGCGGGTTAAAACGCTATCGTAATATATGAAAGGTTATAACGGTGGCCCATGACAATTATTCAGCCGTGCGCATGAAGCGGCTCGTCGAGCAACGGGAGATGATTCAGGCGTCGGACGAATGCGGCGGCGCCAGCGTGTTGAGCGTTTGCGACAGCGGCGCCGTGGCCGGACGGACATCGCGTACCGCCTTCCACTTCGCGCGAATGAACGGCCGGTCATGACCGGACACTTTCAGCGCGATATGCGTGACCCAGCGCTGCGTCGGTACGTGCACGCCGTGCACCAGCACCGCGAGGACCATCATGCTGACGGCGACGGGCAGAACCGACAGCCGGCCCGGCTCCGCATGCCACGCGAGGCGGACGAACACCAGCGCCGCCAAGGCGCCGGTCAGGCAGCCGGTAATGGCTTCAGACGGCGAGTGAGCGCTCAGCACGACGCGCGACAACCCCACCGCGATCCCCGCGGCAAGGCCGAGCAGCACGCCGGCAAGCCGGATGCCTGGACGCGCCGGCAACAGTATGAGGAACAGCACGACCGGATAGACCGCGGTGGACAGCATGGCATGGCCGCTGACGCCGGTGAAGTCCAGCTCTCGCACGCCGACACCCCAGCCGAGGAATGCCAGCTTCGTCACCGTCACAATGCCGATGGCTGCGCCGAGCAGTAGCAGCCAGCCCGCCGCCATCCGCCATGTGTAGCCGACCGCCAGCCACACCGCGATGGCAAACGCGAGCGGCAGCGTCATGCCGGCGCCGCCGAGGCTGGTGATCGAATACCAAAGGTGGGCAGGTAAATCGGGCATGGCAAAAAGCGCGACCAAGGCCGCGTAGAATCGGGTTGGTGGTGGGTTAACGCGCGAGCGGCGCAAATCGCCGACTCGGCCGGCGCGGCGTAAGTCGCGCGCGGCAAAGAATCAACCGCCAGTATAGACGGGTGCTGCAGGGCGGCGCGCCGCGCACGTAGCTTTTTGCCGCTTAACGTTAGCTGACGAACAAGTGATAAAGATTCGGCCGACAAATGGCAGATAAACAGCGGACGAGCCTTGCCGGGCTTTGACGCCAGCCTCGTGACAAGGTTAGCCGAGCGGAAAACTCGGTCCCGGATAGGATTCCAGGGTTCCAGCATCGCATGAGGATTGGTGTTATTGTGCATTGCACAACAAAGCGCCGTTCTACCGGACGGACCCTGTCCCTTTTTGCGAGGTTTTCCGCCAATGGCAAAAAGTCTATCGAAAATCTGGCTGCGCGGTCTGAAGCGGCTGCTCGCGATCCAAACCGAGCACGCCCGCAAAACCACCAAGCGCACCACGACGCGACCGGCCCGGCCCGCCACCAGTAAGCCGTCCACCAAACTTCGCCCGGTCAAGCTGGATGCGGTGGTGCGTGCGCCCGCCAAGCGCGAAGTGCCGCGCGCCGCCGCCCGCGAGTCACGGGTGCGTCCGCGCGCGTCGGCATGGGCAAGCGGCTCGTGGACGCGCTCGTTCCACTCGGCGCCCGCCGCGCCCGGCCGGCTCGTCAATCATCTTCAGTACGGCTTGTATGTCCCGACGGGCCATGCGCTCGAGGCCATGCCGCTGGTGGTGATGCTGCACGGCTGCACGCAGTCGATCGACGAATTCGCCGAAGGCACGCGGATGAACGTGCTCGCCGACCGCTTCGGCTTTGCCGTGGTCTATCCGGAACAGTCGAAGCACGTGCACTCGCACCGCTGCTGGCATTGGTACGACGCCGGCGATAGCGCCGGCGGTGCCGAAGCGCGAGCGGTGGTGTCGCTGGTGGACGCCTTGGTCGCGCAGCATGGTTTCGACAGCGAGCGCGTGTACGTCGCCGGAATCTCTGCTGGCGCCGGCCTGACGGCGCTTCTGGCCGTCAACTATCCGGAGCATTTCGCAGCGGTCGCGCTGCATTCCGGCCCCGCTTTCGGCGAGGCGCGTTCCGGCGTCGCGGCGATGGACGTGATGCGGCGCGGTGCGCGCCGCGAACCGGCCGAACTGGTCGACGAAACCGCCGACGTGGCGCGTTACCCCGGCATGCCGGCCATCATCATCCACGGCGACGCCGACCATGTGGTCTCGCCGATCAATGCCGACCAACTGGCCGTGCAGTTTCTCCGTTTGAACCGCATCGTCGACCAGAACGGCGCGCGCAAATCCGGTGAAGTCCGCGAGGACCGCAAGGGCGGCGTGGTCATGCGCGACTACCTGCGCGGCGGACGGCGCGTGGTGCGGCTGTGCCGTGTGCAAGGGCTTGCCCATGCCTGGAGCGGCGGCGACGACGCCGTGCCGTTTCATTCAGCCAAAGGTCCCGACGCAAGCGCCATGGTGTGGGAATTTTTCAAGCACCAGCGCCGCACAGGCACAGGCCGTATCGCGGAAGCCGACGCAGCGGCCTCAGCGGGCGCACGGTGACGTTGGAGCAACACTTCGAAATGAGTGCTGGCGCGGTCCTAGGGTTTTCCCTATAATACGGGTTATCCCTTAGGCGTTACCGCCTAAACTCATTGCCGAGGTTGACCATGTATCTGCTTAGCCGCCTGTTTCTGTTTCTGACCAAATCGCCCGATCAACTCGCGAAAGAACGCGCTGACGCTTTCCTCGCCGAAGCAACGGATCTGTACGATCTGGAATTCCGTATGCGTAAGCTGGACCGTGAGGCGAACCTTCGCCAACCGTCGTGGATGAGCCAGCACTAAGCTGCGCAAGTCAAAAACATCGGCGCGGATTGCGACGCCGGTGTTCGGGTGAGGCGCCCAAGCTGTCGCAGATTGTCGCAAGCGCTCAGACAGCCGGATTCAATTGCCACAACGCGTGATTCAACACCGCGGCGAACGCCACCCAGGCGACATAGGGCATCAATAGTCCGCCTGCCCAGCGGTCCCGTCGCCAGAATGCGCATGTCAGCGCGACGATCAATATCAGCAGTATCAAAATATCGGCCAGCGCCACGCCCGGTCGATGCAGGCCGAAAAAGAGCCACATCCAGGCCGCGTTGAACAGCAACTGCACCAGCCATAAAACGATCGATGCGCTCAGGCCGTCGCGTTTCCACACGCGCCAGGCGGCAATCGCCATCAGCACATACAGCACCGACCACGCCGGCGGGAACACCCAGTCCGGCGGATTGAACGCGGGCTTTTGCAGCGCCACGTACCAGGCGTCAGGCAAAAACCGGCTCGCAACGAACGCGGCTGCGAACGCCAAAACAAGAAACACCAGCAGCGACGGCAATCGGCGCATCCCCGAGTCTCCCTCAGATATCTAGAATCAAAGCAAAGCGGCGTAAGCGGGTGCTCACTTGCCGAAACGGGCCAGCGTGCGCGCCCGCGCTTCGGCATGGTCGACGATCGGTGCCGGATAGTCCTTGCCCAATACCACGTCGAATTCCGCGAGCCGGTCCGCTCCCGCCAGCCACGGCGCGTGAATCCACTTCGACGGCAGCTTCGCGAGCTGGGGCAAATAGCGTTTGATAAAGCGTCCTTCGGCGTCGAATTTTTCGGACTGCGTGATCGGATTGAAGATCCGGAAATAAGGCTGCGCGTCGCATCCCGTCGACGCCGCCCACTGCCATCCGCCGTTATTCGCCGAGAAATCGAAGTCGTTCAACTGTTCGGCGAAGTACCGTTCGCCGAGCCGCCAGTCCACGCCCAGATCCTTCACCAGGAAGCTCGCTGTCACCATCCGCAAGCGGTTGTGCATATAGCCGGTGCGATTCAGTTGCAGCATCGCGGCGTCGACGAGCGGGTAGCCCGTGCGGCCGTCGCACCACGCGGCGAACGCTTCGTCCGCCTCCGGGCCCTGTTCCCAGCGCAGCCGGTCGTACTCTTCCTTGAACGACGCGCCGCTTGCGAGCCGCGGATGATGCGCCAGGATCATGAAGTAGAAGTCTCGCCAGATTAGCTCCGACAGCCACGTCGCGGAGCCTTGCCCGTCGGGTTGCAGCGACATCTCGTGGGCGAGGCGCGCAAGTGTGCGAATCGAGACCGTCCCGAAGCGCAGATGCATCGACAGGTAGCTCGGGCCTTTGGCGGCGGGGAAGTCGCGCCGGTCCTTGTAGCTGTCGATACGCGTCGCGAAGTCGTCGAGCAGATGCTGCGCGCCGCTCATGCCGGTGGGCAGGTCCAGTTCCGCCAGGTTGCTCGGCGCAAAGCCGAGTTGAGCGAGCGTCGGTAACCGGCGGTCCAGCTTCGACGGCGCGGCCAGATGCTTCGTGTAGGTTTCCACGGGATACGGCTTCAGATCGAAGACCGTCAGTTGCCTGAGCCATGCGTTCTTGTACGGCGTGAATACCGTGAACGGTTTGTTCTGGCCGGTGAGCACCTCGTCGCGCTCGAAAATCACCTGATCCTTGAACGTCAGCCACTGGCGTCCAGCTTCAGCGAGCCGCTCGCGGACCGTCTCGTCGCGCCCGATGGCGACCGGCTCGTAGTCGTGATTCGCGAAAACCGCGTCCACGCCGAGTTCGTCGGCGAGCTTCGGCACCAGGTCGCTGGGGTCGCCGTACAGCACGATCAAGCCGCCGCCATTGGCGCGTAATGCTTCATCCAGTTCGCCCAGCGCCCCAAGAATCAACTCGATGCGGCGATCCTGCGGCTGCGTATCGGGATGACGAGCCTGCCACGCGTCGACCAGCGGCTGCAGGATCGTCGTGTCGAACACGAATACGCACCACACGCGCTCGCAATGCTTGAGCGCGTAGTAGAGCGCGGCGTTGTCCGTGCTGCGCAGGTCGCGGCGAAACCAGACCAGACCGGTGTCGAAGGAGTCGTTCAGTTGTCGGACGCGTGTCATCAGGAACGTGGAGAGTGGAACTAAGTTGGATGCCCGCGCTATCGCCGGCCGAGAGCGCTGCACGCGACGGTATGGCCCTGCGTCGCACATCGCATGCCGCGTCCGCAAACGGCACAGCGCCCGCCCCTATTGTGCAGGGTGCGGGCGCCGTGCGTGGCAGGCGGTGAGGTTTTCCGCGCCGCTCAAGCGGTTCTTTAGCGATGCATCGAATCCGTCGCTTACGCGATTTGCAAGCGGACGTCGACGTTGTTACGCGTGGCGTTCGAGTACGGGCAGACCTGATGCGCTGCCTCGACCAGTTCCTTGGCCGCGCCGGCGTCCAGACCCGGCAGCGAGACGCGCAGATCGATGTCGAGTGCGAAGCCGCCCTTGTCGTTCGGGCCGATGCCGACTTCCGCCGTGACTTGCGTGTCCGCCGGCAAGGTCTGCTTCTTCTGGCCGGCGACAAACTTCATGGCGCTCAGGAAACACGCCGAGTAGCCTGCTGCAAAGAGTTGTTCCGGATTCGTACCTGCTGCGCCGGTGCCGCCCAGTTCACGCGGTGCTGCCAGCTTAACGTCCAATGCATTGTCCGACGATACTGCACGGCCGTCGCGGCCACCGGTGCTCGTTGCGCTTGCTTTGTAGAGGATGTTCATGGTGCTGTTCCTATGTCTGGGTTGTCAGGATCTGCAAATTTGCCGCTCTTTGCCGAGCCCGCCGTTCTGGCGGAGCGCTGTCGCAGCGGCATGTGAGTAAGATAGTACACAAATCATTTGTGTGCAAATGAATTTTTGCATCATAGCGATAGCGCACGTTTTGCAACGGGCCGACTAGAGGTCCATGTAATCGTTGAGGGTGGTGCGCAGGCGAGTCAGGTCGTCGCGCAAACGCAGCAGAAATTCGGGCGTCTGCTGGGTTGCGCACAAGATTTCCGCGGGCACTTCGCGCGCCTGGCGCTTGAGCGCCGTGCCGGCTTTGGTGAGCCGGATATACACGAGACGCTCATCTTCGACGCCGCGCACCCGCTCCAGCAGCCCTTGTGTCTCGAGGCGCTTGAGCAGCGGCGTGACCGTCGCCGAGTCGAGGTTCAGGCGCGCGGCCATGTCTTTGACCGTGACGTCGTCGCTCTCCCACAGCACCAGCATGGCCAGATATTGCGGATACGTGAGGCCCAGCTTATCCAGTAGCGGCTTGTACGCCTTCGTCATGGCAAGCGAGGTCGAGTAGAGGGCGAAGCAGAGTTGCTCGTCGAGCGTGAAGGGCAAAGCGGGGCGCTGGGTCATGGTGCATCTCGTATAAAAGAGCGTGCAAATGGATTGCGCGCAAACCATTGTGCCGCAAATCGGCACAGTTTGACGAGTGCAGCTGGAGATTCAGGAAACGGCGAGGGCATGCGCTGCCGAGGGGCAGCACAGGCGCGGGCGCCAGAACAGCGCCCGCGCCCGAACGGAACTCAAGCCGCTGGTGTGGTCGGCAAGTCCGGTGCTTCGGGCGTTTGCACGCCAAAGCAGCCGCGATAGGTCGCGTAGAACGAGCAGTACAGCATCGTGGTGACGATCATCGTGGCGGGCATCAGGATCGCAAACGCGAAGTCGCCCGCGCCCAGCGCCTGCATCAGCGCCGACAAGCCGAGCGACACCGTCAACGCCACCGCGAACCACAGCGCGCCGAACACGATAAACGCACCGCGGTTGCGCCAGCAACTGACGAGGCTGAAGAACATCGCCTTGACGGGCGGCACGTCATGCCACGCGGCGAGAATCGGCGAGAACCAGAAAATCATCGCCACCGGAATGTAGACCGCGAAGGCCGTGATCACCGCCAGCGGGATATTGCTGTTGGCGATCGCGTCCTGATCCATCGCGGCGGCGCCGAGCATGACCTTCAGCAGCATGCCGCCGTCGGCGAGTGCCGAAGCGGCCAGCACCAGCGCCATTGCGACGACGTAGAGCACGCCGAGCACCAGCAGCCGTTTGGCGACCACCGGGCCGTACGAGTGAAAGCCGTCCACCAGAATGGTCGGAAACACCGGTTTGCCGGCGATCGTGTTGCGGCACGCCGCCATGAAGCCGACCGCGACGCCCGGAATGAAGGCGAGCGGCAACACGCC
This sequence comes from Paraburkholderia sp. RL17-373-BIF-A, assembly GCF_046030175.1. Taxonomy (NCBI): domain Bacteria; kingdom Pseudomonadati; phylum Pseudomonadota; class Betaproteobacteria; order Burkholderiales; family Burkholderiaceae; genus Paraburkholderia; species Paraburkholderia sp. RL17-373-BIF-A. Next base: position 10,184 of record NZ_JARESO010000020.1, read on the forward strand.
GCCGACCACCGGAATCTGCGACACGAGCGTCATCACCAGCAGATAGGTGAAGAACAGCGTCAGGAACGCGAGCGGGTTCTTGCGGAACAGCCAGATACCCTGCCGGAACCACACATAGCCGGCTTTCGCGGGGACTTCGATCAGTTGCATGAGGTATGGATGCCTGGAAGTGCAACGCCGGTTAGGCGTTCGCGCAGAATGCGCTCGAAATGGCCGGGGTCGTGCGGTTTGAGCAGTTCGGCCGCGCGCGGCAAATGAAAATCATACAGGCGCGAGACCCAGAAGCGGTACGCGCCCGCTCGCAGCATGTCGCCCCAATGGCGGTTTTCTTCGACGGTGAAGGGGCGCACGGTCTGGTAGGCGCGCAGCATGGCTTCGGTGCGCGCGTCGTCGAGTTTGCCGGTGGCGAGGTCGACGCACCAGTCGTTGACCGTTACCGCCACGTCGAACAGCCACTTGTCGCAGCCGGCGAAATAGAAGTCGAAGAATCCGCCAAGGCGCACTTCGTGGCCCGTGTCCGGCGCGGCGTGCGCGAACATGGCGTTATCGCGGAACAGGTCGGCGTGGCAGGGGCCTTCGGGCAGCGCGGCGTAATCGGCCGAGGCGAAGAAAGCTTCCTGATGCGCCAGTTCCGACGACAGCAGATCGCGTTGCTCGCCTTCCAGAAACGGCAGGATGGTCGGCACGGTTTCCTGCCACCACGGCAGGCTGCGCAGATTCGGCTGATAGCCCGTGTAGTCGCGTCCTGCCAGGTGCATGCGCGCCAGCATTTGCCCGACTTCGATGCAGTGTTCGACGCCCGGCGCCAATTCCGGCGCGCCCTCGAGCTTGGTCACGATGGCGGCGGGCTTGCCATGCAAGGTGCCGAACAGCGCGCCGTCTTCGCGCGGCATGGGGTCCGGCACCGGCACGCGATGCGCAGCCAGATGCCGCATGAGGTCGAGATAGAACGGCAGTTGTTCGGCCGTCAGCTTTTCGAAAATCGTGAGGACGTATTCGCCGCGCGTCGTCGTCAGAAAGAAGTTGCTGTTCTCAATACCGGAGGAAATGCCGCGAAATTCGACGACGTCGCCGAGATCGTAATGGCTCATCCATTCTGCAAGTTGGGGTTCGGTGACAGCGGTGAAGACAGCCATGCGGGAAACGTCAGATCAGGTTGGTCGGGCTGGCGCGGTGCGGCCAGTGCGATGTGCGGCAAATTCGGTATCGGAAAAGCGTTCTTGCGGGGCCGTGAAACGCTGCGGCATTTCAACGCCTTACCACCAGCGTGAGACCCGGCAAGCAGACTGAGGCCCGGGACGGCGCCTCGCGGGCGCCTGGATCGGGGCGGCCCCCACACCGGGGCGCCGCCCCGGCATGCATCAATAGGCCAGGTGCACCGACGGCAAACGCGTGCTTGCACGGCCGTTGTCGCGCACGGTGGGCGACGTGTCGAGCGGCGCGCTCATCTGATAGCGCGTGCCGAGATTCGAATGCACGTTGATTTCGACGGGCTTGCCTTTGTCGCGGTATTCGGTGATTTCGGTGCCGTTGGCGCTGCGTTCGTAGAAGCTCGGCGTGCGCGGGACGTTGATTTCAACCTTCGAGCTGACCTCGGCGGCCGGACGATTGATCTTTTCCAGATCGGGCAAACCGGCCCGTTCGTTGGCGGACTGGGGCGCGCCGGGAGCCGGTGTATCGTCGACAGGCTGGGCAGCCATCGCGGCGTTGCCGAAGGCGAGGGCCAGCGCAACGGCGACGGGAAGGAGCGGCTTCATGGTGATTCTCCAATATGGTGCCCCGATTCTAGCAAATCCCACCTGGTCCTCGGGCGCGATCGCCTTATTTTGCGCCGCTTTCGTGCGGCGTGCGCGCAATCTTGCGAGCGGTGCCGTAGCGTGTGTTGCAGCACCGCCAGGTGATTTGGCGAGTCACGGTTCCGTGGTAATGTGGCCTCATCATTAGAGGCGAATGAAGATGAACAACGATACTAATCAACGCGCGGTGCAGACTCCCGCCAACAGCTTCCCAACCGAATCCTTCGACGACGCGACCGAGGCCGTCACCCGCCTCTCGGCGATCTACGAAGCGAACACTTCGTTTCTGCGCGACGCCTTCGCGCGCTATCGCCGCAACGAACTGTTCGAACGCCGGGTACGCGCCTGCTATCCGTTCGTGCGGGTGTGCACCGAGGTCAACACGCATATCGACTCGCGCCGTTCGTATGGCTTCGTCGCGGGTCCGGGCGTGTTCGAGACGACGGTCACGCGGCCCGATCTGTTCGGCAACTACTATCGCGAGCAATTGCGCCTGCTGGCAAAGAATCATCACGTGCAGATCGAAGTCGGCGTGTCGGACCAGCCGATTCCGATTCATTTCGCTTTCGCCGAAGGCATCCACCTCGAAGGCGATCTGGATCGCGAGCGCCTGTTCCTGATGCGCGATGTGTTCGACACGCCGGACCTGGCGCTGCTCGACGATCGCATCGTCAACGGCACGTATGAACCGCTGCCGGGCGAGCCGCATCCGCTCGCGTTGTTCACCGCGGCGCGGGTCGATTTCTCGCTGCATCGGCTGAAGCACTATACGGCGACCTCGCCCACGCATTGCCAGAACTACGTGCTGTACACGAACTACCAGTTCTATATCGACGAATTCGTCAAACTCGGCCGCACGATGATGGCCCATACCGGCGACGAGGAACTGCGCGCCTATCGCAGCGAATACACGTCGTTCGTCGAGCCCGGCGACGTGGTCACGTACAACGCGAATCTCGGCGAACAGGAGCAGGAAGGCACGGCGCCGCCACGTTTGCCGCAGATGCCCGCGTATCACCTGAAGCGCGCGGACGGCAGCGGCATCACGATGATCAACATCGGCGTCGGGCCGTCGAACGCGAAGACCATTACCGATCACATCGCCGTGCTGCGCCCGCATGCGTGGATCATGCTCGGCCACTGCGCGGGCTTGCGCAATACGCAGCGTCTCGGTGACTATGTGCTGGCGCACGGCTATGTGCGCGAGGATCACGTGCTCGACGACGACCTGCCGCTGTGGGTGCCGATCCCGGCGCTCGCCGAAGTGCAGGTGGCGCTGGAGCGCGCGGTCGCACAGGTCACGCAGCTGGACGGCGTCGAATTGAAGCGCGTGATGCGTACGGGCACGGTGGCGAGCGTAGACAACCGCAACTGGGAATTGCGCGATCATCGCGAGCCGGTGCAGCGGCTCTCGCAAAGCCGCGCGGTTGCACTCGACATGGAGAGCGCGACGATTGCCGCGAACGGCTTCCGTTTCCGCGTGCCTTACGGCACCTTGCTGTGCGTGTCGGACAAGCCCTTGCATGGCGAATTGAAGCTGCCCGGCATGGCGGATCAGTTCTATCGCGCGCAGGTCGATCAGCATCTGCAGATCGGCGTGAAGGCGATGGAGCTATTGCGGATGAACGGGCTGCATCGTTTGCATAGCCGCAAGCTGCGCAGCTTCGCGGAAGTCGCGTTTCAGTAAGCGGCTTCTTGGGCAGACAAGGGCGAGCGCCGCTTCCGCGCGCTCGTGCTCGATCAAAGTCAAAGCTGCCCGAAGCCCGCCAGCCCGATCAAACTGCCGACCGCCAGAAGCCACAGCGGATGAATGCGCGTCGTCATCGCCATGACAACGGTGAAGGAGGTGATCGCCCACGCGATGGCCGTCGTGTTCGACGCTTCGGCAATCAGCGCCGCGCTCGCCGCGATGATGCCGGCGGTCACCGGCATCAGTCCCAACTGCGCGTAGCGACGCCACGGGCGGTCCTTGAATCGCTCCCATGCATGCACCGCGAGGATCGTCACCAGCGACGACGGCCCGAACTTCGCCACCGACGTCACCAGCATGCCCGCCCAACCGGCCACGTGCCAGCCGATCAGCGTGACGATCATCAGATTCGGCCCCGGCGCGGCTTGCGCGAGTGCGAATAGCGCGCTGAATTCGCTGGCCGGCATCCAGTGATGCACGTCCACCACCTGACGCTGCATCTCCGGAAGAATCGTATTGCCGCCGCCGAACGCGAGCAGCGAAAGCTGACTGAAAATAACGGCGAGGGCAATGAGCGTCTCGTTCATCGTGCCCTCCTCGACGCGATATAGATGCTGAGCGGCGTCAACACCAGCATGGTGGGCAGAAGCGGCAGCCGCATGATCGCAATCGCAATGAAGCCGAGTGCCGCGATGAGCGCGGCCATTGGGCTACGCCGCAGCGGCAGCAGGATTTTCACGGCCATCGCGATCAACAGGCCGGCCGCGGCGGCGGCAAGACCCGCGAAAAGATGGCGAACGTACGGGTCGTTTTGCGTGTGCTCGTACAGCACGCCGAGGCCGATCACCACCAGCGACGGCCCCGCGATCAGTCCGAGCAGGCCGGCCAGCGCGCCCGGCACGCCGCGAAAGCGCATGCCCATCGCCACCGAGAGATTGATCACGTTGCCGCCCGGTAAAAACTGGCAGAGGCCCAGCAAGTCGGTGAATTCGTCGGCGCTCAGCCAGCGGCGTTGTTCGACCAATGCGCGCCGCGCCAGCGGCAGTGCGCCGCCGAAGGAGATCAGCCCGAGGCCGAGAAAGCCGCCGAAGATTTCCCGCAATGTGGGCGTAGGCGCCAGCACGGGCTCGGACGAGGTGAGATCGTGGTCCATATTGGTTAGCTTCCAGTTCAAGCTCAGGAGGTTAGCGCCGAACCGGCGTCGAGCAAAACGATTTTTGAGCACCGCCTTGTGATCTAGAATCACAAGCATGGCCCGAAACCTTCCTCCTTTTCCGGCGCTGCGCGCCTTCGAAGCCGCGGCGCGGCATGAGAGCTTCACCGCCGCCGCGAACGAATTGCATGTGACGCACGGTGCAATCAGCCGGCAGGTCGCCGCTTTCGAAACGTGGCTCGGCGTGCAGGTGTTCGAGCGTCGCGGCAAGCGCGTGCGCCTGACCGATGACGGGCGCCGCTACCTGTCCACCGTTCAGGCTGCGTTCGACAGCATCGCGCTCGCGACGGATCAACTGCGTGACACCGGCGTCGTCCGTATGCTGCGCGTGAATGCGTTGCCCACTTTCGCGATGAAATGGCTGCTACCGCGCCTGCATCAGTTCCAGCGCAAGGTGCCGAATGTGGAGCTGAGATTGGCGACGTCGAACGCGCCGGTCGAGACGCTGGATGGCTTCGACGTCGCGGTGCGGCGCGGTCCCGCGCATTGGGCCAACTGCGCGAGCGGCCATTTTCTCGGCGAGACCGAGATTCCGGTGTGCAGTCCCGTGTTATTGCAACGTTCGCCGATCAAGGTCGCCGACGATCTCGCGCGGCACGTGCTGCTGCATTCCGATACGCGTCCGGATGCCTGGCGCAACTGGTTATCGACGGCTGGGGTGACGGTGAAATGCCGGAAGAAGCAATCGTTCGATCACTTCTATCTGGCCTTGCAGGCCGCGGTGGACGGGCTCGGCGTGGCGCTCGGTCCGTTGCCCTTGCTGGCGGATGAACTGGCATCGGGACGGCTCGTGGTGCCGCTGGCGGGTCCGCGTATCGATGCACGCGGCTACTGGTGGGTGGCGAGACGCGAGGTCGCGGATGCACCGTTAGTGGCGCAGTTCTGCGAATGGCTGCAAGCGCAAGGCGATCAAACCGATGAAATGGAAACGGGCAGCCTCGAGGCCGCCCGTTAGCGTGCGCGTGTTCATGCACTGCGTTGCCTTGCGTCCACCTCGCGCAAGAGCGCGAAGCGGCAGCCTCACAGATAGAACATCCGGTCTTCGTCCGACTTGGTCGGCTGCGGCTCGGTTTCTTCGCGGTCTTCATAGAACTTCAGCACCGCTTCGAGCACCTGGTCCGGATCGTCGATGACCTGCATGAGGTCCATGTCGGTCGGATTGATCAGGCCCATTGGCGTGAGCGAGTTCTTGAACCACGCAAGCAGGCCTTCCCAGAACTCGGCGCCCACCAGAATGATCGGCACATGGCGCGACTTCTTGGTCTGGATCAGCGTGAGCACTTCGGCGAGTTCGTCCAGCGTGCCGAAGCCGCCGGGCATCACGATCACCGCGTCCGAGTTCTTCACGAACGTGACCTTGCGCGTGAAGAAATGGCGGAAGCGCAACGAGATGTCTTGCCACTGATTGCCCGATTGCTCGTGCGGCAATTCGATGTTCAGGCCGACCGAAGGCGCCTTGCCCGCATGGGCACCCTTGTTGGCCGCCTCCATGATGCCCGGGCCGCCGCCCGAGATCACGGCGAAGCCGGCGTCCGAGAGCTTGCGCGCGATTTGCGTGGCAAGTTTGTAGTAGGGCGAGTTCGGCTTCAGGCGCGCTGAACCATAGATGCTGACAGCCGGACGAATCTCCGAGAGGTACTCGGTCGCCTCGATAAACTCTGCCATAATCGTGAACATCTGCCACGATGCGCGGGCCTTTTTGGCCGTTGCGCGCTCTTGATCTGCGAGTGATCGCAGACTCGGAATCACTTTTCTCTTAGTCATAATGCCTGAAGAACGAAGCCTTGAAGGTAAGACCCTGCTATTGGTCGACGGTTCGAGTTATCTGTACCGGGCCTACCATGCGATGCCGGATCTGCGCAGCCCCGACGGTGGTCCGACGGGTGCGCTTTACGGGATGATCAACATGCTGCGGCGCATGCGCAAGGAAGTCACTGCAGAGTATAGCGCGTGCGTGTTCGACGCCAAGGGCAAAACGTTTCGCGACGACTGGTATCCCGACTATAAGGCGAATCGCCCGTCGATGCCGGACGACCTCTCGCGCCAGATCGAGCCGATTCATGTGGCCGTGCGCGCGCTCGGCTGGCCCTTGCTGATGATCGAAGGCGTCGAGGCCGACGACGTAATCGGCACCCTCAGCACCGAAGCGGAAAAGCGTGGCATGAATGTGATCGTGTCGACGGGTGACAAGGATCTGGCGCAGCTTGTGTCGGATCATGTCACCCTCATCAATACGATGACTAACGAAACGCTCGACCGCGCCGGCGTGCTCGCCAAGTTCGGCGTGCCGCCGGAGCGCATTATCGACTACCTGTCGTTGATCGGCGATACCGTCGACAACGTGCCCGGCGTCGAGAAATGCGGGCCGAAAACAGCGATCAAATGGCTGACGCAATTCGAGTCGCTGGATGGCATCGTCGCACATGCGGACGAAATTAAAGGTGCGGTAGGAGACAATCTGCGCAGAGCGCTCGATTTTCTGCCAATGGCGAGGAAACTCGTCACTGTCGAGCGCAACTGCGATATGACCGACCATATCGTGTCGATCGAGGAAAGCCTGCAAAGCCGGCCGGAATCGCGCGAGGAGTTGCGCGACGTGTTCACGCGCCACGGCTTCAAGACGTGGCTGCGCGAAGTGGAAATCGCGGACGCCGTGGAAGGTCCGGAAACGGATGTGGCGCCGGCTTTGTCGGTGGATCATGAGCGGCACTACGACACCGTGCAGACGTGGGAACAATTCGACGCGTGGCTCGAGAAGATCAACGCGGCCGAGCTGACCTCGTTCGATACGGAAACCACCTCGCTCGACCCGATGACCGCGCAGATCGTGGGCCTGTCGTTGTCGGTGGAAGCCGGCCGGGCGGCGTATGTGCCGCTCGCGCATCGCGGCCCGGACGCGCCCGTGCAATTGCCGCGCGACGAAGTCCTCGCGAAGCTCAAGCCGTGGCTGGAAAGCGCCGAGCACAAGAAGGTCGGCCAGCATCTCAAGTACGACGAGCAGGTGCTGGCGAACTACGGCATTGAAATGCGCGGTGTCGAACACGACACGCTGCTGCAATCGTACGTGGTCGAATCGCATCGCACGCACGACATGGACAGCCTCGCGCTGCGCCATCTCGGCGTGAAGACGATCAAGTACGAAGAGGTCGCGGGCAAGGGCGCGGGGCAGATCGGCTTCGACGAAGTCGCGTTGGACAAGGCCGCCGAATACGCTGCGGAAGATGCTGATATCACTTTGCGGCTGCATCAGGCGCTCTATCCGCAAGTGACTGCGGAGAAGACGCTCGAGTACGTCTATCGCGGGATCGAACTGCCGACCTCGCGTGTCCTGCGCAAGATGGAGCGCACCGGCGTGCTGATCGACGCGGAGAAACTGCGTCAGCAAAGCAGCGAAATCGCCACGCGTCTGATCCAGTTGGAAAGCGAAGCCTATGTGCTGGCCGGCGGCGAATTCAATCTGGGCTCGCCGAAGCAGATCGGGCAGATCTTCTTCGAGAAGCTGGAACTGCCGGTGGTCAAGAAGACGCCGAGCGGCGCACCGTCCACTGACGAAGAAGTGCTGCAAAAGCTCGCCGAAGACTATCCGCTGCCGAAGATTCTGCTTGAGCACCGTGGTTTGTCGAAGCTGAAGTCGACCTACACCGACAAGCTGCCGCGCATGGTCAACGCCACCACGGGCCGCGTGCATACGAACTATGCGCAGGCTGTGGCGGTCACGGGGCGCCTTGCATCGAACGATCCGAACCTGCAGAACATTCCCGTGCGCACCGGCGAAGGCCGCCGTATTCGCGAAGCGTTTATTGCACCGCCCGGACACAAGCTGGTCTCCGCGGATTATTCGCAGATCGAACTGCGCATCATGGCGCACATTTCCGGCGACGAATCGCTGCTGCGCTCATTCTCGCAGGGCGAAGACATTCACCGCGCCACCGCGGCGGAGATTTTCAGCGTGACGCCGCTCGAAGTGTCGAACGATCAACGCCGCGTGGCCAAGGTCATCAACTTTGGTCTGATCTACGGCATGAGTTCGTTTGGTCTTGCCGCGAACCTCGGCATCACGCGCGACGCAGCCAAGCTCTATATCGACCGCTATTTCGCGCGTTATCCAGGCGTGGCGCGTTATATGGACGAAACGCGTGTGAGCGCCAAGGCCAAGGGTTACGTCGAGACGGTGTTCGGCCGCCGCCTGTGGCTGCCGGAGATCAACGGCGGCAATGGCCCGCGCCGTCAGGCCGCCGAGCGCGCCGCGATCAACGCGCCGATGCAAGGCACGGCCGCCGATCTGATCAAGCTCTCGATGATCGCGGTGCAGGACTGGATCGAAGTCTCGAAGATCGGCACGCGCATGATCATGCAGGTGCACGATGAATTGATTCTCGAAGTACCGGACGCGGAATTGTCCGACGTGCGCAAGCGCTTGCCCGAGTTGATGTGCGGTGTCGCCGACCTGAAAGTGCCGCTGGTCGCCGAAGTGGGTGCCGGCCTGAACTGGGAAGAAGCGCATTGACGTGCGTGTGACGGGACGCGATATCGTCGTGCGCATGTCACACATGCGTATTGATGGCTTGTGACAACCCGTGCTGCTCGCGGACAATCGCTGAAAGACGGCGCTCATGTGAATCCTCATGGGCGCCGAACGACGCATAACCCATCGGCAAACACGGAGAGTTCAATGCATCGTTTTATCGTGGTTGGCGGAGGCGCGGGGGGATTGGAGTTGGCGACGCGTTTGGGCGATCGCTATGCACCCCACAAGAGCAAGGGCGGTGTGCGGGCGCAGGTCACGCTCGTCGACCGCAATCCGACTCATATCTGGAAGCCGCTCCTGCATGAAGTGGCGGCGGGCAGCATGGACCCGTTCACGCAGGAACTCGAATATGCCGCGCAAGCGCGCTGGCACGGCTTCGAATTTCAGCAGGGCGAACTGACGGGACTGGACCGCGCGAACAAGCGCCTCACGCTCGGCACCGTGCTCGACGACGACGGCGCCGAGTTGCTGCCCGAACGCCAGCTCGAATACGACACGCTGATCATCGCGATCGGCAGCACGACCGCCTTCTTCGGCGTCAAAGGCGCGCCTGAATTTTCCCTCGCACTCGATACGGTCAGCCAGGCCGAGCGTTTCCGCAAACGCCTGATCGCGGCATGCATGCGCGCCGAGCATCAAGTGCATGAACCGGTCGAATCGGGGCCGGGCACGTCGTCCACGGGCGAGCCGCGCATTCAGGTGGCGATTGTCGGCGGCGGCGCGACGGGTGTCGAACTGTCGGCGGAATTGCGCAACACCGCGCAGGTGTTGTCCGCATACGGCTTGCATAAGCTCGATCCGCGGCATGACGTCGGCATCGTGCTGATCGAAGCGGGGCCGCGCATTCTGCCGGCTTTGCAGGAACGGGTCTCGACCGCCACGGCCGAACTGCTCACCAAGCTCGGCGTGAAGCTGATGATCGGCGAAACCGTGGCCGAAGTCGCGCCCGGCATGATCCGCACCGCGAGCGGCAAAACGGTGCGCGCCGATCTGACGGTGTGGGCGGCCGGCATCAAGGCGCCGGCGATTTTGAGCGAACTCGACGGCTTGCCGGTCAACCGGCTGGGCCAACTCATCGTGCGCCGCACGCTGCAAACCGAAACGGACGACAACGTCTTCGCGCTCGGCGATTGCGCCGCCTGTCCGTGGCCGGGCAACGAGCGCAACGTGCCGCCGCGCGCGCAGGCGGCTCACCAGCAGGCGAGCTTTTTGATGAAGGCGCTGGCGGCGCGGCTCGAAAACAAGCCACTGCCGGAGTTCACTTATCGCGACTTTGGGTCGTTGGTGTCGCTCGGGCATTTCAGCGCGGTCGGTAATCTGATGGGCGGAGTGATCGGCGGCAATATGCTGATCGAAGGGCTGTTCGCGCGCTTCATGTATATGTCGCTGTACCGGCTGCATATCGCCGCGCTGCACGGCTACGCGCGGATGGTGCTCGATACCTTCGCGCACTGGTTGCGCCGCACCACGCTGCCGCGGGTCAAGCTGCACTGACGTGCGCCGATGCGCCCGGCCGGCCCGGGAACGTTGCATCTGCAACAGGATGCGTGTCAGGCGTATCCTGTTGCCTCCAACGTTCAACCGAGGAGTGCCCGCATGCTGAAACCCGATATCGACAGCCTGGTCCCGCACGTCCCCTTCAACCGACGTACTTTCATTAAAGCCGCGCTCGGCACCGGCTTCGCCGCCGCCGTGCTGCCCGTCTCGGCGCAAACCATTCATACCGATACTGACGGCCTCGAAGCCGGCGAAATCGCGGTGCGCTCCGGCGACACGCTGGTGCCGGCCTATCGCGCGCAGCCGAAGGGCAAGACGCACTTGCCGGTGATCATCGTCGTGCACGAGATTTTCGGCGTGCACGAGCATATCGCCGACGTGTGCCGGCGCTTCGCCAAGCTGGGCTATCTCGCGATCGCGCCGAATCTTTTTGAACGGCAGGGCGATCCGACCGTTCATGCAAGCATGCAGCAGATCAGCGCGCTAGTGGTCAGCAAGGTGTCGGACGACCAGGTGATGGGCGATCTCGATGCCACCGTCGCCTGGGCCGGAGAGCATGGCGGCGATCTGAACCGGCTTGGCGTGAACGGCTTTTGCTGGGGCGGGCGGATTGCGTGGCTGTACGCCGAACATAACCCGCGACTGAAGGCGGGTGTCGCCTGGTACGGACGGGTAACGGGCGAAAAGAACGCGATGATGCCGGCGAATCCGCTCGATCAGGTCGCGCAACTTCATGCGCCGGTGCTGGGGCTTTACGGGTTGCAAGATCAGAGCATCCCGCAGGACACGCTCGAACAGATGAAGCAGGCCATCGCGCAAGGGCCGCAAGCGGGCCGTGGTTCGCAGTTCGTCGTGTATGACGATGCGGGCCACGCGTTTTTCGCGGATTACCGGCCGAGCTACAAGAAGGCCGATGCCGAGGATGGTTGGCGCCGTGTGCTGGTGTGGTTCAAGCAGCATGGGGTGGCTTGAGGCGGTCCCCGCTCCCTCGCTTGCGATAAAAAAAGGCCGTTGCCGCTTTCGGGGCGGCAACGGCTTTTTGCTAACGACGTGCTGTGGCTTTCGCTGGGACGCTCAAGGATTCGGGCCCGTCGCGATGGGCCGCTTCGGGTCGGAACTCCACTCGCTCCACGATCCCGCATACAACGCGGCGCCGTGCAGGCCGGCAACTTCCATCGCCAGGGCATTCACGCATGCCGTCACGCCCGAGCCGCATTGCAGCACCACGTGTTCCGGCGGCGTGTCGGCGAGCAGCGCGTGGAATTCCTCGCGCAACGTATGAGCCGGTTTGAAGCGGCCGTCGGCGGTGAGGTTGTTCTTGAAGAAGCGGTTGAGCGCGCCGGGAATGTGGCCGCCGATGCGATCCAGTGTCTCGTTCTCACCGCGATAACGGTCGTCTGCGCGCGCGTCGACCACCACGTGTTCCTTCGAGCCGAGATTGCGCTCGACCGTTTGCGCGTCGACCGTGACGGACAGCGGCGCGCCTGCCTTGAAGTCGCCGGTGTTCTGGGCCGGCGCGTCCTGCGTCAGCGGATGACCGCCGGCTTCCCATGCCTGCAGGCCGCCGTCGAGCAGCGCGACCGCGTCGTGACCGAGCCAGCGCAGCAGCCACCATGCACGGGCGGCGTACATGCCGCCTTGCGCATCGTACGCGACGACCTGCTGGCCCTGCTTCAGGCCGCGCGACTCCAGCGTCTCCACCAGCCGCGCACGATCCGGCAGCGGATGGCGGCCGTTGTGACCGTTCTTCGGCCCCGACAGATCGCGATCGAGATGCAGGTAATGCGCGCCCGGCAGATGCCCGGCCAGATAGGCTTTTTCGCCGGCTTCCGTGTCGGCCAGATCGAACCGGCAGTCGATGACGAACACGCTGCCCGGCGCGGCGGCAAGCCGTTCCGCGAGATTGGTCGCGGAAATCAGAGTGGTGTAGTGAGTGTGGGGCATGACGTCTCCTGTCGATCAGAGTTAGCGCTTTAGCGCTCGCTCGGGTCCCATGCAAAGCTCGATGCGGGCGATGGCGGCTCCGCTCGGCGGCTTGGCGCCGCCTACGGATGGCCAAGCTATCTTCTAAGTCTAAACAAAAAAAGACGGGTCGAAGCCCGTCTTTCCATGCATTGATCCTGCCGGAAGAATCTGGTGAATCTGGTTCGGCGCCACTCAGATCGTACCGAGTTCGCGCCGCAGGAATTCGTGGAAGTGCTGCATGCCATCTTCCATCGGGCTCTGATACGGGCCGACCTGCGATTCGCCGCGATTCATCAGCGCACGGCGGCCGGCGTCCATGCGTTCTGCGATCTCGTCGTCTTCGCGCGCCGTTTCCATGTAGGCGGCGCGCTCGGCTTCCACGAACTCACGCTCGAACAGCGCAATTTCCTCAGGGTAATAGAACTCCACCACGTTGGTGGTTTTCTGCGGACCGCGCGGAATCAGCCAAGATACCACCAGCACGTGCGGATACCACTCGATCATGATGCCCGGGTAGTACACCATCCAGATCGCGCCGAATTCGGGCGGATTGCCGCCGCGAAAGCGCAGCACTTCGTCGTGCCACTTGCGGTACGTGGGGCTGCCCGGCTGCTCGAGATCCTTGTGCACGCCAACCGTCTGCACGCTATACCACTCGCCGAACTCCCACGTCAGGTCGTCGCAATTGACGAAGCTGCCGAGGCCCGGATGGAACGGCGCGACGTGATAGTCCTCCAGATAGACCTCGATAAAGGTCTTCCAGTTGTAGTTGCACTCGTGCACTTCGACGTGATCGAACATGAAGCCCGAAAAATCGAAGTGTTCCTTGGTGCCGAGGCGCGCCAGATCGCGCGCGACGTCGCGCCCCTGCGCTTCGAACAGCAGGCCTTGCCAGTTCTGCAGCGACGTGGCGCCGAGATTCAGGCAGGGGTTATCCGCAAAATGGGGCGCACCGAGGAGCTGGCCGTTCAGGTCGTACGTCCAGCGATGCAGGGGGCAGACGATGTTCTCCGTCTGGCCGCGGCCGTTGAGCATGATGGCTTGCCGGTGGCGGCACACGTTCGACAGCAATTCGACTTGTGACTGCTGGTTACGGACGAGCACACGCCCTTCGCTCTCGCTCGGCAAAGCAAAATAATTCCCCGCTTCGGGCACCATGAGATCGTGGCCGATGTAACGAGGACCTTTCTTGAAAAGGGTTTCGATTTCGCGCGTTAGAAGCGCTTCGTCAAAGTAAGCCGTGACTGGCAGCTGGCTGTGGACAGACCGCAACTGCAATGCATTGCTCAGATTGGACATTCCCACTCCCGTGAAGACGTGAAAGCAGTGAACAACCCAACCATCGAAGATTCGATTTAGGGAGCCCGCAATTATACCCGTTTCCCCTTCTTTGGGGCCGTTAAGTGCCTGATTTGGGTCAAAAATCTCAGGAAAGTTCGGCTTTTTCGCCGCAGACCGATCGTTTTTTTTCTGCGAGACTGCTAGGACGGCGCGCAGCGGGAAGGCGGGCGTAGGGCGGCGGGCGGCTCGGAAATATCGCTTTTGCCGTAGAATGTCCGACTTGTTTTAATTTTGCGACTATTCATGGCGAAGACCGCGTCGAAAGATACTGCTGCCACGCCAGCCGAAGGCGTCGACACCACGCCGCTGCCCGAGAATTACGAGGCCGCCCAGGCGGAGCTGGAAGGGCTGGTTGCACGCATGGAAAGCGGCAATCTCAGCCTCGAGGAATCGCTCACCGCCTACCGGCGCGGCGCGGCTCTCGTGGCGTTTTGCCAGCAGCAGCTCGAAAAGGTCGAGCAGCAGGTGCGCGTGCTCGACGGCGAGACGCTCAAGCCGCTGCCCATGAATACCGCAGGCACAGCCGCTACTGAAAGCGGGGACGACCTATGACATTCGAACAATGGATGCGCTCGGTACTGGAGCGCGTCGAAACGGCACTGGAACATTACCTGCCGAGCGAGGCAACCGAGCCCGCCACGCTGCATGAGGCCATGCGTTACGCGGTGCTGGGCGGCGGCAAGCGGGTTCGCCCGCTGCTGTGCCACGCGGCCGGCGAGCTGACCGGCGCGCGCGCCGAGTGCCTCGACGCGGCGGCGGCAGCGCTGGAAATGATCCACGTGTACTCGCTCGTCCACGACGACATGCCGTGCATGGACGACGACGCGCTGCGTCGCGGCAAGCCCACGGTACACGTCAAATATGACGAAGCGACGGCATTGCTGGTCGGCGACGCGCTGCAATCGCAGGCGTTCGTCGCGTTGACGTCGGACGTTCTGGCCCCGGCGCAGCAGGCCGCGCTGGTGCGCGAACTGGCGCTGGCGAGCGGCTCGATCGGCATGTGCGGCGGGCAGGCCATCGATCTGGCGAGTGTCGGCCACACGCTGACGCGCACGCAACTCGAAACCATGCACCGCATGAAGACCGGCGCGTTGCTGCGCGCCGCGGTGCGCATGGGTGCACTGGCGGGCGAAACGCCGGATGCGAACGCCATGCGTTCGCTCGACGCGTATTCGGCCGCTGTCGGCCTCGCGTTTCAGGTCGTCGACGACATTCTCGACGTCACGACCGATTCCGCGACGCTCGGCAAAACGGCAGGTAAAGACGCGAAGGACGGCAAGCCGACCTACGTGTCGATTATTGGGCTCGACGCGTCGCGCGCGCTCGCAGCGCAGCTGCGCAGCGACGCTCACGCCGCGCTGGCGCCGTTTGGCGCACGCGCGCAGCGTCTTGCCGAATTGGCCGACCTGGTGGTGAACCGGGTTAGCTGAACGCGAAAGCCCGCCGCCGCGCGCCTCCGTTGCGAAGCGCATGTATGAAGTGCGGGCGCGTAAGTTTTCCTACAATGGAACGACGATGTACGACTTGCTGAAAACCATTGACGACCCGGCAGCCCTGCGCCGCCTCGATCGCCGCCAATTGCAACCGCTTGCCGACGAGTTGCGTGCCTTCGTGCTCGACAGCGTATCGCAGACGGGCGGCCATCTTTCGTCCAACCTCGGCACGGTCGAGTTGACCATTGCTCTGCACTATGTGTTCGACACGCCGCACGACCGGATCGTCTGGGATGTCGGCCATCAAACCTATCCGCACAAGATCCTGACGGGCCGCCGTGACCAGATGCACACGCTGCGTCAGCTGGGCGGCATCTCGGGTTTCCCGAAACGTGACGAGTCGGAGTACGACACGTTCGGCACGGCGCACTCCAGCACGTCGATTTCCGCCGCGCTCGGCATGGCGGTCGCAAGCAAGCTGCAGGGCGACAACCGCATGGGTATCGCCGTGATCGGCGACGGCGCGATGACGGCCGGCATGGCGTTCGAGGCGATGAACAACGCCGGCGTCGAAGACGACGTGCCGCTCCTGGTCATCCTGAACGACAACGACATGTCGATTTCGCCGCCGGTCGGCGCGCTGAATCGCCATCTGGCGCGCCTGATGTCGGGCCGCTTCTACGCCGCCGCGCGTGCCGGCGTCGAACGCGTGCTGCGCGTCGCGCCGCCCATGCTCGACCTCGCGCGCAAGCTCGAAGAGCACGCCAAGGGCATGATCGTGCCGGCCACGCTGTTCGAAGAGTTCGGCTTCAACTACATCGGCCCGATCGACGGCCACGATCTCGATTCGCTGATCCCGACGCTGCAGAACATCAAGGAACTGCGCGGTCCGCAATTCCTGCACGTCGTGACGAAGAAAGGCCAGGGCTACAAGCTGGCCGAAGCCGATCCGGTGCTGTACCACGGCCCGGGCAAGTTCAATCCGGCTGAAGGCATCAAGCCGGCCAGCACGCCATCGAAGAAGACCTACACGCAGGTGTTCGGCGAATGGCTGTGCGACGCAGCCGAACTGGACGCACGTGTGGTCGGTATCACGCCGGCCATGCGCGAAGGCTCAGGCATGGTGGAGTTCGAGAAGCGCTTCCCGGACCGTTACTTCGACGTCGGCATCGCCGAGCAACATGCGGTGACGTTCGCCGGCGGTTTGGCCGCGGAAGGCATGAAGCCGGTGGTCGCGATCTACTCGACCTTCCTGCAACGTGCTTACGACCAACTGATTCACGACGTCGCGCTGCAGAACCTGCCGGTGGTGTTCGCCATCGACCGCGCGGGTCTGGTCGGCGCGGACGGCGCGACGCACGCGGGCGCTTACGACCTGGCGTTCCTGCGCTGCATCCCGAACATGACGGTGATGGCCGCGTCGGACGAAAACGAATGCCGCCAGATGCTGTACACGGCGTTGCAGCAACCGAACCCGACGGCGGTGCGCTATCCGCGCGGCGCCGGCACGGGCGTCGCCACCGTCAAGCAGATGGTGGCGCTGCCGCTCGGCAAGGGTGAGATTCGTCGTGAAACGTCGCAGCCGGCTGGCAAGCGCATTGCGATTCTGGCATTCGGCACGATGGTCGCGCCGTCGCTGGCAGCCGCCGAGCAACTGGACGCAACGGTCGCCAACATGCGCTTCGTGAAGCCGCTCGACGCCGATCTGGTCCGTCAACTGGCCGAAACGCACGACGCCATCGTCACGGTCGAAGAAGGCAGCGTAATGGGCGGCGCGGGTTCGGCCTGCGTCGAAGCCCTGCTTGAAAGTGGGGTTATGCGACCCGTACTACAATTGGGCCTTCCCGATCGGTTCATCGATCATGGGGACCCGGCCAAGCTGCTCGCCGCGTGTGGTCTCGACGCCGCGGGTATCAACAAGTCGATCCGCGAGCGCTTCCTGTCGAGCGGCGCGGTCGGCGGACAGTCGTCGGTGAAGCGCGTCGCGTAAAGCGTCGCCGCTCGCGGTGCGGCCGCCGTGCCATGGCGGCCATAAGCAATCTCCAACTTGAATCGGTGGGCCTTCGGGCCCATCATCCAACGCCGGCAGGGGCCGGCGTTCGCCATTGCGCGCCTTGATCCGCGCGGCCGCTGGGAGCCGCCGAACCTGTCGCTTCGCGACAGCCCTCGCGAGGGAATCCCCGAAGGGGACTTCCTTCGGGGCGAAGACTCAGGCGGTCCGGCGTTTCCTGAAAGGACAAGAAATGAATCAGATGAATCCCGCCTTTGTGATGCCCGACGTGCAAAGCACGCCCGACACTCGTCAGATCCCGATTCAACGTGTCGGCGTAAAGGCCGTGCGCCATCCGCTGACGGTGCGCACCCAAGGTGGCGAGGCGCAGCCGACGGTCGGTACGTGGAACCTCGACGTACATCTGCCGGCTGAGCAGAAGGGCACGCACATGTCGCGCTTCGTCGCCTTGCTCGAAGAGAACAAGGCGCCGCTGGAGCCGGCCACGTTCCGCACCATGCTCGCCGCAATGCTCGAAAAGCTCGAAGCCGAGGCCGGCCGCATCGAGGTGTCGTTCCCGTACTTCGTGAACAAGACCGCGCCGGTGTCGGGCGTGCAGAGCCTGCTCGACTACGAAGTCACGTTGACGGGCGAGACTCGCAACGGTGCGACGCGTCTGTTCCTGCAAGTGCTGGTGCCGGTGACGAGCTTGTGCCCGTGCTCGAAGAAGATCTCGCAGTACGGCGCGCATAACCAGCGCTCGCACGTCACGATCAACGCCGAACTGGCAGGCGATGTGGCCGTGGAAGAACTGATTCGTATCGCCGAAGAAGAAGCCTCGTGCGAACTGTGGGGCTTGCTCAAGCGCCCGGACGAGAAGTTCGTGACCGAGCGTGCTTATGAAAATCCGAAGTTCGTCGAAGACCTGGTGCGCGATGTCGCGCAACGTCTGAATGCGGACGAGCGGATCGTCGCCTACGTGCTGGAAGCCGAGAACTTCGAGTCGATTCACAATCACAGCGCGTACGCGGTGATCGAGCGGGATAAGCGCGTGGCTTGATACGCGCGTTTGCCGACTGCATCAAAAAAGCCGCTTCTTGAAGCGGCTTTTTTTACGGCGTAACGATGTCGAACTCAGCGTGCGAGGGACGTCAGATCCCAGCGAGGCTTCACCGTGAACGCGTAGTCCTTGCCCGATTGATCGGGCCAGCGTTGCAGTCGCAAGGCACCGGCCAGCGCGATCATCGCGCCGTTGTCCGTGCACAGCGACAGGTCCGGATAGTGCACGTAGAAATTGCGCTTCTTCGCGGCAGCGGAAAGCGCCTCGCGCAATTGCCGGTTCGCGCCGACCCCGCCCGCGACGACCAGCCGGTTGAGCTTCGTCTTCTTGAGCGCGGCCAGCGACTTCGCCGCCAGAACCTCGACAGCCGCGTCGACGAAACCGCGCGCCAGATCGGCTTTCGCCTGCTCGCAGATATTCGAACCGCCGAGCTTCTTGGCGTGCGTGAGGACAGCGGTCTTCAAGCCGCTGAAGCTGAAATCCAGGTCGCCGGAATGCAGCATGGGACGCGGCAGGACCACCGCGCCCGGCGTGCCGAATTCGGCCATGCGCGAGACTTCCGGGCCGCCCGGGTAACCGAGGCCGAGCAGCTTGGCGGTTTTGTCGAAGGCTTCGCCGGCTGCGTCGTCCAGCGTTTCGCCGAGCGTCTCGTAGACGCCGACGTCAGTCACGCGCATCAGTTGCGTGTGACCGCCGGACACCAGCAGCGCGACGAACGGGAACGGCGGCGGCTCATCCACCAGCAACGGCGAGAGCAAATGCCCTTCGAGGTGATGAATGCCGATAGTCGGCTTGTCCCACGCCATGGCCAGCGAATTGGCGACGCTCGCGCCGACCAGCAGCGCGCCCGCGAGACCCGGGCCTTGCGTATAGGCGATCGCGTCGATGTCGCCGCGGGCCGCGCCGGCGCGTTCCATCACCTCTTCGAGCAGCGGCAGCGCACGCCGGATGTGATCGCGCGACGCCAGTTCCGGCACCACGCCGCCGTACTCCCGATGCATCGCAATTTGCGAATGCAGCGCGTGCGCAAGCAGGCCGCGCTCCGTGTCGTAGAGCGCGAGACCGGTTTCGTCGCAAGAGCTTTCGATGCCGAGAACGAGCATGATGGGTCGCTTGAGCGGACGCTGGCGTAACAAAACCCAGGCGCCCGACAGTGAGAAGGCAAGCCTGAAAGTATAGCAGTGCGGGCAAGGCGCCGCCGACGCGCGCGTACAATGCGGCCCCATGGAATCCTTCGATATCGCAGTGATCGGCGCAGGCGCGGCCGGCATGATGTGCGCGGCCGTGGCCGGGCAACTCGGCCGTCGCGTGGTGCTGATCGACCACTCGCAGCGTCTCGCGGAGAAGATCCGCATCTCCGGCGGCGGCCGTTGCAACTTCACGAATCTGTATGCCGGCCCGGCCAATTACCTGTCGGCCAACCCGCATTTTTGCCGCTCGGCGCTCGCGCGCTACACGCCGCGCGACTTCATGGCGCTGCTCAAGCGCCATCACGTGACGTGGCACGAGAAGCATAAAGGCCAGCTCTTCTGCGACCAGTCGAGCGACGCGGTCATCAATGTGTTGAAGCACGAGTGCGACGCGGGCCGCGTGGCATGGCGCACGCCGCTGTCGGTCGAGCAGGTGCGGCAGGATCCGGAAGGGCGCTTCACGCTGGATACGCAGTCGGGGCCAATCATGGCGCGCGCGCTCGTGGTCGCAACGGGCGGACTGTCGATTCCCAAGATCGGCGCCACCGATTTCGCCTACCGTCTTGCCAAACAGTTCGGCCACAAGCTGATCGACACGCGCCCCGCGCTAGTCCCGCTGACCTTCGCCGCAGCCGACTGGGAGCCGTTCGCGGCGCTGTCCGGTGTCTCGCTGGAAGTGCAACTGGCGACCGGCAACAAGAAGACCGGCGCCGAGTTCAACGAAGACCTGCTGCTCACCCACCGCGGCCTTTCCGGCCCGGGTGTGCTGCAGATTTCGAGCTACTGGCAGCCCGGCGAGCCGATTCACATCAACCTCTTGCCGGCCCAGGACGCCACGACCGCCTTGCTCGAGGCGAAAACCGGCACCAAGCGTCAGATCGCCAATCTGTTGTCGGAATGGGTACCGCAGCGGCTCGCCCATGTCTGGCTGGAAACCCATCAGATTTCCGCCGAAGCCCGCGTGGCCGATTTGCCGGACAAAATCCTGCGCCGCGTCGGCGAAGCCCTGTCGCGCTGGACGCTAACCCCCAACGGCACGGAAGGCTATCGCAAAGCCGAAGTGACGCGCGGCGGCATCGACACGCGCGACCTGTCGTCATCGACGATGATGAGCGCGCGCGCGCCGGGTTTGTACTTCATCGGCGAAGCTGTCGACGTAACCGGTTGGCTGGGTGGCTACAACTTTCAATGGGCGTGGGCATCGGGTGTGGCGGCCGGCCAGGCGGCCGCGGAGTATGCCAGAGGGGCTTGACGGCGCTCTGGCTTTGTGAGAAAGCTCTGCTATACTCCTGAACCTTTACAAAGTTCCGTTATTGAAAAATGACGACCATCCGCGTAAAAGACAACGAGCCGTTCGAAGTCGCCATGCGCCGGTTCAAGCGCACCATGGAGAAAAACGGCTTGCTGACGGAACTTCGCGCTCGCGAGTTTTACGAAAAGCCTACGGCTGAGCGCAAGCGTAAGAAGGCGGCTGCGGTGAAGCGTCATTTCAAGCGTCTGCGTGGCCAGACGCTGCCAAAGAAGTTCTACTGATTCTGGCGTTGCCGCGGTTCCCGTTGAACGGAGCGGCGACATTCAACCGGTGAGGGCACGACAGGTGCCATCACGGAAAACACGGCCCTTCGGGCCAGCCGGCAGGGTCGCAACCATAACGCACAGTGTGCCAACCCGCTTGAGGAAGCAGTCCCAAGCGGGTATTCGTGTTGATGCGCGTGTTGATGCAATTAGCCTGGCCGGTTTTTCAAATTCCAACGCATTCAGGTGAGTGATGAGTCTCAAGGACCGGATCAACGACGATATGAAGGCCGCCATGCGGGCACGTGAGACCGAGCGCCTCGGCACGGTCCGTCTGCTGCTCGCCGCGATCAAGCAGCGCGAAGTCGACGAGCGCATCACGCTCGACGACACCGCGATCACCGCGGTCATCGACAAGATGATCAAGCAGCGCAAAGACTCGATCAGCCAGTTCGAAGCCGCTGGCCGCACCGATCTGGCCGACAAGGAAAAGGCCGAGCTGGCGATCTTGTCTGCTTATATGCCGGAACAGATGTCCGAGGCGGAGATCGTCGCCGAAGTGCAGGCCGCGGTGGCGCAAACCGGCGCAGCCGGCCCGCAGGACATGGGCAAAGTGATGGGCGTGCTCAAGCCGAAGCTGGCCGGCCGTGCCGACATGACCGCTGTCTCGGCGCAAGTCAAAGCCGCGCTCGCGAAGTAAATTCCCGTATTTCCGCGCTGTGCATGCCGTTATTTCGACGGCGCGCGCGGCGCTGAGTTTTTAGGCAGCGTCATTTACTGTGATTCCTCCGTCATTCCTGCAGGACCTGCTCAACCGCGTCGATATCGTCGACGTGGTCGGCCGGTATGTGCAGTTGAAAAAGGGCGGCGCGAACTTCATGGGGCTGTGCCCGTTCCACAACGAGAAAAGCCCTTCGTTTACGGTTAGTCCGACTAAGCAGTTCTATCACTGCTTCGGCTGCGGCGCGCATGGTACGGCCATCGGGTTCCTGATGGAACACGTCGGTTCATCGTTTCCGGAAGCGGTCAACGATCTGGCGCAGTCGGTCGGCTTGACGGTGCCGAATGAGCCATCGCCCGGCTATGGCGGCGGCGGTTCCGGCGGCGGCTATGCGCCGGCGGCGTCCAAAGCGGTTACCACCGCGCTATCCGATGTCATGCAGACCGCCTGCGACTTCTACCGCAAGCAACTGCGCAGCGCGCCGGTCGCGATCCAGTACCTGAAGAAACGCGGCTTGACCGGCGAGATCGCGGCTCGTTTCGGGCTCGGCTATGCCCCGGACGGCTGGCAAAACCTCGAAGCGGCCTTTCCGAACTACCGCGACGATTCGCTGGTCGAATCGGGTCTGGTGATCGTCAGCGAAAAGTCCGACGCTCAGGGCCAGAACCGCCGGTACGACCGCTTTCGCGAGCGGGTCATGTTCCCGATACGCAATGTGAAGGGGCAGGTGATCGGCTTCGGCGGCCGCGTGCTGGACGGTGGCGAGCCCAAATATTTGAATTCGCCCGAAACGCCTTTATTTAACAAGGGCAGCGAGCTGTATGGGCTGTTCGAGGCGCGTCTGGCAATTCGCGAGCAGCACTACGTGCTGGTCGTGGAAGGCTATATGGACGTGGTCGCGCTGGCCCAATTGGGGTTCCAGAACGCGGTCGCCACGCTCGGCACGGCTTGCACGCCGATTCATGTGCAGAAACTGATGCGCCAGACCGACACGGTCATCTTCAGTTTCGACGGCGATTCGGCCGGCCGGCGCGCCGCCCGGCGTGCGCTGGACGCCTGTTTGCCGCATGCGGCGGACAACCGGACCATCCGGTTCCTGTTTTTGCCGTCCGAGCACGATCCGGACAGCTATGTGCGTGAATTCGGCACCGAGGGTTTCGCCGAGCAGGTCGAGCGGGCCATGCCGCTGTCGCAGTTCATGCTGAACGAGGTGCTGACCGGCAAGGAGCTGGATCAGCCGGAAGGCAGGGCCCGCGCGCTGTTCGACGCCAAGCCGCTGCTGCAGGCGCTGCCGGCCAACGCGCTGCGCGCCCAGATCATGCATATGTTCGCCGACCGGCTCGACGTGCCGTTCGACGAGGTCGCCGCGCTATGCGAGGTCGATTCGCGCATCGCGGCGGCGGCCCGCGCGGCGCCGGCCCGCAAAGACCGGCGCAGTGTGACCGGGATCGAGGAAAAAACGCTGCGCAATCTGGTGATGTATCCGCGCACGGTGTCCGTGCTGGACGAAGAGGCCGAACAGGCTCTTCTCACGGTCACGCGGCACGGCGAGTTGTTCGAGGAAGTGACGACGCACGCGCGTGCGCTGGGCGATTCGGCGGAGTTTCAGTTGTTGTCCGACCTATTGCGAAACGGCGCGAACGCCCCAACTTTCGAGGAAATCTTTCGCAAAATTCTAGACTATGATGAAAACGTCCGGGATTTACTGCTGAAGGACCCGGAAGATGCGACCGTCATCGAGGAACGGCGCGAGCAGGAACGGATTGTCGGCGAGGAACTGAAGGCGGCGATCCTGAAGATGCGGTACGACGCTTACTGCGATCGTCTCGAGCAGCTTTCGCGGCAATCCCGGCACACGCCGGAGGAGTTTGCGGAGCTGTCGGAGCTTAATCGGAAGCGGGCTGACATGAAGCGCCAGCTCGGGCTGTAGGCGGAGCGCAGGAAGCCTGGGTGGTATAATAAAAGGTTTCCAGCGGTTTGTTTTTCAAGGGTTTTCCTAGCAAAGGCGAAAAGGCGATGCGATGGCAAAGACTACGGGCGGAAAGAAAACAACAGGCACAAGCTCCACGGAGCGGACCAGAAAGGTCACCGAGGCCAGGTTAGTTTCTTCCACCAGAAAAACGTCTGCGGTTAGCGTTGCACCGGTTGCCGGGAAGAAGTCCTCGACCACGTCGGCTGCGCGAGCGGAGCCGGACAGGGCGGCGAAAGTTGTAGCAGTACCGGCCACGAAGGGGTCGGGTGTCAGAAGCGCAAGGGAAGCGGCTGCCGCGCAGGACGATGCGGTAGTGCGCGAGGTTCCAGTATCCACGGTTCAAACGGCTGTTGTCCACCAGCCGCGAGTCGAGACTACAGCCGGTACGGCGAACTCCATGACGAAAAAGCTGAACGAAGTACCCGTCGATGACGACGCAACCCAAAGCGAAGAAAGCCCCGCGGCTGTTCCAGCCAAGGTGGAAAAGGCCAAGGCTCGCGATCGTCGTGCAAAGGAAAAAGCGCTGCTGAAAGACGCTTTCGCGTCGTCACAGCCGGGCACGGTCGAGGAACTCGAGGAACGCCGCTCCAAACTGCGCGCGCTGATCAAGCTCGGCAAGGAGCGCGGCTTCCTGACGTACGCTGAAATCAACGACCACCTGCCGGACAACTTCACCGAGACCGAGGCGATCGAAGGCATTATCAGCACGTTCAACGACATGGGCGTGGCGGTGTACGAGCAGGCCCCGGACGCTGAAACGCTGCTGCTGAACGACAACGCGCCGGCGGCTTCGTCGGACGACGAAGTGGAAGAGGAAGCGGAAGTTGCGCTGTCCACCGTCGACTCGGAATTCGGCCGCACCACCGACCCGGTCCGCATGTACATGCGCGAAATGGGCACGGTGGAGCTGCTCACGCGCGAAGGCGAAATCGAAATCGCCAAGCGGATCGAAGACGGCCTGAAGCACATGGTGATGGCCATCTCCGCGTGCCCGACCACGATCGCCGACATCCTGGCGATGGCGGAGCGCGTCGCGAACGAGGAAATTCGCATCGACGAACTGGTCGACGGCCTGATCGACGCCAACGCGGAAGACGCGGACGGCTTCTCCGCGCAGGAAGCGGAAGCGATTGAGAGCGAAGACGAGGAAGTCGAAGAGGACGCGGAAGAGGACGAGGAAGAAGACGACGGCACGGCGCAAGCTACGGCCAACGCAGCGCAGATGGAAGCGCTCAAGCGTGCGTCGCTCGAAAAATTCGCGATGATCAGCGAATGGTTCGACAAGATGCGTCGCGCGTTCGAGAAGGAAGGCTACAAGTCCAAGTCGTATCTGAAGGCACAGGAAACGATCCAGAACGAGCTGATGACGATCCGCTTTACCGCGCGCACCGTCGAGCGTCTGTGCGACACGCTGCGTGCGCAAGTGGACGAAGTGCGTCAGGTCGAGCGTCAGATCCTGCATACGGTGGTCGACAAGTGCGGCATGCCGCGTGCGGAATTCATCGCGCGTTTCCCGGGCAGCGAAACGGATCTCGAATGGGCCGACAAGATCGTCGGTGAAGGTCACGCGTATAGCGCGATCCTCACGCGGAACATCCCGGCCATTCGCGAACAGCAGCAGCGTCTGCTGGATCTGCAAGCGCGTGTCGTGCTGCCGCTGAAGGACCTGAAGGAAACCAACCGTCAGATGGCGGCGGGTGAACTGAAGGCGCGTCAGGCGAAGCGCGAAATGACCGAGGCGAACTTGCGTCTCGTGATCTCGATCGCGAAGAAGTACACGAACCGTGGTCTGCAGTTCCTCGACCTGATTCAGGAAGGCAACATCGGCCTGATGAAGGCGGTGGACAAGTTCGAATATCGTCGTGGCTACAAGTTCTCCACGTATGCAACGTGGTGGATCCGTCAGGCCATTACGCGTTCGATCGCGGACCAGGCGCGCACGATCCGGATTCCGGTTCACATGATCGAAACGATCAACAAGATGAACCGCATCTCGCGTCAGATTCTGCAGGAAACCGGTCTCGAGCCGGATCCGGCAACGCTGGCCGAGAAGATGGAAATGCCGGAAGACAAGATCCGCAAGATCATGAAGATCGCGAAGGAGCCGATCTCGATGGAAACGCCGATCGGTGACGACGACGATTCGCATCTGGGCGACTTCATCGAAGACAACAACACGGTTGCGCCGGCCGACGCCGCTTTGCATGCCAGCATGCGCGATGTCGTGAAGGACGTGCTCGACTCGCTGACGCCGCGTGAAGCGAAGGTGCTGCGCATGCGTTTCGGTATCGAGATGAGCACCGATCACACGCTCGAAGAAGTCGGCAAGCAATTCGACGTGACGCGTGAACGGATCCGTCAGATCGAGGCGAAGGCGCTGCGCAAGCTGCGTCACCCGAGCCGTTCGGACAAGCTGAAGTCGTTCCTCGAAGGGAATTGATCGAAGCTGGCGTTGGTTGCAAATGATGTAGCGGTTTGAAGGGGCCTCGCGGTTGTTTCGCCGTAGCGAAGCGGTTGCGAAGGCCCCTTTTTCGTGTAGTATGTCGGCCAATCAACGAATAGGCCCGGCCTTCACGACCGGGTCTTTTTTCTTGGGCCGGACGCCGTGCTGGTTGCAGGCAGCGGACTCATAATCCGCCTCCGAAAGGACACCGTCGGTTCGAATCCGACCCGGCCCACCATCGATGCTAAGAAAGGGTTCCGATAATGTCGGAACCCTTTTTGTTTTTATGGCGTGAAGCGGATATCGGGCGCGGCAATATGTCACTTTCGCTGCGCTATTAATCTACGCATGGCGGATTTCTATCCGGTTGGGTGAGAGATGTTCGTCACAGCATTGGCGGGATTTCCAAAGCGCTTCAGATCGGATGTTGTGAGTTAAGCGAGCGTGTTAAGCGGCGCATTTCACGTCGCGGCAATATCGTCATTCCTTCTGCCGTTGCCGGCGCAAACTCCGTTCGATTTAATCCCTCTTTTGCAGGATTCGGCTCGTCATCTCGTTGCTTCCGTTTCGCGCTCCGGCGCACAGACGCCATTTGCGATAGCGGCGCTAATCTGAGTAGCAGTCGGCCCGAGGTCGGTCAGTGCGAGTGGCACGTCGTTTGCATAAGCTCGGCGTCCAAACCATATCAATAACGAGAACGATCATGCGACCTGACCACACCGCTACTGAGTTTGTGCAGACTCGCCCCTTGCTGGCCACTCCGCTGGAAGGCGCCGGTGAGAGTGCGCCGCAACGACAGCAGGTCAGTGCGTTGACGCGCGCCACCTTCTGCTTTGCCTGGCTGTTCGGGCTGGAGCCGTTCCTGACCGGTTCGGGCGACGAGATGCCGCGCTCGCGGCCGGATCGCCATTAGTCTCGTGACAGGGCGCGGCGTGTTCAGTCGCGCGATTGGGCGTTGAAAGTTTCGGCGTACACGGGGCAATTTCTACAGCCGGACATCAACCGATCGAGACGGCGGCGCAAGGCCGAGCGAGTTGACCGTGGCGCCGGAACCTCGGGAATAGCCGTTGCGCGCTGAGTGTTGGGAGATATTCCCATCCTCAGGACGCTCATCATGCAAACCGATCCGACTATCGACCCCGTTGCCGACCCCGCCAACCAGCCGCTCGATGAACCCGACGAGCAGCCGCGTCCGTTGCCAGGTGTGCCGCCCGAAACCGATCCGCTTGCGCCGGGCGCTTCTCCCGAGGATGAGGACGCGCTCCGGCGATCGCACGACAAGCCATAAGGCCGTGCTTGCCGGGAACTAGGGAAACTCCGTGTAAAAAATCGCACGTTCGTGCCGTTTAATGGAGGCGGAAGGCTGTTCGATGTGTGCCATCCGCTTTCAGCACGGGTTTTTGTCACGCGGCGGTCGGCGCCGCATCTCACCTCCGGGCAACGCCCGTGCTGAAGGCTTTCCCCTTCGACACGCGGGCTTGCGAAGTGCGCGGAACCGCCCCCGCAACTTCCATTAAATTCATTCCACTCCGCAAAGACATTAATGACCAGTTCAATGACACTGGCTAATCCGGTTTGAATCAAACGACTCCATTCATTCAATTAAGTTCCAGGTGTTCTAAAATAAATTTACATTGAACTGAATGCATGCGGCCTAATTGCCTCATTTCCGGGCAGTCAGAAGTTTCTGATTTTTTAATCGTTCCGACCCGATTACGACGGGAATATGAAAAGCGTGTTGCATACACACAACTGACAATATTGAGAAGTTGCAAATTACTTATGTTCAGAGCAGGTGCGACACTTGCCTAATTTTGCAATTAATGCCGGAAAAACAAAGACTTAATGCCTGCGGCAATTAGATTGTTGCTGATTCTGAAAAATCCTGTTGCGTGAATTGCCGGCCTCGCTACCAGGGTGTCCCCCTACACTCACGCTTCGTTTCAAGGGTGCCCGGCTGATCCGAAACGGGTCGGCGAACAGGGCGGCAGTGGGTGCAATGCATGCGCTGCCGAGGCAGGTCCCGCTCCCCGCGTAAATTTATCGAACAGGAGTCCCACGCATGAAAAAGAGTCTCATCGTCGTTGCGGTTGCCGCATCGTTCGCTTCCGTCGCTCACGCACAAAGCAGCGTGACCCTGTATGGTCTGCTGGACGCGGGCCTGACGTACACGAGCAACGTCAACCACAATTCGAAGTGGGCAGCTGGTAGCGGCGGCATCAACCAAAGCATGTTCGGTCTGCGCGGTTCGGAAGACCTGGGCGGCGGTCTGAAGGCAATCTTCACGTTGGAAAGCGGCTTCAACATCAACAACGGCAAGTTCGCTAACAACAACGGCATGTTCAACCGTCAAGCGTTCGTCGGTCTGTCGAGCGCGCAATTCGGTACGGTCACGCTGGGTCGTCAATATGACGCAGCTCAAGACTACCTGGCACCGCTGACCGCCACGGGCAGCTGGGGCGGTACGTACTTCGCGCACCCGTTCAACAACGACAACCTGAACACGAACGGCGGCTACGCAGTCAACAACTCGATCAAGTACTCGAGCGCTAACTACGCTGGCTTCACGTTCGGCGGCACGTACGGCTTCTCGAACCAGGCCGGCGCATTCGCAAACAACCGCGAATACAGCGTTGGTGCTGCATACCAGTGGCAAGGTCTGCACCTGGGTGCTGCTTACGCACAGCAAAACAACCCGGGCGCAGGTAACACCGGTGCTTCGGACGGTTCGTACGTCAACGCACTGGCAGGCAACGTCGGCAACTTCCGTCAACGTGAATTCGGCGTTGCTGGTTCGTACGCTTTCGGCCCGGCTACCGTCGGTCTGGCATGGACGCAATCGCGTTCGGACAATTTCACGGCTGGCCAGCAATCGCTGCGCGCTA
Organism: Paraburkholderia sp. RL17-373-BIF-A; assembly: GCF_046030175.1. Taxonomy (NCBI): domain Bacteria; kingdom Pseudomonadati; phylum Pseudomonadota; class Betaproteobacteria; order Burkholderiales; family Burkholderiaceae; genus Paraburkholderia; species Paraburkholderia sp. RL17-373-BIF-A. The sequence goes on from NZ_JARESO010000020.1 coordinate 39,423, forward strand.
ACAACTACGAAGTCAACGGCAAGTACAACGTGACCCCGGCTCTGGGCCTGGGCGTTGCTTACACGTTCACGGACGGCAAGGGCTACGGCGTTGGTGCGAACGGTGGTTCGGAGTCGGTGCGCTACCACCAGATCGGCCTGCAGGCTGACTACTCGCTGTCGCGTCGTACGGACGTCTACGCTCAAGCTGTGTACCAGCACGCAATGGGTGACGGCGGTGTCGCTTCGATCTACAGCGGCGACAACACGCAACTGCCGTCGTCGTCGAAGAACCAGACGGCTGCTACGGTCGGTCTGCGTCACCGCTTCTAAGCTTCAGCAGAAGCTGGTTGTTGTACGAAAAGGTGCCGTTCGCGGCACCTTTTTTTATGCGCGCACGATTTCGCCGGTCGGCGCCCGGCGTGAATGCCGGATGCCGCGCGCCGTGCAGGGCTGAGGTGGCCCCGCGTGCCTTAGAAAATCGTACGCAGACCGAGCGCAACGCCGGTCTGATTGCTCTTGCCCGGTAATTCGACCGACGCAGCGCCCGATACCTTGTCGAAATCGACCGTGCCGTACACCTCGGTGCGCTTGGACAATGCGTACTCAGCCAGCGCCACCAACGTATAGCGATTGCCGCTGCCCAGTTGTCCGTTGCCGATCGCCGCATTGGACATGTGGTCGTAGTACGCTGCGCCCGTCAGCGTGAGTGCGGGTGTTGCCTGCCACGTCACGCCGGCGAACGGACCGTTGTCGACGCGGCCCGAACCCTTCAGGATATCCACACCGGGCACGAGCGTCTGCTGCGCCAGCGCGCTATCGACGAAGCCGGTGTCGTCTTTCGAATGCAGATAGCCGACGTACACCTTCGCCGTGCTAAACGCATACACGGCGTTCGCGTTGAAGATGGTCTGCTTGTGATTGCTGTTGTCGCTGTTCTGCTGCACGCCGCCTGCAACGCTCAACGGGCCGGCCACATACGACAACGTGAAGCCGTACATCGAGCCCGCGCCGAGATGGCCCGGCACCTGGCCGGAGAAACCGCCCGCGCCGGTCGATTCCGAGTTGGTGCCGAACGAGTACATCGCGGCCATGGTCAGGCCTTTGTACGTGCCGGTGTATTTGATGGCGTTGTCCGCATAGAGCCCCGCACCGAGCGCGCCCGGCAGCCATGAGTTCTCGAAGTAGTTGCCGACCGTGAGCGGGTCGTAGGTGTCGCCGAGCAGGTCGAACAACGGTGTCTTCTGACGGCCCAGCGTGAGCGTGCCGTATTGGCTGCTCAGGCCCACATACGCATTGCGGTTGAAGAGCCGTTGGCTGTCCGAGGCGGAACCGTCCTGCAGATTGATGCCGCTTTCCAGATCGAAGATCGCCTTCAGCCCGCCGCCCAGATCCTCCGAACCGCGCAGACCCCAGCGGCTGTTGGTGATCGCGCCGTTCGTCATGAACAGGCGGCCATCGTTTTTGGCGTTGGAGTTCGTCAGATAGCGAACGCTCACGTCAGCGACGCCGTACAGCGTGATCGAGCTCTGTGCCGAGGCTTGCTCGGAGGTCATCGCGAGGGCGGCGCCACCCACGATGGCGGCGGTCTTGAGGAGTCTTATTTGTCTCACTGGCATTCCTGCTTATGTGGTTATGGATTTTTCATTCAAGTCCGGCACGCGCAAGCTGACCATGCGCCGGCGCGCCGATGATAGACCAGCACCCTCGTCGCGCCAAAAGTCCTTTAGCGCAATAACTTATTGCAGTTTCTGACAATTATCCGGGTCCGTCTGACAAGAGTTAACCTTCGCGGAAGCGTGCTTCGGTTAGTCTGAAATCCATTGATTGATAGACGCTATTTCGCGGCGACGCCAGCCTGTACGCGGCGGCCGCGCGCTTTTACCGCATGGATAATTCCGCCAGAAAGACGCAACCTCATTTGCCGACCAATCACGATCTTACTGACGAGCAATGGCATCGCATCGTGCCGCTGCTGCCTGAAATGAAGGCCCTTGGACCTCGGCGCGGGCGTCCCAGCATCGATATCCGCTGGGTGGTGAATAGCGTGATGTGGGTGCTGCGCGCACGCGCGCCCTGGAGCGCGATGCCGGAGCGCTATGCGCCGTATCAGACGGCGCATCGCTACTATCTGCGCTGGAAGAAGTCGGGCGTGCTGGCCGACATCGTGTTCACGCTGTTCGGGACCGACGCGATTCTGGAGCGGCCTGTTACGCGAAGGAGCGGTGTGAGTGCCGCGTAGATTGCGGCTTCGCAACGGCAAATAAAAAGGCTGTCGCCGGGTTCCCGGCGACAGCCTTTCTTTTATCGGTCAGCAGGCCTGCGGATCTGGAAAGACCGACCGTCACTCAATCACGCAGCTTGCTCGACCTTGAATACGGCGACGGCATGTCGCAGCTGTTCGGTCTGCTCATCGAGCGAACCGGCCGCGGCGGCGGCCTGCTCGACGAGCGCGGCATTGCGCTGCGTCACATCGTCCATCTGACGGATCGCGAGATTGACTTCGCCGATACCTGAACTCTGTTCCTTCGAAGCCGCCGAAATCTCGTTCATGATGGCCGTCACGCGGCGCACCGCGTCGACCACCTCGCCGATCGTGCTGCCCGCTTTGCCCGCGAGCGTCGAGCCTTCGCCGACTTGCGCGACCGACTGATCGATCAGCACTTTGATCTCCTTGGCCGCTGTCGCGCTGCGCTGCGCGAGATTGCGCACCTCGCCCGCGACCACCGCGAAGCCGCGGCCTTCTTCGCCGGCGCGCGCAGCTTCCACCGCGGCGTTCAGCGCCAGAATGTTGGTCTGGAACGCGATCCCCTCGATCACGCTGATGATCTCGCCGATCTTGCGCGAACTATCGGTGATGCCCGCCATTTTCTCGACGACGTCGTTGACCACCTGGCCACCGCGCGCGGCGATGGCCGACGCGTCACCGGCCAGTTCGGACGCGGTCGCCGCGTTGTCGGCGTTCTGCGTGACGGTCTTGGTGAGTTCGTCCATGCTCGCGGCAGTCTGCTGCAACGACGCGGCCTGTTCCTCGGTGCGGCTCGACAGATCCAGATTGCCGGCGGCGATTTCTTTCGAAGCGACGGTGATCGTCTCCGCCGACGTCTTGATCCGCGCGACGGTGGCCGCGAGTTGATCGCGCATCTCACGCAACGAGAACAGCAGGCTCGACTTGTCGTCGCGGCGCAAGTCGATGCGCGTGGCCAGATCGCCGCGCGCGATCTGCATCGCAATCGAAGCCGCCGCGGAAGGCTCGCCGCCGATCGAGCGCGACACGCTGCGCACCACGCGCGACGCCACGAACGACACCATCACGCCCAACACCACCAGCATGCCGGCCGAGCGCGCGAGTGTCGTGTAGAACTGCGCCTGGATGTCGTCCATGTAAGCGCCGGCGATGAAGTCCCAGCCCCACGGGGCGAAGCGCTTCACATAACCGATCTTCTCGCTAGGCGTCGTCTCGCCGGGTTTCGGCCACCAGTAGCGCAGGTAGCCGGCGCCGGTCGCCGAGCCGCCGGCCTGGGCGATGTCGTGATACAGCGCGTTGCCTTTGGCGTCGCGAAAGCCGCTCATGTCCTTGCCGTTCAGCTTCGGGCTCATCGGATGATCGATCATGACCGAATCGCTGCGCACGATCGTCACGTAGCCGGATGCGCCGTAGCGTTGGGCATTGACGCGGGCAATGGCTTGTTGCTTCGCCTCGTCGGCGGAGAGCTTGCCGGCGTCGGCCTGCTTCGCATAGTCCGCGACGATCGATGCAGCCATGTCCGTGACGTCGGCCAGATCCGCGCGCCGTGCGTCCATTTGACCGTTACGTGCTTCGTACGCGTTCACAACGGTCACGATCAGGAGCGCAGCCCAGCACAGCAGCAATGGCACCCACAATTTCTGTTTCAGTGTCAGACGGTTCATTATCGGATTCGACAATACGTTGAGCTCGGAATAGGGAGAGGCTGCAATCTGCGCTGCATAGCTCGCATAACGGCGCGTGCGGCGCTTTCTTTATCCGGTTGCTCAAAAAACAGTCGAACGGCCGCGCGTAGGCGACCGCCGAAACATGCGGGGCAAAAACGAGGCTGGCAGGGCGTTGGGCGCTAGATCTGTTCCCGGCCGAACGCGCCAAGGCGTTCGAGGTCGAGCACGTCGATCTGGTTATACGAGAGGCGCAAAATTTGCAGCCGTTCGAGGTTTTGCAGCGCCTGATTGATCCGCTGACGCGACACGCCCGCCAACAGGCCGACTTCTTCCTGCGAAATGGCTAGCGTGCGGCCGGTGTCGGGATAAAGGTCCGGGTTGAACAATTGCGCGAGCGCCTGTGCGACGCGCGCGTCGACATCGAGCAGTCGGCTATTCTGGATCGATGCGATGAATTCGCCCATGCGGTTGTTCAGTTGCCGGATCACGAAGCCGGTGAACGGCAGGCTCGACTCCAACAGCGTGTGGAACGTCTCCGACGGCACGAACATGACCAGCGATGGCTGAATCGCCGCCACGTCGTATTTGCGCAGTTCGCGCTTGATCACGCTGCCTTCGCCGAACCAGCCGCCGCGCGGCACGCCGGACAGCGTGCAACTGCGTCCCGAAGGGCTATAGATGGCAAGTTTGATGAGGCCGGAATGCACGCCGATCCAGTAGTCCGACGGCTCCTGGCGGCGCGCGATCCATGCGCCGCCTTCCAGATGCTCCGCGTGTGCGCTGGCGAGCACCAAGGCCTGATGCTCGGCGGCGAGCGCCCGGAACCACGCGCACGTGGCGAACAGGCCCGGCAGATTTGCGCGCGCGACCCGTTCCGGCTTGCGCGGGCGGGCGTCGGCGGGGGCGGTGAGCGGAGCGTCGTTCATGGCAGCTTGCGGGTTTTCGGGCGAATGTGGGTGTGGCAGCGCCAGGGCGCGCCACTCTGTCATTTGAATGACAGACAGTTCACCATGGCAATTGTTAGCCTAGTTCATCAGTCAGAATAATCGACGGCGCGACCAGCGCCTCTGGAGACGATCCGATGAAGCACATGTTCGAAGCAGGCCTCGAGCGCCGTGAGGCCAACTATGTCCCACTAACGCCGATCGATTTCATCGTGCGCGCAGCGGAAGTCTACGGTGAGCGGCCGGCGGTCGTCCATGGGGAGATTCGCCGCAACTGGCGAGAGACCTACGAGCGCGCCCGGCGGCTGGCCAGCGCGCTGCAGCGAGCCGGCATTCAGCGTGGCGACACGGTCGCGGCCTTGCTGCCCAACATTCCTCCGATGATAGAAGCGCACTTCGGCGTGCCCATGGCCGGCGCCGTGCTCAATACGCTGAACACGCGGCTCGACGTGTCGTCGCTGCTGTTCATGCTGCGCCACGGCGAGGCGAAGGCGCTGATCGTCGATACCGAGTACGGCGAGTTCGCGCATCGTGCCGCGCTGGAATTTCCGGACCTGCGCGTGATCAGCGTGGCGGACGCGATGCCCGCCGATCCGGCTCAATTCATCCGTGCGACAGACTACGAAGCGTTCCTGCAATCCGGCGACCCCGAATTCGCGTGGACCCTGCCGGCCGACGAATGGGATGCCATTGCGCTGAACTACACCTCCGGCACGACCGGCGATCCGAAGGGCGTGGTCTACCACCATCGCGGCGCGTATCTGAACGCGCTCAGCAATATCCTCGAATGGGATATGCCCAAGCACGCGGTCTACCTGTGGACTTTGCCGCTATTCCACTGCAACGGCTGGTGTTTCCCGTGGACGGTAGCCGCGCGTGCCGGCGTCAACGTCTGTTTGCGCAAATTCGATGCGAAGACGGTGTTCGATCTGATTCGCCGCGAAGGCATCACGCACTATTGCGGCGCGCCGATCGTTCAGAGCGCGCTCGCGAACGCGCCGGCCGAATGGCGCGAGGGCATCGAGCATCGCGTGTCGACGATGGTGGCGGGCGCGGCGCCCGCGCCGGCGGTGATCGCGAAGATGAAGGAGATCGGCTTCGATCTCACGCACGTGTACGGACTCACCGAAACCTATGGGCCGGCCGCGGTCTGCGCAAAACAGGAAGAGTGGGAGTCGCTCGACGACAGCGCGCGCGCCGAACTGAACGCGCGGCAGGGCGTGCGCTATCACCTGCAAGCGGCGGTGACCGTGCTCGACCCGGACACGCTCGCGCCCGTGCCCGCCGATGGCGAGACCATCGGTGAGATCATGTTCCGCGGCAACATCTGCATGAAGGGCTATCTGAAGAACGAGCGTGCGACGGACGCCACCTTCCAGGGCGGCTGGTTCCATACCGGCGATCTTGGCGTGCGGATGCCCGATGGCTATATCCGCATTCGCGATCGCAGCAAGGACATCATCATTTCCGGCGGCGAGAACATCTCGAGCATCGAGGTCGAAGACACGCTGTACCGTCACCCTGCGGTGTCCGTAGCCGCCGTGGTGGCGATGGCGGACGCGAAGTGGGGCGAGGTACCGTGCGCCTTCGTCGAGCTCAAGGAGGGCGCTCAGGTGAGCGCGGAAGAGATCATTGCGCACTGCCGGCTTTTTCTTGCGGGATACAAGTTGCCGAAAGCGGTGCGCTTCGGCGAATTGCCGAAGACATCGACGGGAAAAATTCAGAAGTTCGAACTGCGCGCGCGCATCAAGGCCGAAGAAAAGCCATGATGCGGTTGCGCGTGTGACGGTGTGGCGTGCCGAATGGCACGCCTGTGCCGGTACTGCGCGCTGTGTGGATCACGTGCGCGCCATCGTATAGGATTGCGCGCCGGTCGCGCGCTTAGCCGCGCGTGTCGACCCAGTGACGTGCCCAGCGCGCCGAGTGCTGCAAAGCCTGTTCTTCGTTCGTGAAGTAATCGAGCGAATAGAACTGGTAGCGCCCTTCGGTGCGCGCGCTGTGGGCGCGTTCGAGCAGCAGATTGGATGAAAAAGTGCCATCGGGCAAACGGTGCGCCGAGGGTTTGACGGCATAGCCGTTGTAGTGATGAATATGTTTGTTTTGCATTTTATATTTTAATGATGTTCGAGTGCGCGCCTGCCTTGCGGACCCTTGTACGAGTCGCGCGGACGAGCTGATTCAAGCCATTGCGAGCCGAATCCTGACGCAGTCGGAAAAGCGAAAAATGGGCGTTGAAGCCGGAGGGGAGAATGAGGTGCAACGAGGCGTTTGGCGCTCAGGCAAGCTGCTTGAATGGCATGCAGCTCAAAGCGATACGCGCAAACTGTGGGAGACAAAGCTCCGCGAGGATGTCGCTGCAGCCCGATGTCCGTTGCCGGACACCGAGCCCTTCAAACTTACAGCGGCTTGATGTTAGCCGCTTGCAGACCCTTCGGGCCTTGCTTCGTTTCGAAGCTCACTTTCTGATTCTCAGCCAGCGTCTTGAAGCCGTCGCCGCTGATTTCGGAGAAGTGTGCGAACAGGTCGTCGCCGCCCTTGTCCGGGGTGATGAAGCCAAAGCCTTTGCTGTCGTTGAACCACTTAACGGTACCGGTATCCATGAAGAATCCTTGAGGTAAAAATAGAAAGATGTGCTCTGTGATAGAGCGCTGAAGCGTCAAGGAGGGAGAGGACAACGAATACCGCTGAGGGAGCGAGACATTGATGAACAGCAATCGAACTTCTTGAACTTCGGATGCCACAGTAACCGCCGGGGTGTATCAACGTCAACACTTATCTTGTAACTGTTTTGCCGGGTGCCGCGAACGGCTTGCGCTGCGCGCTTGCCGATAGAGCCCTGGTTCCCGGCTTGCCGTGCGACGCGGCACGGCAAGCCGTTCGAGCGGCAACGCGTTTCAGATACCCACTTTGTGTGCCGTCAGGATGAGGCGCAATCCCAGCGCGGCGACGGCGCTCGCGGCGACGCGATCGACCCAGGCTTTCCATTGCAGGTAAATTTCGCGCGGCCGCTTGCTCGAAAAACACAGCGCGACGACGGTGTACCAGCCGGCTTCGATAGCGAAGATCGCAGGCGGCAAAGCAAAGTAGCACCACAGCGGCGGATGTTGCGGCAGCAGAGCCGCGAAGATACTGCCGTAATAAACGGCTGTCTTCGGATTACTGAGTTGTGTGCTCAAGCCGATCCAGAAAGATTTACGGGTATTGGCCTGGACCTCTTGCGTGGCATCGAAGGCGAGCGGTTTTGCGGCGCCACGCCAGATTTTTGACGCCAGGTAGATCAGATAGAGGCCGCCTGCCACTTTCAGGCCGACATAGAGCCATTCGACGCTCGCCAGCAAGGTATAGAGACCGAGCAACGCGATGCCGCTAAAGAACACGCCGCCGACGCCCATGCCAATGGCGGTGGCGAGACCATCGCCGCGCGACAAGCCGATCGCATTACGGGCGACGATGACGAAACTCGGTCCCGGACTCATGGCGCCTAACAGGAGTGCGACGAGGATGGTGATGATGGCGGTTGAAGCGGTCATGGTCGAGTGTCTCCTGTGCGCTAGCGTGCTATCAGTGAAACATAACATGAGAGTGCGAGGCTTTGCTTTTGTCCCTTTGCTTCGCGCTCATTTCTTGTCGATGAGTATTGCCGCTTCAGCTAACAGTCTGGATAACCCAATGGGAATTGAAAAGCCCTGCATCGCTGACTAACAATTCATTGCTGCAAGCAAAAGAAATTGGATGCTAGAATCGCTTTCCATACGCTGAAGCAGCTCCGAACCACGGGGCGAGACACGAGCGCAATTCGATCCGGTTGCCGACGAATTCCCCATAATCCAAGATTTAATGGGCATGATTTCCAGGTGCGAGTTCTCCCGCACCGGGAGAGGCATCGCGAGTTCGATTCGCACTCGAGCCATCTGAATCACGCATAGGCTTCGCGTTGTTTAGCGAAGCCTTTTGTTTTTCTAACGCGAGCATTATTAGCCGCGACACCGGTACGTTATGAAAGAGCTTGGAGAACAACGGCAGCTCGACTTCGACGGGAATGCGCGTGAGCGCCTGGTCGCATGGATCCGCCGACGCATGGACGAATACGGCATTACGATAGAAGCGCTCGCCGAAGCGATCGAAACCGATGCGGCTGCGACGCGGGCCGTGATGTATCGCGACGCCTACGGCAATACGTGGGACGGTCACGGTGATAAACCGGACTGGCTCGCGCGCGCGATTTACGCTGGACAGAACATCGATCATTTCCGTTGCTGAGAGTGGCGTCTGCCGCTTGCGTGCGGTTATCGCATAGCCTGCCGGCGCGTTCCTTTGCCGTTGATCGCATGCACGATCTGCCTTAAGATCGGCGCGTCGTTGCCGATTCCGTGCCCGTTCATACGGGCGCATGCGGCACAGAACTGGAAGCTGCATGCCGTACGGTCGTCGAATTCCTTCATCTGAATTTCCTGCTTTTCGTTTCCCTGCATGGCTCCGCTGTCTCGCGGTATTCGGCCTGTTGTGGCTGAATATCGGCGGGTCGTTTGGTGCGGCCCACCAGCCTGCACGGCAGCCGTCCGTGCGCGTGAGCCGGCACGTCGAAACGTCCACGAGGCACACGTCCAAAGCGAAAGCCAAACGCTCGAGCAAAGCGAAGAAGCCCACTCCCGGCAAGGCTCGGCGTCGTGTCACGCACAAGCGCAAGCACGTGACGGGCACCGAGCGGACGATGCATGCCAGCAAGGTCACGCCCAAACATCGTCGGCAAGCTGTGCGCAATGCGCGGGATGCGCGCGGCGGCCCGCAGAGTTGGCGGCAAAGCGCGATACGCAACATGTGTCAGCGTCGCGCGCGTCGATGCCGCATAAAGGGCTTCGCCTGCTGGCGCGCTGCGGCTATACGCCGAAATCGCGCGCGTTGCTGCGCGCCAGATCCGTCTACGTCGTCGACGAACGAACGCAAACCGTACTCACTGAAAAGCAAGCTGACCGAGTCATGCCAATCGCTTCGGTATCCAAACTGATGACAGCCGTCGTGTCGCTCGATACGAGGCATGCATTGAATGCGCCGCTTAACGTTACGGTTCAGGACCAGGATTTCGACAAGTTCACCGGTTCACGTTTGAGTGTCGGTTCGACGCTGTCGCGCCATGACATGTTGCATATTGCGCTGATGTCGTCGGAGAACCGCGCTGCGGCCGCGCTCAGTCGCGATTATTCGGGCGGCCGTCCGGGCTTCGTCGCCGCGATGAATGCGAAGGCGCGCGCGCTCGGTATGCGGCATACGTCGTTTGTGAACGGCACGGGCTTGTCGCCGCAAAACGTTTCGACAGCGCGGGATTTGTCGTTGCTGGTCGCCGCGGCCAGCCGTTATCCGTTGATTCGCGCTTATTCCACCGATCGCGCGCAAGTGGTTTTACCCGGCGGCGGGCGAGCTAGCCTGAGTTATCAGAACTCGAATGCGCTGGTGCGAGGCGGCGACCGCTCGATCGTTCTGCAGAAAACCGGCTTCATCAACGAGGCCGGACACTGTGTTGTCGTGCGAATGAGGGTGCACGGCAGGCCGGTCGACATCGTGGTGTTGGGTGCGCCAGGCGCGCACGATCACATTGCCGACGTGACGAGAATCAGCCGCTGGCTGCGCTGTTCGTTGCGCTAAGCGCTATTCATCAGACAGGAAGGCCGAAAAAGACCAAAAAAAAGCCCGCGCAAGGCGGGCTCAACTACTCGGAGTTTCGCGATCCAGTCGCTAGAAGGATCATGCTCAGTGTATGTGAAAGCTATATGAAAGTGTAGAAAAACCGCGTCAAAGATCGAAAAATACGGTTTCCTTATCGCCTTGCATGTAGATATCGAAGCGGTAGACGTTAGCCACATGCGGCTCGCGGCGGGCGATGAGCGTGGCGCGCCGGTCCGCTGGAACCGTTGCCAGTACGGGGTCTTTCTCATTCGCCGCGGCTTCGTCCTCGAAATAGACGCGCGTGAAAGTGTGCAGCAGCATGCCGCGCATGGTCAGGATCACATTCAGATGCGGCGCTTCATCCGGGCTGACGCGGCCCGGTTTCACCGTTTCCACGACGAAGCGTTTATGCGGATCCGTGCCGGTGCCGACACGCGCGAAACCGCGAAAGCCGGTCTTCAGGATTTCGTCGCGCGACTCCGGGAAGTGCCCATTCGCGTCCACCTGCGACACTTCGAGCATGGCGTCGCCGATCACCTTGCCGTCGCCGTCGAACACCTGGCCGACGATCGTGATGTGCTCGCCGGCCGCTTCGCGGTCAGCCAGAACGGGCGTGAACAGGCTCTTGAAATCGAAATCGTACTGCTGCGGACACAGACCATACGCGAAGTACGGTCCGACCGTTTGCGAAGGCGTTTGCTTGAGGGTCGTCATGGCTTAGCGCTCCATCGGAGTTTCGTTGCGGCCGCGCAGCACGATGTCGAAGTCGTAGCCGAGCGCATAGGCCTCTTGCGTGGTGTCGAGCGAGAAATCCGCGATCAGGCGGTCACGGGCGTGCTCCGGCGTGCCCTGGAAGATCGGGTCGAACGCCAGCAGCGGGTCGCCGGGGAAGTACATCTGCGTGACGAGGCGCGAGCCGAAATGGTCGCCGAAGAGCGAGAAGTGGATATGGTTCGGACGCCACGCATTCGGATGGTTGCCCCACGGATATGCGCCAGGCTTGATCGTCAGGAAACGGTAGCGGCCTTCGTTGTCCGTGATGCAGCGGCCCGCGCCGAGGAAATTCGGGTCGAGCGGCGCGTCATGCTGGTCGGCCTTGTGAACATAGCGGCCGGCGGCGTTGGCTTGCCAGATTTCGACCAGCGTGTTGCGCACCGGGCGGTTGCCTTCGTCGAGCACGCGGCCCGTCACGATGATGCGCTCGCCAAGCGGCTCGCCATTGCGTACGGCGTTTCGCGTCAGGTCGTGGTCGAGCGCGCCGAGGTCATCGGTGCCGTAGACCGGCACGCGCTGGTCGCGCAGCTTTTCCTTCAGCGGAATCAGCGGACGCGTCGGGCCGCGTTTGACCGACGAACCGTAGCCGGGGTAGACGTAAGCGGGATGCGACGTGAAGTCACGCGCGCTGAGAAAGGAATCGTCCATCAGTGTCTCCTTCGAGGAATTGTGGGATACGGCGTTATGGAAAGACTTTATCCAACCTGGGAGGTTATGCAAAATGACGTTTTCGCCCTTTTCGTATAACCTGCCGTTATGCAACGCAGTCTCGCGGATAGCCGCGTCAAATTCCGTCATCTCCAGTGCTTTCTGGCCGTCGCGCAGTTCGGCAGCGTCCAGCGGGCCGCTGACAGCCTGTCGATCACTCAGCCCGCGGTCTCCAAGACCGTTGCCGAACTCGAAGCGATTCTCGGGGTGAAGCTGTTCGAGCGCGGCCGCCACGGCGCCGTGCCGACCCGCGAGGGCCAACTCTTCATGCCGCACGCGAGCGCCTGCGTCAGCGCGTTGCGCCAGGGTGTCGATCTGCTGGCGCGCGCGGAAGGCGCGGCCGCGGCCACGCTGGAAATCGGCATCCTGCCGACCGTCGCGGCGGCATTGATGCCACCGGTGCTCAAGCAGTTCGCCACTCTGTGGCCGCGCGTGATCGTGCGTCTTGCGACCGGCGCCAACCCGGAATTGCTCGAGCGCCTGAAAGCGGGCACGATCGAATTTGCGATCGGACGTCTGGCCGATCCCGAGCGCATGGTCGGGCTCAGTTTCGAGCAGTTGTTCAGCGAGCCGTTGATCGCGGTGGTGCGCGCCGGGCATCCGCTCGCGGCGGGCGCGGGTTTGCCGGCAACCTCGCTCGAGGATTTTCCGGTTGTGTTGCCGCCGTTCGGCACGTTGATCCGGCAATCGGCGGACAGTCTGTTGAGCGCGTGGGGCGTGCCGCCGTTGTCGGCGTTCGTCGAGGTATTGTCCGTTTCGACGGGCCGCGCGTTGACGCTGGAGAACGACGCGGTGTGGTTCGTCCCGCTGAGCGCTGTCGAATACGAGCTGGCGCACGGCATGCTGGTCCGTTTGCCGTTGCCCTTTGCCGGCACCGGCGAGCCGGTCGGATTGATCCGCCGCTCGGACACGCAGCCGTCGCCGGTCGGGCGGGCGTTTATCGAGGCGGTGCGCGAGGTCGCGCAGCAGCGCATGGCGTCGAGCGCGGATAAGGCGGCCGGTAAAAGGGTGCAGAAACGGAGCCGCAAATAGGGCGTCCGGTACTCAATCATGGTGGTGAGCGCCGCGAGGCATGCTGGCGCGCCGTCGTGTGAACCATCCGGTACAAAATGAAGGTTGCGGACGCCCGGCTACCCGGTGTACAAACACGGTGCAAAAGCCGTGGTGTCACACTGCGGATGTGGCGGCGGCTTGCACCGAACACCGGAAACAGCAGGAACAGCGTCGAAAGACTGTAAAGGAGATTGCCATGCCCAGCGACTTGCCCACTCCAGACGCCGCGCTGCGCGCCGTGTCGGCGCCTGAGCACAATCCGCTCGGCACCGCCGGCCTCGAATTCGTGGAGTTCGCCGCGCGCGATCCGCAGGCGCTTGGCGAAACCTTCACCAAACTCGGTTTCAAGGCGATTGCGCGGCATATCAGCAAGGACGTCACGCTTTATCGTCAGGGCGAGATGCAGTTCCTCATCAACGCCGAGCCGGATTCGTTCGCCGCGCGCTATGCCGAGGAATACGGCGCGGGCATTTGCGCGATCGGCATTCGCGTGGCGGACGCGCAGCGCGCCTTCGACCGCGCGATCGAACTCGGCGCATGGGCGTTCGAAGGCGAAAAGATCGGCACGGGCGAGCTGCTGATTCCGGCCATTCAGGGCATCGGCGACTCGCACATCTATTTCGTCGACCGTTGGCGCGGCCGCGGCGGCCAGCGTGGCGGCCTCGGTGATATCTCGATCTTCGATATCGACTTCCGGCCCATCGAAATCGACACGGCGCATGCCGACTTGAGCCATGCGGGCACCGGCCTCGTCGCGGTGGATCATCTGACGCAAACGGTCGGCGAGGGCCGGATGCAAGAATGGCTCGACTTCTACCGCGACCTGCTCAACTTCCGCGAGATTCACGAGTTGCACGCCAACTGGCATGTCTCGGCGGAATCGCGCGTGATGGTGTCGCCGTGCGGCGCGATCCGCGTGCCCTTGTACGAGGAAGGTACGAGCCGGACCAACCTGATGCACGAGTATCTACCGGATCATCCAGGCGAAGGCGTGCAGCATATCGCCCTCGCGACCGACGACATCTTCGCGTGCGTCGAACAATTGCTCGCGAACGGCGTCGAGTTCGTCGAGCCGCCGCCACGCTATTACGAGCAACTCGACGCGCGTCTGCCGGGTCATGGGCTCGACGTCGCGCGGCTCAAGCGCACGCACGTGCTGGTGGACGGCGAGATCGGCGCGGACGGCGTGCCGCTGCTGTTTTTCCAAACCTTCGTGCGGCGCCGCGCCGGCGAAATATTCTTCGAGATCGTCCAGCGCCAAGGTCATCACGGCTTCGGCGAAGGCAATTTGAGCGCGCTGGCAAAGGCGCGCGAACAAGCGGGCGCTTGAGGTTTGATCTGACGCCGGCTCAACCGGTATCGGGCGGGCCGCCCAACTCAGGATTCACCGCGCTGTAGGCGGCGGCTTCGTGCAGCAGCCACTCGCGGAAACTCGCCAGCGGCTTGCCATGACTCAACTCGGTCGGATAGACGAGGTAGTACGCGGAGTCGGCGACCGCGGGCGCGTTGAGCGGAATCACGAGCCCAAGCTGGCCGAGTTGCGCTTCGACGAAAAAGCGCGGCACCAGCGCAATGCCGAGACCGGCCGCGGCCGCACTGATCAGCATGGTGTGGAGTTCATAGCGCACGCCCTGCATGGTCCGGTTGTCGTCGACGCCCATGCTGGCGAACCATGACGCCCAGCCGTCAGGCCGGGTGGTGGAATGCAGCAGCGGATAGTCCAGAAGCTCGGCGGCGCCTTGAACGGGCCGCTTCAGCAAACTCGCCGCGCACACCGGCACCACCTCCTCGCTAAACAGAAAATCCGCCGACGTCCCCGGCCATGTGGGCTTGCCGTAATGAATCGCGGCCTCGAAATGGGTCTCGGCGAACGGGAACGTGCCGGTTCGCACGCCCATGTTCACGCGCACGTCCGGATACTGCGTATTGAATGCCGCGAGCCGCGGAATCAGCCATTGCGACGCGAAAGTCGGCAGAACGGCCAACTCCAGATAACCGCCGCCGCTGCCGTGCGCGATGATGGACAGCGTGTCGCGATCGAGTTGTTCCAGCGAGCGCCGCACTTGCGCGCTATAGACCTTGCCTGCCTTCGTCAGCACCACGCGCTGTTTGACGCGTACGAACAGCCGCACGCCAAGATTGCTCTCCAGCGTATTGATCTGCCGCGAGACCGCGCTCTCGGTCAGGAAGAGTTCGCGCGCCGCATGCGTGAAGCTCTCGTGCCGCGCGGCGGCTTCGAAAGCGAGCAGCGCGCCCATGTTGGGGATCTTGAACTTTCGCACGTTGATTCCAAAAACGCATCAAGTGGCGATTTTATCTCGCTTTACGGCAAGCCGGCAGGTTTGAATAATCACGCCTTCGATCGTGCCGTCCTGCGGCTTGCACCCGCACCGGCAGCTCTGCTCGAACATGTGAATCAGCGCCCGTCAAAGTTACGTAGAGAACCGCTATGCGAAACATCAAGAATGCGAATGTCGAACAACTGCTGCTGAAACTGCTCGGCGCCGACAAAACCACCCGGCTCTTTGCGACGCTGAATCATCCGCGCATTCTGGACGAAGGGGAGGACGGCATCGTCACGCGAGCCGAACTCGCGCAGGCGATGAACATGGCGCTGTTCGAGGATCTGCTGGCGCGCTCGGCGAACGGCCGCCAGTACACCGAGGAGACGATCGCGGCAGGCGGCAGCGTGTACTTCGATCACGGCGCGTTGCGCACGGTGCGCTGGCCGCACAGCGGCGCGTTGCCGACGGGTGAAGCCGCGTTCGCACGCATTCTTCGTCCGCTCGGCTTCAGCATCAACGGCCGCTATCCGCTCGACCGCCTCGGCATGACCGGCCGCGCCTGGGCGCACGACGACGCGCCCGATGAAATCGCGCAGTTCTTCGTCAGCGAATTGCATCCCGAGCGGTTCTCGGCAGAATTTCAGCAGGCCGTGACCAACGTGATCGGCGCGTCGCGCGATCCGTTGACGCCGCGCGCCATCGGCCAGTTGTGGGAGCTCGAGCGCGACGGCGTGCTGCCGCTCGACGCGGCGTATGAATTGCTGCCGGTGATCGTCGGCGCGTTCGCGCGGCAGCACGACATGCCACGCGAAGCCGATTACGAAGTATTGTTGAAGGAATCGGCGGAGATGGCATGGATCGCCACCGAAGGTAACGCGTTCAATCACGCCACCGATCGCGTCGCCGATGTCTTTCAACTCTCCGACGACGAGAAGGCCAAGGGTCGTCCGATGAAACCGGAAGTGGAGCGTTCGCGCTCGGGCCGCGTGTTTCAGACGGCGTATCGCGCGGACCTCGTTCAGCGCGAGTTCCGCGCGGCTGACGGCGGCATCGTGACGCGTGAAGTGCCGGGCTCGTTTTACGAGTTCATCACGCGCAAGCGGACTTTCGATCAGGACGCGCGTCGTTGGGAAACGGACCTGCGTTTCGACGCGGGCAACGCACAGGGCATCTTCAAGATGACCGCGAGCCAGGCTGCCTGAGCGCGAATCGGCAGCATCGGCACGAGAAACGGGGAGCGCAGTGGGAACGTCATTTGATGAAGAACAAGGCGCAAGCGTCGATGAGTTGGACGGTGCCGGCCGCCGCGCGTTGAAGAAGACACCGCGCATCGCCACGCCTTTTGCGGGCAGCGCCGCTGTGATGCAGGCGCTCGAAGCCGATCTGCGCAGCCACGTGCGTGGCGAAGTGCGCTTCGACCAAGGCTCGAAAGCGCTGTATGCGGCGGACGCGTCGAACTATCGACAAGTGCCGCTCGCCGTCGTCGTGCCGGCGGATGTCGACGATCTGTTGGCCACGCTCGCCGCCTGCCGCCGCAACGACGTGCCGTTTCTGGCGCGTGGCGGCGGCACGTCGCAGAACGGGCAGTGCGTCAACGTCGCGGTAGTCGCCGACGCGAGCAAGTATGTGAACCGTGTCGTGTCGGTCGATCCGGTCGAGCGTGTTGCGATCGTCGAACCTGGTGTGGTCTGCGATACCTTGCGCGATGCGGCGGAGCGGCATGGCCTCACTTTCGCACCCGACCCGGCGACGCATAGCCGCTGCACGCTCGGCGGCATGATCGCCAACAACTCGTGCGGCGCGCATTCGGTGATGGCCGGCAAGACGGTCGAAAACGTCGAAGCGCTGGAAATCGCGACTTTCGACGGCGCGCGTTTCTGGGTCGGTCCGACATCCGATCAGGAACTCGAACGCATCATCGCGGCAGGTGGCCGTCAGGGTGAGATCTACGCCGCGCTGAAGCAACTGCGCGACGCCTACGCCGAGCAGATTCGCGCGAAATTCCCGCAGATCAAGCGGCGTGTGTCGGGCTTCAATCTCGATCAACTGCTGCCGGAAAACGGCTTTAACGTCGCACGTGCATTGGTCGGCACCGAAGGGACCTGCGCGCTCACCTTGCAGGCGAAAGTGCGTCTCGTGAAGAGCCCGGCCGAGCGCGTGATCGTCGTGGTCGGCTTCACGGATATCTACGCGGCCGCAGATGCCGTGCCGCATTTCATGCGCTGCGGGCCGATCGCTATCGAAGGACTCGACCGCGCGATCATTCGCGGCTTGCAGGCGCGCGGTTTGAAAAAGGACGAGATCGCGTTGCTGCCCGAAGGCGATGCGTGGGTCGTGCTCGAATTCGGCGCGGACACGCAAGACGATGTGATGCGCGAAGCGCAAGCCGCCGTCGCTTACTTTGCCTCGGGCGAAGCAGGGCCGAATGTGTCGGCGATGCTCGTCGAAGATCGCGCGTTGCAGGCGAAGGTGTGGTCGATTCGTGAGACCGGCGCGTCGGCGGTGGCGTTATCGGTCGATTCCGGCACGCCGGACCCGGTGGTCGGCTGGGAAGATGCGGCGGTCGATCCGTTGCGTCTCGGCGACTATCTGCGCGCGTTCCAGGCGCTGGTGGATCGCTACGGTTACGAGACGAGTCTCTACGGCCATTTCGGCGATGGCTGCGTGCACGCGCGCATTACCTTCGATCTGCGCAGCGCGGAAGGTGTCGCGACGTGGCGCAAGTTTCTGCGCGAAGCGGCCGAACTGGTGGTCGAATTCGGCGGCTCGCTGTCGGGCGAACACGGCGACGGCCAGGCGAAGGCCGAGTTTCTGCCGATCATGTACGGCCCTGAACTGATGCAGGCGATGGAGCAGTTCAAGGCGATCTGGGATCCGGCCAATCGTCTGAATCCGGGCAAGGTCGTGCACGCATATCGCGTCGACGAGAACCTGCGCATGGGGCCCGCTTACAAGCCGGTCACGCTGCAAACCCGACTGACGTTCGCGAGCCAGGAAGGCGATGGCTTTCAGCGCGAGATCGAGCGATGCATCGGCATGGGCAAATGCCGCTCGCTCGAAGGCGGCACGATGTGCCCGAGTTATCGCGCGACGCGTGAAGAAAAATATTCGACGCGTGGCCGCGCGCATCTGTTCTGGGAAATGCTGCAAGGCGATGTGATCGCGGACGGCTGGCAAAGCCGCGAAGTGAAGGAAGCGCTCGATACGTGCCTCGCGTGCAAGGGCTGCAAATCCGATTGCCCGACGCATACGGACATGGCTTCGTACAAGGCGGAATTTCTTTCGCATTACTACGAGACGAATCGCAGGCCACGGCAGGCGCTGTTCATGGGACGGATCGGCGAATGGGCGCCGTGGGCGGCGCGTTTGCCACGTCTGACGAACTTCATGACGTCGGCGCCGGGTTTGTCTTCGTTCGGTAAGTGGCTGGCCGGCGCCGCGCAAACGCGTGAATTGCCTCGATTCGCGGATGCCACGTACAGGCAGATCGCGCAGCGTTCGCCGCAAACGGCGCGTGATGCTCGCGGCGAGGTGAAGAAAGTCATCCTATGGGTGGATACGTTCAACGATCATTTCACGCCCGAGATCGCGCAGGCCGCTGCCGATGTTTTAAAGCAACTGGGCTGGCACGTCATGTTGCCGAAGAACCGTTTGTGCTGCGGGCGTCCGCTGTATGACTTTGGCCTGCTCGAACGCGCGCGCGAACTGCTCACGCACATTCTCGACGACCTCGCGGACGATATCGCCGCCGGCGTGCCGCTCGTCGGTCTCGAACCCGGTTGTTTGTCGGTGTTTAAGGACGAATTGCTGAAGCAACTGCCCGGCCATCCGCTAGCGAAGAAACTGTCGGCGCAGACTTTCCTGTTCTCCGATTTCGTCGCGCGTCAGCCGTTCGATTGGCCGACGCTTGACGCGGACGTTATCGTGCACGGACATTGTCATCAGAAGGCGCTGTTCGGCATGCAGGGCGATACCGCGTTGCT
This sequence comes from Paraburkholderia sp. RL17-373-BIF-A, assembly GCF_046030175.1. NCBI lineage: Bacteria > Pseudomonadati > Pseudomonadota > Betaproteobacteria > Burkholderiales > Burkholderiaceae > Paraburkholderia > Paraburkholderia sp. RL17-373-BIF-A. The sequence continues at coordinate 58,724 of NZ_JARESO010000020.1, forward strand.
GAACAAGCTCGGCGTGAAATGGAAGCTGCTCGATACGGGATGCTGCGGCATGGCCGGATCGTTTGGTTTTAACGCGGAGCATCACGCGCTGTCCACGAAGATCGGCGAAGACAAGTTGTTTCCCGCGGTGCGTGCGGCGGACGCGGAGACGATCGTGCTGACCAACGGGTTCAGTTGCCGCGAGCAGATCGAGCAGGGCACGGGGCGTCACGCAATGCATATTGCGCAACTCGTGCAGCGGGCGTTGGCGGCGCGCTAAAGCGCATTCATGCGCACGGAGGTGCTTGCGTTACTTCTTCGTCGATTCAATGGCGACCGGCGCTTGCGGAATGTCGGCGCTGGTCGCCATCCACAACACTTCGGCGTCTTCTTCGCTCGTGGAGACCGCCGCGTGACCGGTGCGGCTGTCGAAGTAGAGGCTGTCGCCGGCGTTCAGATGCGTCGGCGCATACAACTCCGAATAGAGGCACACGCTGCCGCTGATCACATACAGAAATTCCTCGCCTTCGTGACGACCCCAGTCGTCGAATGCGTCGAGTGTGTGCGCGGAGATGCGGATGCGAAACGGCAGCATCGCTTTGTGCGCGAGGTCGGTGGCGAGCAGTTCCATCTGGTAGCCGCGATACGCGTGGCGTTGGCCTTCGTTTTTGCGGGTCAGCGCGCGACGCCCGCTGGCGCTGACTTTCGGTGTCGAGCCGAACAGCTCGCCGATTTCGATCTTCAATCCGAGGACGATTTTCTGCAGGACGTCGAAAGTGGGGGACATCAGGCCGTTTTCGATTTTGGAGAGCGTCGAACGGGACACGCCGCACAGGCGGCTGGCGGTTTCCAGCGTCAGATCCTGCGCCTGGCGGGCGGCGCGGACACGGCGGCCGAGGTCGGTGGTGGACGGATCGGCGGGTTTGGCGAGATGGGTGTCCATGGGGCTTGATGCTTCGAATGCGCGCTTTAGGGGGACGGTGTTGTTTCCGATAATAACATTTGGGGCGAGCCGCAAGTTTCGCAGGGAGGGTTGGGTGTTGGCGGTGGGGCCATCGGTGGCGCTTTGAGCGGTCGCGCTTGGCTTACGCGGCGGAAAGGATCAGCGCGATCGAACCGTGTGGGATTTGCGCGTGTTTTTCTCATTGGAAACTTTAGTCTTTGCGTACGGCCGGCAGCGGCGGTGCTGTGGCTGGACCAACTATTAACTTAGGTTGCAAGTCTCGTTTTATATAGCGGGCTTGATAATCGCGTCGGCTTTGGACGGAAGGCATTAGTTAAGATATTGCGCTACACGCTATGCTGTCATGGCATCCGCTAGCCTTGATAACGTCATTCCCCGGTCGGCGAAGCAATCTCGGTCAACCGATTAAGGAAAGATTAAGAAAAACAGATGCTTGCCAAATATCAATAGACCGCATTGATTTAATCACAAAGCTTGTTATGCGAATGGCATATCAATAAATTATGTTAAATCGCCTTGATGGTGAATTTTTCTTTGTCGCATGCATTACGATGCTGGAATTAAAAGCAGCATCGACAAGATAAACGATCCATGTCTCAGAATCGTAAAAAACGACCAACGGGGAATCAGGCGCGCAGAAAGCCGCTTGGCAAAGCCAAGCTCTTGCCGCATAGCGCGACATACGTGCGAGAACAGTCGTTGCGCTGGCATCTCGCCTTGGCCGCATTTCAGGCGGGCAAGGGCAACGGCGAATTGCTGGCGAAACTGGTGAAGGCGCTTTACCTGGCCTGGTATCTTCAGCAGGCCGGATTCGGTGCGCTGGAGCGTGATTTATATATCGATGCCGAACGTATTCTGGATGCAGCCGCCCGTAGCGCGAGTGAAGACATCTGGCTGATCGCGGCAGCGGACTGCGCGCCGATCACCAGGCTTCTCGATTTGCACGAACAGCAACTGCAAACTGCGCCCGTGTTCGCCGTGGACGAAGCTGAGTCACGCGTCGTGCATTTTGGACGAAGCGACAAGCGATCGCCGTGGTGAGCGGATTTGAAGTGCGGCTGATTTAGCTTCGATCCCGGTCAGGCGTGACCCGAGCGTTCGCTGAATCGCCGCGTTGCAACGTGCAGCGCCGCGCTCGGACTATCGAGTGGCCGTCTTCCCTTCTGGACGAGATCGGCGGCGGGCGCCATCCACGGATGAGCGAACGCGACAACGGTCGCACCCGCCTCATACGCCTCATCCGCAGACAATGCGGTCGCTGCCAGGCATGCTTGAACGTCGCCCGCTCTGAACAGCGCCCAAACGTGGCCAACGTGAACGACCTCCACCGATGCCGCGCTTTTGCTTGCGTGCTCCGCGAAGAGCTTCCTGGTCGATTCGATTGCCGATTCAGCGGCACACAACACGACGATTTTCCCGCCCGCTTCTGCTGCCGCCGCAGCCAAAGCGACGTCCGCTCGGACGATAGGCACACGGGGACTCCTGATATCGGCCACGGCCGGCCCGAGCGTGGCGCAAGTCAGAATGACTGCATCGGAATCGGCTGCCAGCGCGAGAAGGCGCTGGTTTGTCTGGGCTCGCAACTCGTCGGAGAACGTCCCCGCTTGATCGACAGCCTCGCGAAGATCCGCCCTCACTTCATGCTGAAGATCTTCCGCCCGCAGCCCAAGCGTTTTGGCTGCCTGGTCAAACACTTGCCGGTTTCCATCCATCGTGTGCAGAAACGAAATGCGCATGGCCGTATGCCTCGGTATCAGGTGTGTCACGTCGACGCCGCTTCGTGGCTTTCGCGCCGACGGGCGGCCCAATCGGTTCGCCTGCATTGTTGCAACGTCGTTGCGGGCTAACAAGGCAAGCTCTTCTACCGGTATCGCCGCTACCTCTCTTACGCGAGCGATCCGCGACGATATAGCCGCCTTATGGGCCGTTGTTCCGTGCATTCGGGAAGTCCGTTGAGCCCTAATATCATCGGTTCGCATCCTGCTAGCTGTCATTTAGCTTGTATCCCGAACGTCGCCGGACGTCCGCAGACGTAGTAACGTATTGAAAATTTAACCTTTCGCCCCGCTACATTGATTCTTGAGGCGCATATGTCCACGGACACAGACACCATCACCGATGAGCAGATCGCTGCAATCGCCGACCGCATGGTCGAAGAAGGCAGAAGAGTGTCGCCAGTGACAATCTGGAAAGAGGTACGCGGCGGTTCACTAGTGGCGATAGTCGCGGCCTTGCAACGCTGGCGCGAAGCGCGGCAGGCAGAAACGCCGCAAGTGCAGGCCCAGCCCGGATTGCCGGAGGGCCTCGCCGAAACGGTGATCAGCGCCGCGGATCGGATCTGGGCGGCGTCTCAACACGATGCGGAGAAGGCGTTCAACCAACGTCTCGCCACGGTGAACCAGGATCTCGAAGCGGCCCTCGCGGAACGGGACGAGGCGCTCGCCGAATATCAAAAGACGATTGATGAGATCGAAACGGGGCGCAATCGACTCAGCGCGCTGACGGAGGCGCTGAGCGCGTCGGAAAGTGCCGCTCAGCGCCTCGAAGCGGAACTCGCGACCGCCAACGGCCGCGCTGAAGCGGCTGAGACCCATGTGGGCGAACTGGTTCAGCAAGCGTCCGCGCAAGATGCCAAGCTGAAGACGGTGAATGCATCGCTCGACGAGGAACGGCTCACGAGCGAAGGGTTGGCCGCCTCTCTCGCGGACAAAAGCGATGAAGTCGCTCAGATCACACGGGAACGTGATCAGGCGCGGCACGAGATCGCAACGTTGAGCGACGTCTGTCAGGCGAAAACAGAAGAAGTGACGCGATGGTCACATGAGGCGAGCGCGGCCACGTCGCGTGCTGAAGCGGCGGAGGCGCGCATTGAGGAATTCGTGCGGCGTGCGTCGGTGGACCAGGCCAAGATGGAGGAGACAAACGCGTTGCTTCAACAGGAACGCAAGGCGCATGAGGAGTCGGCCGCGCTTGTCTCGAGCAAGAATGATGAAGTAACGCGAGTCACGCAGGAACGTGATCAGACGCAGCAGGAAATCGCCACTTTGCGCGACGCCTTTCAGGTGAAGTCGCAAGAAGCGGCCCAGCTGTCGCAAGAGGCGAGCGCGGCTTCGTCACGTGCGCAAGCCGCAGAGGCGCGCGTGCTAGAACTCGCGCAACGTGTGTCGTTGCAAGATGCTAGCCTGGAAGATGCAAAGGCATCGATTGAAGAAGCACGCCAGGCACGTGAGGAATTGGCTTCGATTGTCTCCGTCACGAACGATGAAATGACGCGAGTCGCTCAAGAGCGTGATTTTGCGCAGCAGGAAATCTCAACCTTGCGCGAAGCCTATGAGGCCAAGTCGCAGGAGGCAAGCGCGGTCTCGTCGCAAGCGCAGGAAGCACAGGCGCGAGTGGACGAACTCACGCAGCGCTTGTCTTTGCAAGATGACAGCCTGAACAAGACGACGGCGCTGCTTGCATTGGAACTCAGGGCACGCGAGGAATTGGCTTCGCTTGTCTCCAGCAAGGACAATGAGTTAACGCGAGTCACTCAGGAGCACGATCAGGCGCTGCAGCAAGTCACAACGTTGGACGCCGCTTATCAGGCGAACTCGCAAGAAGTGGCACGATGGTCGCAGGAAGCGAGCGCGGCGACATCGCGCGCGCAGGCGGCAGAGGCACGTATAGAAGAACTCGAGCAGCGTGCGGCGTTGGCTCACGACAAGCTGACAGCGACGAACGCATCGCTTTCAGAGGAACGCAAAGCACGTGAAGAGTTGACCGCGGTTATCTCGGCCAGGAACGACGATGTAACGCGAGTGACTGGGGAGCACGATCAGACGCGGCAGCAGTTCGCCACTTTGCGCGACGCCCATCAGGCGAAGACTGGAGAAGCGACGCGACTGTCCGAGGAATTAAGCGCGGCTACGTCGCGTGCGCAAGCAGCCGAGGCACGTGTAGTAGAGCTCGCGCAGCACGCAGCGTTGCAAGCTGACGATCAGCAAGCCACGACGGCTTTGCTCGACGAAGAACGCAAGGCACGAGCTGCGTTGGCCGCAGAGATATCAAGCAAGAACGATGAAATAGCGCGAGCCACTGAAGAGCGCGACCGGATCCAGCAGCAGATCGCAAAGTTGAGCAGCGCCATTCAGGCCAGCCAGGAAGAAGCGGCCCGGTTGTCGGCGGAGTTGGAAGCGGCTTCGTCGCAAGCAAAAACTTTCGAGGCGCAGGCAAACGAGAACCATGCGCGGCTCACCGCACTGGAAGCTGAACTGGAGCAAGCCCGCGCTGTGCTGACAGCGGAGCGCGAGGCAGCCGAGGCGCGGGCCGAGGAAACGTCGGCCCAACTCAGCGAGTTCCAGCGCGTCACGCATGAACTGGACGAGGCGCGGGAGCAGATCAGTGCCGTGACAGAGGCGAAGACACTGGTCAGCGCCAACCTCGCTCGGCTATCACAGGATGCGTCCGCTGTGAAGGAACGCGCGGAGGCGGCCGAACAGCATGTCGCGCAGCTGGAGCAGCGCGTCGCGTCGCAAGCCGCCGCTATCGCGCAACACACTCAGCGCGCTCAGCAGTTAGCAGCCCGCGCCGAGGAGAACGACAGCTCGGAGGAAGTCGCGACGTTGCAACGTCAAGTGTCGGCGCAAGCCAAGGCTCATGCAAAGGCCATGAACGAGCTTCGCACCACGGCCGAACAGTGGGTCGTGCACGCAAAGGACCTGAAACAGCGGCTCGGTCTGGCAAGCGAGAAGATCTTGTTCATCGACGCCCGCAGCACCGGCGAAGTGGCACTCGTCCGGCGGCTTTCATCCGAACTGGAGCGGCTTAAGCCGGACCACGAATTGATCTCGAGAGAGATGCAGCAAAAACTGATCGCCGCGACGATGACGCACCAACTTGCGCAGAAGGGCTACCGTTACGATCCGGCGACGGCAGTCATGTCGAAGGTCACGACCTGACGCGTGCCGGCCGCTCGGACGCATGATGAAGAAAGGCGCGCGCCCGCAACGCGCGCCCCATGAGTCCGACGCTTACGGCGCGACCGGCTTGCCCGACGCGTCCTTCACCTTCTGTTTCCACTGCGTGCGGATTTCAGCCGTCACGGATTCGGGCAGCGAGATGTAGTCGAGATCGTCGGCCGCCTTGCCGCCGTTCTTGAATGCCCAATCGAAGAACTTCAGCGTCTCGGCGCCTTGCGGTGCTTTGTCCTGAGTCGTGTGCAACAGCACGAACGTCGCGCCGACCACGGGCCACGCATTCTTGCCCGGCTCGTTCGTCAGGATCTGGTAGAACGACTTCGACCAGTCGGCGCCGGCTGCTGCGGCCTTGAAGGTATCAGTCGCCGGCACGACCACCGTGCCCGCTGCATTTTTCAGCGCGGCATAGGTCATGTGGTTCTGCTTCGCATACGCCCATTCGACGTAGCCGATCGCGCCCGGCAGACGCTGCACGAAAGCGGCAACGCCGTCGTTACCCTTGCCGCCCGTGCCCGTCGGCCAGTTCACCGTCGCGCCTTCGCCCACTTTCGATTTCCACTCCGGGCTCACTTTGGACAGATAGTTGGTCCAGATGAAACTCGTGCCCGACCCATCGGCACGGCGGACCACGGCGATGTCGGTATCCGGCAGCTTGATTTTCGGATTCAGCGCGACGATCGCCGGATCGTTCCACTTCTTGATCTTGCCCAGATAGATGCTGCCGAGCACTTCGCCCGACAGCACCAGTTCGCCAGGCTTCACACCCGGCACGTTGATTGCCGGGACCACGCCGCCGACCACCGTCGGGAACTGGAACAGGCCGTCCTTGGCCAGTTCGTCGTCTTTGAGCGGGGCGTCCGAGCCGGCAAAATCCACGGTCTTCGCAATGATCTGCTTGATGCCGCCCGACGAGCCGATGCCCTGATAGTTGACCTTGCCGCCGCCGGTCTTTTGATAGGCGTCAGCCCATTTCGTATAGATCGGCGCGGCGAAGGTGCTGCCCGCGCCGGTGATGTCGGCGGCGTGCGCGGTGCTGGCACACAGCGCACACACAACCAGCGTAAGTTGCTTGAGATTCATGGTGAGACTCCTCATGGCGACGCGGTCGCCGTCGATGGGCTGCAACTTAAGGGTGAAATATGACGTTCTTGTGACTACTCAAGTTAAATGATCCGCTTGCCTAAGCTTAAGCATTCGCTAAGTCGACGTCGTGAAAACTAGCGGGTTAACCTTCTTTTGATCGGCCGCGATATGCTCAGGCCTTTGATTCCGGTTCAATCTGTGCGGCGCCTGAAGTTGGAATTGCGTGGCGATCGCCACGTTCTGATTTCCGCCGGCAAATTGCTGGATAGGCCAATCCCGCACGGGAAGCAAACGCTGAATGAATGACCTATGAGATCTGATCTGCTACTGCAAACCTACGGCGCGGACTCGTCCGGCATGGTCTGCGGCTTTCTGTTTTCTTCGACTCGCGCCGGACGCTCCGTCGACGCCGACGAAGTCGCCGAATGGCTCCAGGCCCACGACGCGAACGGCCCAGCGAAGGAAGGCAGCGAGTTTCTCTGGCTCCACTTCAATCTGGCGCACAGCGCCAGCGAGCGCTGGATGAGAGCCCAGCTCGACTTGCCCGAGACTTTCTTCGACGCGTTGCGCGAAGGCTCGCACTCCACACGTATCGAGCATGCGGACGGCGCGCTACGCGCAGTCGTGAACGACGTCATGTTCAATCTGGAGTTCATTCCCTCCGAGATTGCGACGCTGTGGATTTACGCGAATCAACGGATCATCGTGACCGCGCGTCTCAAGCCGCTGCGTTCGGTCGACCGATTGCGCGCATCCGTTCGGGAAGGCGAGGTATTCCGGTCTCCAGCGGAATTGCTGGTTCACCTGATGCGTGATCAGGCGGACCTGTTGGTGCAGATCGTCCGGCGAACCAGCGCCGACGTCGATCGGATCGAGGACCGGTTCCTGTCGCAGCGGCCGACGCAGAACCGGATCGATCTGGGCGCCATGCGTCGTATGCTGACGCGCTTGCAGCGCATGCTCGCGCCTGAGCCCGGCGCGATCTTCCGTCTGCTCGCAAGGCCGCCGCGCTGGCTGCATTCGGAGGACGTGCAGGACCTGCGCGAGTCGACGGAAGAGTTCTCCGTGGTGCTCTCGGATGTGGCCGGGTTGATCGAACGGGTCAGGCTGTTGCAGGAGGAGATCATTTCCCGCCTCGAAGAGCAGAACAACCGCACGCTGTTCACGCTCACACTGGTGACGGTTCTGGCGATGCCGATCAATATCGTCGCGGGTTTTTTCGGCATGAATGTGGGCGGTATTCCGCTCGCTGAAAACCGGCATGGCTTCTGGGTGATGGTGTTGCTCGTCGCCGGTTTTACGGGCCTCGCGGGATGGTGGGCATTTCGTCGGCGCAGGGAACGGTAGTGGCGAGGTGTTGCGTCCGACCTCAGCAATAACGGCTGCGCATGCGATACCGTCAGCGCATGCCGGCGTCGGGACACTCGCCGGCAAACGCGTCGCTGAACGCGCGTAACAGTGCGTCGGCACGTTGCATGTGGTCGCCTTTGCGATGCCTCAAATGTGCTATCGCATCTTCTACAACGCCGCGCCCACCAAGCTGAGTTGTATGCTCAAGGAGCAGCGCTTCACTGGAAACGATGTCGTTGAGTTTTCCCAACTCGTCCTGCAATTGCGTGAGCTCTACGACGCCGATCTCGTTCCCGCTTTCGAGTAGAGGCGCGAAAAACTCCAGCAGATAGCGCATCTTTTTCCCTGCGATTCGGACTGCGTGGACCTCTGCGTATACGGCGTCGGGATTCCTAAGCACACGCTCCATCCGTTTTCGCAGCGCGCGCTTCGCCTTCGCAACACGGTTCGCGGCGAATACCGCAAGCGGTTCGTCAAACGAGCAGGCGTCGAGTTGCAGCATCACGCCCGCTATTCGTTGCGCGAGCATGGCTTCGACGTTTGCCGCGGCGATCGTTGCGCGACTGCGCAAAAGCGCTTCGCCGCGCAAGAGATCGACTCTTTCGATGAGCACCGCAAAAGAGTGCGGCGTCGGCGCGTCTTCCGCCAGTAAGTGTTTCAGGATATCCCAGTCACGCGTCTGCCCGGCGGAATCGGCGAGCGCCTTGAATTCGCGCCGCTGCCATCTTGCCTGCGATCTGTCGATAAGCGGATCGTAGGCCCACCACAGCGAACGCAGTCGACGCAGCGCAACACGTAGTTTGTGCAGACTTTCCGGGTCGGCACTGACGCACAGGGTGCCGATGCGTTGCGCCACTTGCGCGACCATTGGCGCGGCCAGCGTCGAGAACGCCACGGCCGGCGACATGTCCGGCGAAGCCGTGCCGGCGCGTTTGCCGGGATTATCCGGGGTCCGCTCTTGTGCAGATGCAGATGCGGTATCACGCGTATGAGGTGTGGAGTTCATCGGCTCGAGTTGCGTGAGTTCCCAAAGCGGACGGAAGTGAGGTGAACGTAAGGTACTGCGTGCCACGTCACTTAGCAAACTGCGATACCCATACTACAACGTAAAAATTTCGAGGGCCATGCCGGCACTGTGCTCGAAGCGAGTTCCACGCGACTATCCAACGAACTTTCGCTTGAACGGAGAGGTTGGGCTGTTCAACATGGCGAATCGGAATGACGAGTCATTTCCATGCCGTGGTGATAGAGCGATTCAATTTGCCTCCTGACCTTCACCGTCCTGTAATGAGGAGAGTTAGTTTTTCAGCGCCGCGGTTGTCCTATTTTCAGTTGGCACACCGCAGCGCGACGACAAACCGGTGGAAATAGAAAGTTTAAAAGAGCCCGCCAGACAATAGTTTCTTCAGGCCACGCGTCGTTACCCGGCGAGCTTCACTTCATGAGCTTTGACAACAATTCCGAGTGAGGTCTTTCGTGAGCTATACACAAACATTGTTGGCCGGTATGGCCGGCGCTTTGTTGACGGTCGCCGCGCACAGCGCCGACATCACCGGCGCCGGCAGCACCTTTGCCGCGCCGATTTATACGACATGGGCCAACGCCTACCAGCGTGCGGGCGGCGGGACGGTGAGCTATCGCGGTGTCGGGTCGACGGAAGGGTTAAAGCAAATCATGGTCAGCCAGGTGGATTTCGCCGGGTCGGACGCACCGTTGAGCGACGACGAGCTGGCGAAGAATGGCCTGCTCCAGTTTCCAACGGTGATCGGCGGTATCGTGCCGGTCATCAATCTGCCTGGTATCAAGCCCGGCGAACTGATTCTCTCCGGGCGTGTGCTGGGAGATATCTATTTGGGCAAAATCATCAGTTGGAATGCTCCGGCCATTGCCGCCATCAATCCCACGATCAAGCTGCCCGACACGCCTATCGCTGTGGTCCGTCGGCTCGACGGTTCAGGTACGACGCTGATCTGGACGCACTTTCTCGCGCAGGTCAGCCCTGAATGGAAGAGCAAAGTCGGCGAGGGGACTTCAGTGCGCTGGCCGCGCGGAATAGGCGGAAGAGGCAACGAAGGAGTGGCCACCTTCGTGCAGCATCTGCCCGGCGCGATCGGCTACGTTGCGTGGGATTTTACGAAGCAGAATCATATGTCGTACGCGGCCATGGAAAATGCCTCGGGTGCCGTGGTTCAGCCTGGACCGGAAACATTCAAGGCCGCCGCCGCGAGTGCCGACTGGTCCAAATCGCTCTTTCCGATCTTGACCAACGAGTCGGGCGCGAACGCGTGGCCTGTCGTCGGCGCGACCTATATATTGGTTCACAGTACGCAGGCCAAACCGGATCGCGGCGAGGAAACACTGAGGTTCCTCAACTGGGCGCTGACGAACGGCAATCAGGCGGCGGAGGACCTGGACTATATTCCGCTGCCGCCGGCGGTCGCGAGCGAGATTCGCACTCAATTGCACGCGAGGGTGAAGAATCCGTCGGGTAAAACCGTCGCGGGCCAATGACGAGGACTGTCTCTTCGCTCAAGCAACCGCTTGCTGACGAGTCCGCGCCCACTGCGCGAGCGCGGCGCACGCCACCAGCAACGAGCCCGTGACGAAGAACACGGAATGCAGCCCGAGATGGACAGCGATCACGCCGCCGATAATCGGACCGACGACCTGTCCGCTGAATTGCGCCGACTGCAGGTAACCGAGCATCTGACCGGTCTTGTGCTCTTCGACCGCATGCCGGGCCAGTTTGGCAATTGCAGGCAGGAGACCGGCCAGCGTCATGCCCATCAGCGCGCGTAATCCCGCCAGTTGCCACCACGCGTGAACGAACGCTTGCGGAATCATCACCAGACCGGTCAACACCAGGCAAGCGACGATCACGTTCCAGCTGCCGATCCGATCGGCCAAGGCGCCGAGGCGCGCCGCCGTGAGCATGCTGCCGAACGCCGAACAGGCCATCACGATACCCGCCACGCGCGCCAGATGAAGCGACGGCACGCCGAGACTGCCGACATAGACCGTGATGACGGGCTCGATCGACATGTTGGCGAGCAGCACCATCATCGCAGTGACGAGCAACGCGGCGATCACCGGATAGTTGCTGCGATGCGTGCTCGCCGGTGCGTGCTCGGCGGGACGTCGGCTGGAATGAGTGGCCGGGTCGAAATCTTCCTTGACGACGAAAATCGTGAGCAACGCGGCCACCGCGATCATGGCGCCGCCGGCGAAGAACGTGCCGCGAATGCCGAGCCAGCCCGGCAAGAATCCGCCGACGAGCGGCCCGATCAGATTACCGGCCAGCGCGCCCGTCGACAGCACGCCCAGCGCCCAGCCCGCGCGTTCCTTCGGCGCCTGTGTGCCGACCATCACCGTCGACGCCGACGAGTAGCCGCCTACCAGGCCCGCGAGCAAGCGCAGGGCGACGAGCTGATGCACGTTGTGCGCAATGCCGATCAAGGACATCACCACCGCCATGCCGACGGCCGCGCGCACCAGCATCGGCTTGCGGCCATAACGATCGGCAAGCCGTCCCCATACGGGCGCGGTGATCGCAGTTCCAAAAAACGTGGCGCCGAACGCGATTCCCGACCACTGGATGACGGCGGACTGCGACTGCACACCGAGTTGCTGGACGTAGATGGGCAAGAACGGCAGCAGCATGCTCAGGCTGACGAGCGTGGTGAACGAGCCGAATACGCACACGGCCAGATTGCGGCGCCAGTAACGCTCATGTCGCGCGGAATAATCGAGACCGCGCGTTGCCTGAGCGGACGGCAGGGAAGCTTGTTGAGGGGTGTTCATATCGTCGTCCCGGCAAATGACTGCGAGCGTGACCGGCCCTCTGCTTCGGCAAGTTCGCTCACCAATGTGGCAACCAGCTCCGCCGCAGGCAATGCTCTTGCGAGCGGCGCGCCCTGGCCGGCCCATTGGACGGCAAATTCGGTGCTGCCCTTTGCGCGGGCCGCGGCGTTCAGCGCCTTGGCGGCGTCATATGCAATCGGATAGTCCGGCAGCGGCGGCGCGTCCGGCGAGTCGACGTCGGTAAACAACCGGTTGCTCAGCCCACGTGCCGGGCGGCCGGAGATCGCGGCCGTCACGGCCGTCCGGTACGCGCGTTGGGTGGTCAGTGCGCTCCGGTAGGCGGCATCCGCGCCCGATTCGGGACACAGCACGAACGCGGTGCCCATCTGCACTGCGCGAGCGCCGAGGAGCAGTGCGCCGGCAATGCTTTGACCGTCCATGATGCCGCCCGCGGCGATGACCGGCAGCGTCGACTGTTTTGCGATCAGCCTGACCAGTGCCAGGGTGCCGATCATCGCGTCATCGTCCGGATTGAAAACGCCGCGGTGACCGCCTGCTTCCGCACCTTGTGCGACGATCGCATCGAGTCCGGCTTGCTCGATCTGCATGGCCTCGTGCGGCGTGGTCGCGCAACCGAACAGCAGAATGCCGGCGCGATGCAGTTCATTGATCCATTCGCGCGATGGCAGCCCGAAATGGAAACTGACGATAGCGGGACGCTCTTCGATCAGCACTTGCAGCAGCGCCTCGTCGACTACAAAGCTCGTGTAAATCTCCTTGAGCGCAGCGGGTGTTCTGGCGCCGAACTCGGCGAACAGCGGCTGCAAATGCGCAAGCCAGGTCGCTTCGCGAAGCGGATCGCTGTACGCCGGCCGATGGCAGAACACGTTGACATTGAACGGCTTGCTCGTGAGCGCGCGTGTCGCGACGATCAGTTCACGCGCTTGCTGCGCGGTGCTCGCACCCACGGCGATCGAGCCGAGCGCGCCGGCATTGGAAACCGCGGCGGCCAGTGCGGGCGTCGAGATGCCTGCCATCGGCGCCTGAATGATGGGATGTTGCACGCCAAGTGCTTGCAGAAAGCGGATATCGGAGGTCATGGGGTTCTCACAGTTCGAGTAGTGGATAGAAACGCCTGGAGCGGAGTGGCTAGGCTTGCTTCGAACCGAAGCGAAGCGCCGCGAACAGATCCACCGCCAGAGCAAGCGCCAAAGACGCCGCGCCGATCACGAACAGCGTCGCGTAGTTGCCGCCGTCGTGCGCGAACAGAAACGACAAGCCGTACGCCGCGACGGCCTGCAAGACGGCGAAACTGGTGGTCGCCGCGCTCCAGGCGCCTTTCTGGGCAGCCGGATGATGCGCGAGCAATTCATTGACCCTGCCGAGCACGAGCGCGACGATGCCCGGCACGAACGCGCCGACTACGACGCTCGACACGATCAGTGCCGCAGGTCCGCGCACGACGGCCGGCAGCGCGACCGCGACGATCTGCAGGAGATAGGCCACGCGCAGCGCCGGACCGAACCCGGTACGGTCAGCCAGATGACCACTCAGCAACGGGCCCACAATCGCGCCGAGTCCAAACAGCACCCAATATTGCGCGCCGGCATCGAGGCCCTTGCCGAGGCCGCGTGCCACGAAATCGACCAGAAAGATCATGTGCGGAACGAGCCCCACGGCGTTCAACGCATACTCGGTGTAGAGCGCGCGCATCGATGCAGCCGGATAAGACCGGCCATGCCCTCGGTGATGCGCCGTGTGCTGCACGGCGGATTCGCCTCGTCCGGGCCACCCGTTCCACGCGACGGCCGTCAGCGCGAGGGAGATCGCGGCAAGTCCCAGCCACGTTTGAATCAAGCCCTGACGCAGCAGTATCGGCACGATCGTCCCGGATGCCGCGATGCCAAGACCAATGCCGCTGAAGATCGCACCGCTCGCAAAGCCCTTGCGCGATGGGGTGACGTGCGCGAGGACCGTCGGCGCGGCCAGCACCATCAGCGCGCCGCCCGCCAGGCCGGATGCGAAGCGCCAGCCGAAGAACCAGAGAAACGAAACCGGAAACGCGCAGGCGACGAACGCGGCGGTCACGAGCAGCATCATCGCGCGCAGAACGAACGTGGCGTCGAAACGCCGTGCCAGCCAACCGCCTGCGAGCGCGCCCGCCAGATAGCCGCCGAGATTGGCTGCGCCGAGATAGGCAGCGGTCGACGCCGGAAACCAATGCGCGCTGACGATCGCCGGCAATAACGGGGTATAAGCAAAGCGCGCGAGGCCGATACCGACAAGGCTCGCGCTGGCTCCTGCCAGCGTGCCGCGCCAGACATTGAATGCCGGCGGGATCGGTTCGTTGACGACTGCACGTTGCATCACTGCCTCCACTGTTCGGTTGCGTGCCGACTCGTCTTGCTGGCGGGCTCGACACGATAGGTACGAAGGTCACGGCTCGCAATGCCTCTCATGAGGATTGCAAACTGAATGCGGGATGCCTCGCAATGGGACGAGCGATGCCTGGAGCGCCGGCGCTGTGGCCGCCGTCCGCGTGTGGGATGTTTGCCCGTTGCGAAGATTGCCGATTCGAGTCGAGCGTGGCGTCGGTCGCGTCAGTGAACTGGCCGGGACGGCCGACCGCTTGCGCTAGGTGATCTCGATGGGACTAAGTCTAGATTGAACCGATTGAAGAGAGAATCCACGCGGCACGGTAGACATTCTTCCGCGAAACGATTCAATTTCGCGTGGTAATCCGCTGGGATTGGGTGAAATGCTGGCGCAGGCGCGGCGCAGCGAAGTCGACGAACGCGCGCACCTTGGGCACGGCAAGGCGCCCGTGCGGCGTCAGCAGGTGGACCGGCAGCGGAGCGGGCTCGTTGTCGCTCAGGACGATCTTGAGCGAGCCGTCCTTGACCTGTTCGGCGACGTGATAGGAAAACATGCGAGTGACGCCGTGTCCCGCGACCGCCGAGGCCACGGCCGCCTGAATACTGTTGACGATAAAGCGGGGCGTGAATTGCACGACGCGCGGAATCGTCGAGCCGTTCGGCGGCGGAAAGCTCCACGAATCCAGGCCGAAGTGGGTCATGGAGATGATCTGATGCTGGGCCAGATCGGCAGGTTCGGTGATTGGCGGGTGCTTCGCCAGGTAGCGAGGCGACGCGGCAACGACCCGCCGCACTTCGCCGACGGGGATCGCCACCAGCGTCGAATCGGGCAGATGGGCGATGCGCAACGCCAGATCCATCCCTTCGTCAATCAGGCTCACCGGGCGGTCGAGCATATTCAGGCGCACCGAGACCGCCGGATAGCGGTCGACGAATTCGTCGATGATCGGCTGCAGCATGTCCTGGCCGGCGGCCACCGGTGCGGTGATCGTGAGCAGCCCGCGCGGCGCGGAGCGCTCGCCGGCGATCAGCAGATCGGCCTCTTCGAGATCGGTGAGAATGCGCCGGCAGGCGGCGGCATATCGCTCGCCGGCTTCGCTCAGTTTGATGGTCCGCGTCGTGCGATGCAGCAGGGCCGTGCCGACATGTTCTTCCAGGAACGCAATGGCGCGGCTAACCGCGGCGGGCGAGCGGCCGAGCCGACGGCTCGCGCCGGCCAGGCTCCCTTCGTCGAGCGTGGCGACGAACACCTTCATTGCGTCGATGCGGTCCATGTTGCCTGATCCGGTGTGATTGAAAACGCGATCTGGCAGAGTCTACAGCGACGGACGGCAAGACGACGGCGGGAACGGCGAAGGACCGGGGCAACAACGCGCTCACGCGCCGGCGGATGCCTCCAGTTCGGCAAGCCGCTTGCGCAGCAGGCGATCCTCCTGGAAGCGGCTGGTTTCGTCGCGGATCACTGCGACGATGCCGGTGAGTTCGTTTGTGGGCGAGTGCAGCAAGGCGACCGTGAAGGCAATCGACAGCGAGCGCCCGTCCTTGTGCACGGCGGGGACGCGCAGCACTTCGTTGCCATAGCGGGTCTCGCCTGTTGCCATGGTCTTCTGATAGCCGTCCCAATGGCGGCCGCGCAGACGTTCCGGGATGATCAGGTCCAGCGAGTTGCCGAGCGCCTCGCTTTGCGTGAAGCCGAACATGCGTTCAGCCGCGGGGTTCCAGAATGTGATGCTGCCGCGGGCGTCTGAAATGATGATCGCGTCGCCGATTGCGTTGGCAAGTTGCTGGAAGTCGATGGCTTGCTGCATGGCGCTCCCCCAATGTGAAAACACGAATGCTCAATAGAATACGGCGCCGCCAGGGACGCCGCATCGGCAAGGCCGGGCTTATACCCGGCCTTGCATAGCACCATTTAAACCGCTTTTACTTCGCGCAGGTTGAAAATGTCCTGCTTGCTGTAGCCGAGGCTCGCGAGCACTTCTTCCGTGTGTTCGCCCAGCAGCGGCGAGGCGGTGATTTCCGGCTTCATATCCGAAAACTTGATCGGGCTGCCGACAGTCAGATACGAGCCGCGTTTCTTGTGCGGCACTTCGACAATCGTGCCGCTCGCGCGCAGCGACGGATCGTTGGCCAGTTCCTTCATCGTCAGCACCGGTGCGCACGGAATGTCGAACTTGCGCAGGATGTCGACCGCTTCGAACTTGGTCTTGTCGGCAAGCCAGCCTTCGATCGTTTTGAAGATGTCGAAGATATGCGGTTGACGTGCTTCCGCCGTCTTATAGGCCGGGTCATCGATCCACTCGGGCTTGCCGAGCGCTTTGCAGATCGGTTCCCACGCGTGGCCCTGGATCGTGAAGTAGATGTAAGCGTTCGGATCCGTTTCCCAGCCCTTGCACTTGAGCACCCAACCCGGCTGGCCGCCTCCGCCCGCATTGCCGCCGCGCGGCACGACATCGCTGAATTCGCCGTGCGGATACTGCGGATATTCCTCGAGGTAACCAACGCGTTCCAGCCGCTGCTGATCGCGCAGTTTCACGCGGCACAGGTTGAGCACGCTGTCCTGCATCGACACGGCGACTTTCTGGCCCTTGCCGGTTTTGTCGCGTCCCAGCAATGCAGTCAGAATGCCGATGGCCAGATGCATGCCGGTGTTGCTATCGCCGAGCGCCGCCGCGCTGATGGTCGGCGGGCCGTCCCAGAAGCCGGTGGTGGAGGCCGCGCCGCCTGCGCATTGCGCGACGTTTTCGTAGACCTTCAGGTCGTCGTAGTGGTGGCCGTCGCTGAAGCCCTTCACCGAGGCGACGATCATCTTCGGGTTGAGTTCGTTGAGCCGTTCCCACGAAAAACCCATCCGGTCCAACGCGCCCGGGCCGAAATTCTCGACCAGCACATCCGATTCGCGGATCAGCTTTTCGAGCACCTCTTTGCCTTCGGGTTTTTTCGTGTCCAGCGTGAGCGACTTCTTGTTGCTGTTGAGCATCGTGAAGTACAGCGCGTCCGCATCGGGGATATCGCGTAACTGATTGCGCGTCACGTCGCCGGAACCCGGCCGTTCAACCTTGATGACGTCCGCGCCGAACCAGGCGAGCAACTGCGTGCATGCGGGGCCCGCCTGAACGTGCGTGAAGTCGATGATCCTGATGCCTTCGAGAGGTTTGCTCATGTTGAAATCTCCGTGGTTGCCCAGACTACTTTTTCATTGCCGCGCTTTGCGGATTCAAATTGGTCAGTCGGCCGCTTTCGGTGCCGGCCGCTTCGTCGATGACGGCATTGATCAGGCTCGGCTTGCCCGAAGCGATCGATTCGAGCAGCGCCTTCGTCAACTCTTCGGGCGTGGTCGCGTGATAGCCGATGCCGCCGAATGCCTCGATCATCTTGTCGTAGCGCGCACCCTTCACGAACACGGTCGGCGCGACGTCCTTGCCGCCGGTCGGGTTCACGTCGGTGCCGCGATACACGCCGTTGTTGTTGAAGACGATCGTGCAGACCGGCAGGTCGTATCGGCAGATGGTTTCGAGTTCCATGCCGCTGAAGCCGAACGCGCTGTCGCCTTCGATCGCTACAACCGGTTTGCCGCTCGTCACCGCCGCGCCGATCGCGAAGCCCATGCCGATGCCCATGATTCCCCACGTGCCCGAATCGAAGCGCTTGCGCGGCTCGTACATGTCGATGATGCTGCGCGCGTAGTCGAGCGTGTTCGCGCCTTCATTGACGACGTTGATGTCCGGGCGCGTCTTCAGCACGTCGCGGATCGCACGCAACGCGCTGTGGAAATTCATCGGCGACGGATTCTTGTCGAGCGTCGCGGCCATCTTGGCGAGGTTCTTGTTCTTGCGCTCGGCGATCGCGCCGGTCCACTCGGCGCTCGGCTTCGTGTAGCTCGCATCGATGCCTTCGCGCAGCGCCGCCACGCACGAGCCGATATCGCCGATCACCGGCGCGGCAATCGCGACGTTGCTGTCGATTTCCGTCGGCGAGATGTCGATCTGGACGAACTTCTTCGGCTCGGCGCCCCACGTTTTGCCCTTGCCATGCGAGAGCAACCAGTTCAGACGCGCGCCGATCAACACGACGACATCGGCTTCCTGCAGCACGAACGAACGAGCCGCCGACGCCGACTGCTCGTGCGTATCGGGCAGCAGGCCCTTGGCCATCGACATCGGCAGATACGGAATGCCGCTTTGTTCGACGAACGCGCGAATCTCCGCGTCGGCCTGCGCGTACGCCGCGCCCTTGCCAAGCAGGATCAGCGGACGCTTGGCGCTCTTCAGCACATCGATTGCGCGCTTGACCGAATCCGGTGCGGGCAACTGACGCGGCGCGGCGTCGATCACGCGCACCAGCGATTGCTGCGCTTTCACGGCGTCCAGCGTTTGCGCGAGCAGCTTGGCAGGCAAGTCCAGATACACGCCGCCCGGGCGGCCCGACACCGCAGCCCGGATTGCCCGCGCCACGCCGATACCGATATCTTCCGCATGCAGCACGCGATACGCGGCCTTCGCGTACGGCTTGGCCGCATTCAACTGATCCATCTCTTCGTAGTCGCCCTGCTGCAGGTCGACGATTTCGCGCTCGCTCGAACCGCTGATCAGGATCATCGGGAAGCAGTTGGTGGTCGCGTTGGCGAGTGCGGTCAGTCCATTCAGAAAGCCGGGTGCCGACACCGTCAGGCAGATGCCCGGCTTCTTCGTCATGTAACCGGAAACGGCCGCCGCATTGCCCGCGTGCTGCTCATGGCGAAAGCCGATGAAACGCATGCCTTCGGCTTGGGCAAGCCGCGCCAGGTCGGTGATCGGGATGCCGACCAGGCCAAAGATGGTGTTGATGTCGTTCAGTTTCAGCGCGTCGATGACGAGATGGAATCCGTCGGTCGTCTCGGTCGCCTGTTGTGTCGACGTTTCGTCTGTTGTGGGCTGGTCGGCTTCTGCCATGACATCTCTCCTTGGTGGCGGGGCGTTGTGTGGTTTGTTGCGAGCGGTGCGCTCACGTGGTCAGTCAATCAGGCGTGCCGCCGGACGACGGCTGCAGCCTTGCCTCAGCGATGACCACGCTGGTCGGCGCGCCTGAGTTTTCGATCCAGCGCTTTCTCATGGGGGCGAGGATGAACTTTGCGGACACGGCTGCCGCGATCGACACCACGGCGGCCGAGATGAACACCGTGCTCCATCCGCCGTTCACCGACAGCACCGATGCAAGCGGTACCAGCATCGATGCCGTGCCCTTCGCGGTGTAAAGCGTTCCCGCGTTGGCTGCGGCGTATTTGCTGCCGAACGTGTCCGCGCAGGTCGCGGGGAAGATCGAGAAGATTTCGCCCCAGCACAGGAACACGGCGGCCGCGAAGAACATGAAGGCGTACGGGTTATGGCCGAACTGCATGAGTCCTAGCAGTGCGACGCCTTCGCCGAGAAAGATCATGAACATCGTGTTTTCCCGGCCGATGCGGTCCGACAGAAAGCCGCACAAGGGACGGGTGAAGCCGTTGCACAGGTTGTCGATAGACAGTGTCATCGTGAGGAGCGGCAGCGTGATGCCCATCAGATTCACAGGCAGCTTGGCAAAGCCGTATTCCTTCGCAATCGGCCCGAGCTGCGCGGTCGCGATGATGCCGCCGGCCGCGACGAATACGAACATCAGATACAGCACCCAGAAGAGCGGCGAACGGATCATCTCGCCTGGCGTGTAGTCGATCTTGCTAGCGACGATGCGTTTAGCGGCCACAGCGGTTGCGGGCGGCTTCGGCCGGATCAGCATGGTGGCGAGCAGGAGAATGCAGACGCCCTGGAAAATGCCGAAGAACATGAACGTGTGCTGGTAGCCGGAACGCTGGATCATGTCGGCGATCGGAATCACGGTGACGGCCGCGCCGGCGCCAAAACCCGCTGCGGTCAAACCAGCCGCGAGACCGCGCTTGTCCGGAAACCATTTGAGCGCCGTGCCGACGCAGGTGCCGTACACGCAGCCCGCGCCGATCCCGGCGATGACTGCCGCGACATACAGCGCGGCGAGACTGCTCGCATGCGCGTCGATGATCCAGCCGAGCGCCGCGCACAGCGAGCCGCCGATTACGACCGGGCGCGGCCCGAACTTATCGACGAGCCAGCCTTCGACGGGCACGAGCCAGGTTTCGGTGACGATGAAGATCGTGAACGCGGTCTGGATCGCCGCTTGTCCCCAATGGTGGGCGTTGTCCATCGGTACGACGAACAGCGTCCACGCATATTGCAGGTTCGCGACGAGTCCCATGCACACAATGCCGATCGCGAGTTGCACCCAGCGGTGATGCGTGAATGCAGTACGGCCTCTTTCCGATGCACTGGAATAGCCCATGTCTCCGTCTCCTGTATATTCCGTCGCGCTCAAGCGGCGCGTTGGACCTACGTGATCGAACCGCTCCATCGCCGCTAAGTTTGCGGGCAACGAGGCGCCAATGGTCGGCCAGAGGGAGCTGCACTAACGAAAACCCTTACCCGTCAAACGCAAAACCGCCGGATGAGAGGCAATAGGTCGTGCAGCGCGTCTGAGGGGATGCTGCGCGAGAACAGTAATAAGTAAAAGTTAAAACATTTTATGGTTTGCATTAGGTATTCCTAATGGATCGACTGCCGCCCTTAGCCATGGCTTGATTGAGGGCGACGCCCCACTGTTTAAGTGCGCAGATCTGGCTCCTGAGGCTACTTGGGGTAAACCAATATATAAACAAAACACTATCGTTTTTCGAAAAAACTTTAACTATTGTTTATTCATGGGCTCTTCTACTCTTTGGTCATGCCAACTGCCTGATGGAGACGACCATGAACCCCTTGCAATTCGACGCTGGCGACAGCGTGCACCATGCCGAAATCCAGGCGCAGTTGTGCGCCTATAACGCCGCTTTCGACGAACTCGGCCTGCGCTTTCGTTGGGATGCGCAGACGCTGGCGTTACTGGCCATGATCGAAGGCGAACAGGCGCAGATTGCCGCTTATATCGAAGCGCATCATGCGCACTTGTTGAATGCCTACAGCGCTGAGTTTTTGAGCCAGGCCATTCTGGAGAAGAAACGTGCGCGTTATCCGGCGCCATTGCCGAGACGTGTCGAAAGCGCGCCGCGTCAGAGTCGCGTGGTTCATCAGCCAGAGATGAGTAGCTGGCGCGAACGCGTTTCGTATGAGGTGGATCTGCCGGCGCTGGCTGGTGTGTAGATGCGGTGGACGGCATGCGCGAGAGCTTGCGCATGCCGCCGAGCCTTGTTGACGTTCATTGATCCGAGTCGGGCCGCAGCGGTGCAGAAGAAACGACCGTTTCGATATGGTCTGTCTTTACATCGTAGACGAGGCCGGTGACCGAGCCACCCGTCTGGCGGGCCGCGCATTTGTCGACTTCATCGCGGCTGAACTGCAAAAGGAGCCGCTGGACTTTGTTGCCGCGACCTAGGCCCGGCGTATGCGGAGGCGCAGTTTCGGAAGATCGGAGCGGGCGTGACAGCCGTCCGGTGCACTGCCGTCAGCCTATTAGCGTCCTATAGCGGGGCCGATTGGTCAATAGAGAGGTGTGCTCTGTTGATCAATAACAACTCCCATCAGATACTCGAAGCATCGTCCCTACGCTCGCGGATCATGGCCACGTCGGCGGTGCGAGCGGACCGATTCTTCGCCGCCCACGTCCGCTTCGTGCGTGGGACGGTTTAAAAAATCGAGCGGGGCCGCCGTATTCTGATAGATGGCGTGCCGGCATGGTCCAGCAAATGGCGGGCGAGGCACGCGCGAGACTAGAGGAGGCCTGAAATGGCGCATGCGGATCTGGCGATACTTGGGGGCGTCGGGATTCTCGCGGTGGCCTGCCTGGTCGTGTGCGGTATTTACCTGTACTGGAGCAGCGACAGATACCGCGACCGGCAGCAGCGTTTGGAGACGCCAATCAGCGGGACCCAGGCGGCGGAGCAAAACGACGAACAGTTTTCGGAACCGGGGGCAACCATGGGCACGCAACTGAGCCATCGCTGCAAAACCTCGCTGTATCGGGCGGTATTCAACAACGCGCACGACGAAAGCATCGTGTTCCTGTTTGCCGGTGGCCGCGACGATGCTCGAAAGCGGGCGACCGGCGCGCTGGGTGCTATCCACGGCATTGCGGCCCATGAGGTGTCGCTGTCCAACCTCGCCTCGTTCGGCGAACTGGTCGACGTCGGCGTCAGCGAGGATGAGGAGTTGCGGATATTCGAAATGGCCTGGAAAGGTGCGGATGTCAGCGCCTGGGCCGAACACCCGCTTTTCCTGACCGATGATCCCAGTTTGATAGGCAAGTGGGCCGAACTGTACGCGGACCTTGCGCGGGAGTTGGCTGTCAGCGCGATCGACAGGGCGCGAGACTAACGAGCGGATCGGCTGTCACGGCTCGCCAATCGAAGACGGCCGCTTGGCCGTCCAAGATTGGCTCGTGCCGCGCACCCCCGTCAAAACGTGCCGGAGAACGCCTGTTGGACTTTGGCGGGATTGGTTGTACCGTTCGCGATCAGCAACTGGGTGAGCAAGCGCGCCTTTTGTGGATTCAGATCGAGCGAGACGACGAAACCACGCTTGTCGTCCTCGACTTCCACGTTTCTGTTGACGAACCCCGACATCACGCGCGTCGAGCGGACAACCACGATGCCCTTTTTCGCCGCCCGGTCGAGAGCAGCCAGCGCCTCCTTGGATGCATCGCCATCGCCTTCGCCCGCCAGCACGATACCTTTGGCTCCATCGGCAATAGCGTGATCGATCTGCGCTCCGTCCATGTTGCTGTGCGCATAGACGATTTCCACACGCGGTAGACGGCCATTTGCCGGCAAGCCAAGGGTATCGCGTGTCGAGGCAAGAGCAGGCGCGGGCGCGACGAAACGAATGCTGGCCGGATCTACATAGCCGATTACACCCGCGTTCGGCGAAGCAAAAGTCTGCACGGCTGTCGTGTTGGTCTTGGTAATCCAGCGCGGCCCGTGGATCTGATCATTCATGACCACCATCACACCTCGACCTCGCGCTTTCGGACTCGCTGCTACTTCCACGGCTTCGTAGAGATTGTTGGGGCCATCCGCGCTCGTCGATCCGCCGGGCCGCATCGACCCCACCAGAATCACCGGCTTATCCGAGCGCACGACGTTTTGCAGGAAGAATGCCGTTTCTTCCATCGTATCCGTGCCGTGGGTGATCACGATCCCATCCGCTTCATTTCGATCGAAGGCCTCCTGGATGCGGCGCGCGAGCCGGAACCAGATCTCGTCGTTCATATCCTGCGATCCGACATTGGATATCTGCTCAGAGGTGATGCTCCCGAGTTTCTCAATGCCTGGAACCGCCTGAACCAGTTCCTGACCTTTGACGTTGCCCGAGTTGTAACCAATGGCCGAACGCGGGTCGGCTGTGCCGGCAATCGTGCCGCCGGTCGCCAAAACGAGAATCCGCGGCGAGGCGGCGGCCGGGCTTGCCGCATCGGTAGCGGCCGCGTTTTCAGAGGTGGTGTCCGCAGCCCAAACGCTGGTGCCGTACAAGGAACCGGCGCATACCAGAAGCACAGCGGCTAGCGTTGTGCTCGACTTACGCAGACAGGCAGCCTGTTGAAGGGTAGTCTTGGTGTTCATGTCCAGTGTCCTATAAGGATTTAACAGCGCAAAGAAAGACGTCGCATGTCGACGTCATCAGGCAGTACTACTGTGTTCGTTGGTATGTCGCGTTAGTCAGCGAATTTGACCGGGTTGGTGTTCCGATCGGGTAGTGGGCCGTTCCGCGGCCGCCGTTGCCAGGGCCACGCATTGCTGTGCCAGGACATCGGTCGGGTCGACCAGACTGACGCGCATGCCGGTCGTGCCGACGAAACTCTTCTGCGGCAATAAAAGCGGCAACTCGGTGCATCCCAGGATGATCACTTCGACGCCTTCCGCAATGAGCCCGTCAATGGCGGCGCAGACATCGTCCAGGCACTGTCCGGTGGTAAATCCCGCCTTCACGCCTTCCTTGCCGTAGATCGCTTCCATCACCCGCGCCTGCAAATCCGCGCGAGGCACGATTTGCTGCAATCCTCCTGATTCAAGAGCCTTCTCGTAGACGCCGCTTGCGATCGTGCCCGAAGTTGCCAGCACGCCGACGGAACGAAGCAGCGGAAACGTCTCGCGGAGATGGCGGACCGTCACCGTCAACATATTGACGATTGGTATGCCGAGATACGGCTGAATGCGTTCGACAAATGCATGCGCGGTGTTACACGGAATAGCGATGAGGTCCGCGTCGCCCGACTCGAGCTTCTTGCAGGTCGCGTAAAGCGAAATAGTCGGGTCGGGCCCGTCACCGATCAGGTTTTCCGTGCGATCGGGAATCTGGGGATTCTGTTCAATCAGAAGCCTGATATGGTCCTGGTCGCGATTCGCCGGCGTGTTGCGTACGATCTTCTGCATGAAGTCCACCGTAGCCGCGGGCCCAACCCCACCCACCACTCCCACCTTGAAGATTGATTCGGGCGAACCGTAATCGCCCGCTATCACGTACTGCGCATAGGCAAGATTCGAATCGATCAGTGGCACTCGGAAAGCACCCATTTCCTCGGCCACGAGTGCGATCTCGGTCATGCCCGGCACAATGATATTGGCGCCTTGCGCAATGAGGTCCTCGCACGCCTCGCGCAGAAGCGCAACGGGCCGGCCGGACAGGTTTCCGCTCTTGACGCCGTTCGCGCCGTAGACCGCTTCGGTGATGAGGTCGACGCCGTCACGTGGACGGGGATGAATGATTTCAAATTCCGGTGCCGCGAAATACTTCTCAAACAATCCTTTTCGACGGGTGTAGTCCGAGGTCAGCACGCCGATTCGCCGCGCAGTCGGAAATTTTCTGCGAACATGGCTGCGCACGGCTTCGACCATGTCGACAATCTGCAGGGGCGAGTTAGCCTTCAACTCATCGATGAACGTATGACTGAGAAAGCACGGGAGTACGACGGTCGTCACGCCTCGCTTCTCGAAACTGCTGATCATGTCGAAGATGTACAGCTTGCGCTGAGTCGTCGCTTCGCTACCCGTGACCGCGCCGCCGAAGGGATGCTGTTCGAAAATGACGTCGACGTGTTCCGCATCGCTCGACGCGGGCGTCGATTTGACGAGCTTGAAAAAGACGTCGGCACTCGCCAGTGGACCCAGGCCGCCCACCACGCCGAACTTCTTCCCGCTCAGCACGCTTGCGCTGATCATTTCGTCTCGCCTTGCAGTTGGCCCAAGGCAACGCTGTCACCATCGGCGAACTGCTTGACGGCCCGCTTCGCTTCCCACTTCGCAATAACGGCCGTCGCGATGCTGTTGCCAATCACGTTCGTGGCGGTTCGCCCCATATCGAGAATCTGATCGATAGCGAGGATCAGCACCACGCCGGACGGGGGCAGGTGAAACATCGGCGCAACAGCGGCGACCACCACCACGGAACCTCTTGCGACGCCGGCCATTCCCTTGCTGCTCAACATCAGGACCAGCAACATCATGATTTGCGCGCTGAGCGGCATGTCGATGCCGAACGCCTGCGCAATGAAAATCGCGGCAAACGCCTGGTACATCATCGAGCCATCGAGATTGAACGCATAGCCAAGCGGCAACGTAAAGCCGACGACTTTCTTGTCGATACCGAACGCTTCGAGCTTCTCGGTCAGACGCGGATAAGCGGCCTCGCTGCTCGCAGTCGAGAAGGCGAGCATGGCGGGTTCCCGGACGGCTTTTAGCAACTTCCAGATCGACTTGCCCAGAAAGACATGACCGACGAGGATGAGGACGATCCACAGCGTGACAAGACCGAGATAGAAGCTGCCGACGAGCTTGCCGTACGTGGCCAGCACATCCAGGCCGTTCACCGTAATCGCGGATGCCAGGGCGCCGAAAACACCGATGGGTGCGAGCCGCATCACATAGTCGGTCAACTTCAGCATGGTAGGTACGAGCGCATCGATGGCGGCGATCAGCGGTGTGACACGCGGGTCCTTTTTGATGGCGCTCAGGACGACGCCGAACAGGACCGAAAAGACGAGGATTTGCAGGATGTCATTTCGAGCCATCGCATCGATGATGCTGGAGGGAAACGCATGCGTGACGAAGTCCTTGAAGTTCAGACCCGCGGTGTTGAGGCCCGTGGCCACATCGGAACTGGTCTGCGTCATATGCAGTCCCGCGCCGGGTTGCAGCGCGTTCGCAAGGACGAGGCCGAGCGCGAGCGAGAACAGTGAGGCGCACACGAACCATCCCACCGACCTGAGCCCGATTCTGCGCACGTCGCTCGTCCCTTCCATGCCGGCGAGACCGGACACCAGCGTGGCGAAGACGAGCGGCGCGATGATCATCTTCACGAGCCGCAAGAAGATATCGGTGATGATCGAGAAGTAACCGGCGATGGTCTTCGCTTCCGCAGCACCGGCGGCGCTCCGGTGGCACACGTAGCCGACAATCACGCCGAGCGCCATGCCGACCACAATATAGAAAGTTAGGCGGTTTTTCATTTCCATCAGTCCGAGGGATGCGCACAAGGGTCAGACGTGACCGCAGTACGCTGGCAGGAGGCAAAAACGTCGTTAGCGACGCGGCGTTTCTGTGTATTGACGGATGATAGAGATGATCGAAAAAGACTCGATGCGGGTCCTGCATGGGGATATGCGAAACTCGCATAACGCGGGATAACCCCTAATCGACCGCAGGTGACGCGGCGCGAAGGTGGCGCCAGAGCGTGTCGAGAAACTCATTGCGATTCGACGCATCACGGTAGGCGCGAAGTTCGACTTCAAGATTCCATGTGTCGCGGCCCGCGAGCACCAGCTCGCCCGAGTCGAGTTCGGTGACGATCGAGCTTTTGGGAAGCCACGCGACTCCTTCGCCTTCCAGGACCAGTTTCTTGAGGACCTCCGCCATATCGGACTCGTAGTGAGGCCGCAATGCCGGCGTCGTGTCGACCCGGCTCAAAAGCAGTGCAAGGCAGCGGCCGAAATAGCTGGTTTCTGTATACGAAATCAACGGCAATGGACGGGCCGCTGTTCCCGGCAACCGGAAGACGGGCGCACCACGTGGATTTGGCCGGCAGACTGGCAGCAGTACATCGACGCCGACGGTGACATGCTCATACCTGATCGGGTCGAGATGAAGGGGAAGCTCCGGGTGATGATAGGCGAACATCAGTTCGCAGTTGCCGTTCACGAGCATCAGAATGGAGTCGTGGACATTAGTGGGTATCACGCGGGCACGGACCTCACCGAAACGTGCCGTCAGCGCCTTCAACCAGGCCGGCAGGAAACTCAGCGCGATCGTATGGCCCGCTGCAATCTGCAAGCCTTTGCCGGCCATGCGTTGATCGATGCGAATGATGGCTCGCGTATCGAACAGCTTGCCCAATATGTCGACCGCGGCCTCACGAAACAGTTGCCCGGCTGGCGTCAGCGTCGGAGGGAAACTGCTGCGGTCGATCAGGTCCGCGCCCACCCACTGCTCAAGCGACTGAATGCGCCTGCTGAATCCTGACTGCGTGACATTCCGGAACTCCGCCGCGCGCGAGAAGCTTTGATACTGGGAGAGTGCGATGAAGTCCTCGATCCACTTGATTTCCATGTCGGATCCGTTTTGTGTGTAATAGGGAGCGAGTTTTTTGAAGTGAGTGTGTGATTCTACGCTGGCAGATGTGTCCGATAAGTCATGAGGCACACGCGGAAAATCCCGGCGCTGAATTGATATGGAATCCTTTAATTGACGACGGTCGTACTCCCCGTAACTGCTTCATGTCGTCCGCCGCTCTCGAGAGCGTGCATGACAACCCGGCAATGCCAACTGCGACAGCGCACGCTTTTTGCTTGAATGGAGTGCTTATCGGGAGAGCGACGCGCGGTTAAGCCGCAAAGCGGCCACAGCTCTCCGGCCGGTTAGGGAGACGCTGCGATGCATGGAATAAATGACAAGGTACGCGCTGCAATTTTTGCCGTGGCGATCTCACTGCTCGCGGCGTGTGGCGGGCACGGAGGCGACTCGAATAATAGCGGCAGCGCAGCCACACCGGCAGGCGGCATCAATCTGCAAATCGTCTCGTTCGGCGACAGTCTTTCCGACGTCGGCACCTACGCGCCGCTCGCAAGCGCGGTCGGCGGCGGGCGTTTCACGACGAATCCTGGACAAGTGTGGACTCAGAATGTCGCGCAGTACTACGGCGACACGCTAAAGGCCGCATACACGATCGACATTACGCATAAGCTCAGTGCGCAGGGCGGCCTCGGTTATGCGGAAGGCGGTGCCACGGTTGCGACGCCGGCAAACCAATCCGATTTTCTGACTGCGGTGATCGGCAACGTCGAAATGCCTGTCAATCAGCAGGTTTCGAGCTATCTGGCCGCGCACAGCAGCTTTAACGCCAATCAACTGGTGCTCGTCTGGGCGGGCGCGAACGACGTGCTTCGCGCCGGGCCGCTGCCGGCTGCGGCGCCGACCGTGCAGACCGCGGCCAACACCCTCGCTCAGATAATCGGGCAGATCGTCCAGAACGGCGGTGTGCACGTCGTGGTTGTCAATCTTCCGAATGTCGGACTCTCGCCGGACGGCATCACGTCGTCCGATGGCGGGGCCAACTTGACCCAGTTATCGCAACTGTTCAACGATACCCTGAACACCGCGTTGCAGACCGGTGGCCTGCAAGCGAAAGTCATCCAGATCGATGCTTATACGTGGTTGAACGGGATCATTGCGAACTTTCAGGCCAATGGCTTTACCGTGTCGAACACGGCGCAGGCCTGCGACCCCAAGAAAACGCCCGATAATACGTCCTTGCTGTGCTCGCCGCCTACGTACGTGAGCTCTAACGCGGACCAGACGTACATGTTCGCCGACGACCTTCACCCGACGACACATTTGCATTCACTGTTTGCCCAGTTCGTGGAGCAGCAACTCGCCAAGAGCGGTCTGGGTCACTGAGTTCGGGAGCTTGTGTACGGCGCCTGGAAAAAAAGCCGATCAGGTCGATATCGTCTTCGCGCGCGCACGAGACGCACACGCCGATTACATGACGTTCAGCCGCGAGTCGAGTAAGCTTGGGAGCATCGTACCCGCTTACTTCCGCGCGCCGCAGTAGCGACTTCCGCGTAGAGTGACGGCCCCTGGCGAGGAGCGCCTCATGCTGACGCTTTATTCGTATCCCGACCTGTTTGGCGTCGCCGACAACAATCCCTTCGGTCTCAAGGTATTCGCGTTCATGCGTCTGTGCGGGATGGATTTCGAGCATCGTCACATCCTCGACACGAGCCTTGCACCGCGCGGACAGTTGCCGTATCTGGTCGACGGTGAAGAAACGATTGGCGATAGCGACCGGATCATCGTGCATTTAAAGCGTCGATACGATCTAGGCATCGACCACGCGCTCTCGCCGGGGCAATTGAATCTCGACTTTCTGGTCCGGCGAACGCTCGACGACCTGTACTGGCCGATGAGCTTTTCACGCTGGCGCGACGACCGCTTCTGGCCGTCTTTCCGCGACGCCATTCTCGCAACGCACGCAGACGTGAGCGCGAGCGATCTCGAAGCCGCGCGCGAATACAACCGGTTGCGGTATCACTATCAAGGCATTGGCCGCTATGAGCCGGAGCAGGTCTATGCGAGAGGTATCGACGATCTGCGTGTCGTGGCGGATCTGCTCGGCGACGACGGATTTGTTTTTGGACCCGAGCCTGCCGCCGTCGACGCGGCGATCTATGGCTTTGTCGCCAACATCTACTTCTAAGAGATCGACACGCCGCTGAAACAGTACGTGCTCTCGCGTCCCGCGCTCGTTCGTCATTGCGAGGCCATTCATGAGCGGATCAACATCGAGCTACGCGTGCGGGTATCCCCTTGAGGTGGGCGAATGGGCAACTCGGCAAAATGATCGATTGAGGTTTATTGATTCGCTGGAGCGCTTACATACGGCACCGACATGATTCATCGGCAATGCGTTGCCGCCGTAGAACGCATCGGGAGCGAGAGACAATGGACACTCAACCGATCGAAACCGACTACCTCGTCATCGGCGCGGGCGCGACTGCCATGGCCTTCGTCGACACGCTGCTCAGCGAGACCGATGCCCACGTGGTGATGGTTGACAGACACCATCGTCCCGGCGGTCACTGGAACGACGCCTATCCATTCGTCGGTCTGCACCAGCCGTCCGCCTTTTACGGCGTGAACTCGCGCGAGCTGAGCACCTGGACCAAAGACGAGACTGGCCTGAACATAGGCATGTACGAGTTGGCGAGCGGCGCGGAAGTGCTGAGCCATTTCGACCAGGTGATGCGGCAGCGCTTCTTGCCCTCGGGCCGCGTTCAATGGTTTCCAATGAGCGAATACAGCGCGGGCGTAGGCGGCACGCATCACTTCAAGTCGTTGATGAATGGCGACGAACGGCAAGTCGTTGCGCGCAGGAAACTCGTGAACGCCACTCATGCGCGGACAGAAGTGCCGTCGACGCATCCTCCCAAGTACACGGTTGCAGCAGACGTGAATTGCATTCCGTTGAACCGGCTACCCGACATACAAGGTCCGCATGCCTGCTATACGGTGGTCGGTTCCGGTAAAACCGGAATGGATGCCTGCCTCTGGCTGCTGCAAAACGGAGTGGCGCCGCCACGTATCCGCTGGATCATGCCGCGCGATGCGTGGCTGCTGGACCGCGCCAACACGCAGCCCGGTGCGGAGAAGCTGGAGCGGACGATCGGCAGCACCATCGGTCAGTTCGAAGCCATTGCCGAGGCGACTTCGATCCCCGATCTATTTGCCAGGCTGGAGCAGCGCGGCCTGCTCGTGCGCATCGACAAGGCAGTCGAACCCAGCATGTACCGATGCGCCATCATTTCTCAAGCGGAATTGGAACAACTCCGGCGCATTGAAGACATTGTGCGTCTCGGTCATCTGCAATCGGTGCAGTCGACGCAGATCACGCTCGATGGAGGCTCGCTACCTGCCGATCCCGATACGCTCTACATCGACTGCTCCGCCCGCGCGATCCAGATGCCGCCCGCGCTGCCTATATTCGACGGCGACCAGATCAATCTGCTGATGGTGCGCTGGTGCCAACCGGTGTTCAGCGCCGCGCTGATCGCGTATGTCGAGAGCCATGTCGCGGATACGGCCGAGCAGAACGCGCTGTGCCGCCTCGTGCCCAGCCCCGAGCATCCGATAGACTGGCTACGCATGTGGGCGGTGACCCTTGCCAACATGACGAGCTGGCGGCAGAACGCGGGTTTGAACGCCTGGCTGTCGCAATGCCGGCTGAACAGCCAGAACGCGATCATGCGTGGCATGCGGCCCGACGACACCGCCAAGCTCGACTTGTTGCAGGAGAGCGGGGCCAAGGCCGCGGCGGCGGCCGCCAGGCTGCCAGCGTTGCTTGCTACTCTAAACTGACCTCATGGAGCAGACCTTGGACGAACTTCGCCTCGAGACGCTGCAGGTGGGCGCACTGCGCATGCGTGTAGCCAGCCAGGGCCGCGGCCCGCTTGTGCTGCTATGTCATGGCTTTCCGGAGTCCTGGTACTCCTGGCGACACCAGTTGGCGGCGCTCGCCGCCGCGGGGTTCCGTGCCGTCGCGCCGGATATGCGCGGCTATGGCGGCACCGATGCGCCGCCGGATGCGGACTCGTACACCATGCTGCATCTCGTCGGCGACATGGTCGAACTCGTCAACGTGTTGGGTGAGAGCGAGGCGGTGATCGTCGGCCATGATTGGGGTGCGCCGGTGGCCTGGAACGCGGCGATGATGCGGCCGGATCTGTTCCGTGCCGTTGTCGGCATGAGCGTGCCGTTTTATCCGCCTGCGCCGGAGGATTTGCTCAGTGCACTGGATCGTCAAGGAATACGAACATTCTATATGCAGTATTTTCAGACGCCCGGTGTGGCCGAGAGCGAGTTCGAGGCCGACCCCGAAGCCGCGATTCGACGGATCACGTTCAGCATGTCGGGCGATGGACCCGAGCGCGTTGTGGCAGGGATACTGGCGCCCGGTGCAGGTTTTCTCGACAGCACGGTTGACCCCGAGACGCTGCCAGGCTGGCTGACCAGCGAAGAGATCGCATACTTAGCGGGCGAGTTCGCGCGCACCGGCTTTAGAGGCGGACTGAACTGGTACCGCGGCATTCGACGCTCGTCGGAACTGATGGCCGCATGGCGAGGGGCCGTGATCCGGCAGCCTTCGATGTTCGTGGCGGGCGCGAGAGACGATGTTCTCAAGTTTCCGGGCTCGCAGGCTCGCATCGAGAATCTGACGCGCGTGCTGCCCGGATTGCGTGGTTCCCATATTCTCGATGGAGCGGGCCACTGGATTCAGCGCGAACGGTCGGCCGAAGTGAATGACCTGCTAGTTGCGTTCTTGAGAGGACTGTAAATCGGCATGGTCCCAGAGAATTGCTGCCGGGTTGGCCAGCGCCCTCGCAGCTGCGGCGAAAGACACTGGTCAGAAGCCCCTTGCGCTCTCGAAGACAATCAACCGATTCTGTAGCGCGGGGCCGGCTTGCCGACCTGCGTTGCGGCAAACAATGCCGAGCGCGCAGTGTCGTAGGTATCCCACAGGCTCGCGTCGGCCACTGATGGCCACGTGACGGTTTCGCCCTGATCGAATCCGGACAAAGCCGCATCGACCAGGTTCTCTGTCGTCATCACTGACTCTTTCTGCAGCGCCGAAAGTGGGATGCCGGATTCGTCCCAGATTTCGGTTGCGGTCGATGCCGGAAGGACGAGCTGCACCTTCACGCCAGTCTCCGCGAGTTCCTGCTGGAGTCCACGGCTGTATTGCAGAACGAACGCTTTGGTACCGCTATAGACGGCGCTGACGGGCATTGAGTGGATCGCCAGCACGGAAGCGATATTGACGATGACGCCCTCGTTTCGCGACACGAATGCCGGCACGGCGGCCTGCGTCAGCCGGGTGAGGGCCGTGATGTTGAGCGCGATCTGCGAGCGCGTGTCCTCCGCGGAGGATTGCCCGACCGGCCGCAGTCGCGCGAGACCTGCGTTGTTGATCAGAACGCGCACGGCCGGATCGGTGGCGAGAACTTTCTCGACCCGCGCCAGATCAGCGTCATTCGTCAGGTCCGCAACAATTGACTCGACCTTGGCACCGTGCGCTGCGGATACCTTCGCAGCGAGCGCTTCCAGGCGATCGGCGCGCCGTGCGACAAGGACGAGATCATAGCCGCGAGCGGCAAGGCGGTCGGCGTAGACAGCACCAATACCGGACGACGCTCCGGTGACAACAGCAACTTTCCGTGAACTGGTCATGTGTGACTCCATTAGTTTGGTACTCAACTATAATGATTGAGGGCTCAAGTATATAACCGGACGTCGCCCTCTTGTCAACAGTGCAGTACTCAACCATCCTATGCGTATGGGAAAGAAAATTGATTCACTGGCGAACCCAGACGATCTGGATCGGCCAGCTACTGATGAGCGGGATATCCTCGGCGAACTCGCGTGCACGAACACGGCGTTGCGGCGCGCCGCGCGCAGACTGGGCCAGTTATATGACGAGGCGCTGGCGCCGCTCGACCTCAAAGCCACCCAGATCGGCCTGATAGCGGAAATTGAACGCTTCTCCGCCAGCGGCAGTGAACAGGGACCGACCTTGCAGGACCTGGCGGCTCGGCTGGCCATCCAGATTTCGGCTCTAACGCATGCGCTAAGGCCGCTGGTGCGGGATGGACTGGTGGAATTGCGTCAGGACGCCGAAGACAGGCGGACAAAGCACGGCGTGCTTACCCGCCTTGGCAAGAAGCGCCTCTCGGAGGCATTGGTGCTGTGGGCTGAAGCGAATAATCGCGTGGAAGACGTGCTGGGCCGCGACTCGGCCGCAACGCTGCGGGCGCTCGCGGACGAGGTGGCGTCCGACGAGTTTCTCGCGTCCTATCACGGGGAATAGCTTCCCGGCCGGTGTCGACTACCGGCCGGTGCTGATCCTTCGGCGCTACGCCGCCGAGCGGCCGCCCAAGTGCTGCGCGAGGAAGGCTTCCATGGCTTCGTAGAACTCGAACTGATTCTCTTCGTTTCGGAAGCCGTGCCCTTCGTTGTCTTTGAGCATGTACTTGACGTCGATCCCACGCTCGCGCAGCGCGTGCACGATCTGGTCGCTTTCGGCTTGTTTGACTCGCGGATCGTTCGCACCTTGCGCGACGAATAGCGGCGTCACGATTCGCTCCACAAAGAATAGCGGCGATGCATCGTGCAGCGCCTGCTTGCCCGTTTCGGTTTGCGGGTTGCCGATCATCTCGTACATCATGTCGAGCATCGGCTTCCAATACGGTGGCAACGATTCGAGTAGCGTGAACAGATTCGAGACGCCGACATAGTCGACGGCAGCCGCATAGCGATCGGGTGTGAATGCGACGCCGGCGAGCACGGCATAGCCGCCGTAGCTCGCGCCATAGATGCCCACGCGCGCGGGGTCGGCCAGACCTTGCGCGACGAGCCAGTCGATACCGTCGTCGATGTCGTTTTGCATCGACTTGCCCCATTGACCGAAGCTCGCCTCCCAGAACGTGCGTCCATAGCCCGTCGAGCCGCGGAAGTTCAGCTGCAAGACCGCATACCCGCGATTGGCGAGCAATTGCGCTTCGGAGTTGAAGCCCCACGAATCGCGCGCCCAAGGTCCGCCGTGCGGATTGACGATCAATGGGAGCGGGCTTTTCGGCTTTTGCCCGAGTTCGATGCCTGCCGGCAATGTCAAATATCCGTTGATCTGCAGACCGTCGCGCGCGACGAAGCGGATCGGTTCCATGCGCGCCATGTCCGCGGTGTCGAGCCAGGGCATGAGCTCAGTGAGCCTGGAAAGATGACGGCTGGCGATGTCGTATGTCCAGATCGAGCCCGGCGAAAGGTCGCTCGAAGCGTGCACGATCGCGCGCGACTCGTCGCGTGTGATGCTCGTGACCGCGATTTCCTGACCGGGCAACTGACGACCCAGGTCCTCGTGGATCGAGCGAGCCCATTCGTCGAAGAAGTGCCGATGCATGCGGTCATCGACATACCACGCGGCCGTCAACACGCGCCGGTGTTTTGAATAAGCCAGTCCGCTCACATCCACGTGTTCGGTTTCGAACAGCAGTTCGCCTTCCTGCGCGGTTTGCGGGTCGAACTCGAAGATGGCCGTCCTGTCCCGGCCTCGATTGGAGAGCACGTACAAACGCTGATCGTCGAAGGTGAAGAACAGCGGCGACACCGTTTCGCGAAAGTTCGTCGTCAGGATCGGGCGGAACGGTTCGGTCTCGGTATCGCGATAGAGCAGGGTCGTGTTGACGCCGTCGGAGGCGGTCGCGACGCGCAGGCACCCGGCGTGATCGGTCATCCAACCCATGATGTTGCCGGGGTTTTCAGCGATCGGGGTGAACGCGCCGGTGACGACGTCGACGCGGAACACGTCGAACACCTGCGGATCGCGCCGGTTCATCTGAATCAGGATATGGCGGTCATCGTCCCTGAGATCGTCGACGATGCTCGCTTTGACGCCGTCGAACGGGGTCAGGTCGACCGGCTCGCCGCCGTGGATCGGCACCGACAGCACGTGAAAGTTTTCGTCGCCGCCAAAGTCCTTGACGAACAGAATGCGGTCGTTGCCTTTCCAGGCGTGCCCCGGCACGTCGCGTTCGGATTCGTTGGTCAGCGCCTGCGCATCCCCAAGCGGCGAGCCATCGAGGCCGATTTCCTGAACGAAGATGTTCTGACGGCCCGCGTGCCGAGTCAGAAACGAGAGATGTCGGCCGTCCGGCGAAATCGTGAACTGGTGTTTCTCGGGCCTGCGGAAAAAGTCGCGTACTGAATAGAGCTTGACGGTCCGGTCACCAGCTTCCTGATCGTTGACGGCACTCATGCATTTCTCCCCAAAAGCCCCATTTGACCATGCGCATCAAACCTGCGTCTTATTCGCGCGGCGCAAGCAGGCAATCCGTCAGACTGATTGCCATTCTGTTACGCTGACACCCAGATTACGATTGGTGTGAAATAAAATATTCAACGAAAGCAATCGTTCTCGATACGGTAAACGCCAGAGAACTTCATTGTCGACCGATTGTATGGTTAACACCGATTTAAACGTAAACGAACAAAAAGGAACATCGAATCTGTTGTTTTGATTTCCTTTCAGAAAAAGGGGCGCGCTTTGCCGTTCGCCCCAAGACGTACAAAAAGGCACCCGCAGCACCGGAGACGCACTAGAACAAAGGAGAGCGATTTGGTCTTGGAACTGGAGCGGGTGACAGTCGTTTCGGGCGCTCAGACGCACCTGTACGGCGTCGATCTGCGGCTTGTCCCCGGCGCGATCAACGTGTTGCTTGGACCGACGCAAGCAGGCAAGACCACCCTGATGCGCGTGATGGCCGGACTCGACCGCCCGGCTTCGGGCCGGGTGTTGGCCGACGGCAACGACGTGACCGGCGTCAGCGTCAGGCAGCGCAACCTCGCAATGGTCTATCAGCAGTTCATCAACTATCCGGCCATGACGGTGTTCGACAACATCGCGTCGCCGCTGAAGCTGCAAAAGACGGCCGCCGACGAAGTCAAAAGGCGCGTCCACGAAGTCGCCGCCAAACTCCATATCGATCACCTGCTGCAACGGCGCCCGGGCGAACTGTCTGGCGGCCAGCAGCAGCGTTGCGCGCTGGCGCGGGCGCTGGTCAAGCGCTCGTCGCTGGTGTTGCTGGACGAACCGCTCGTCAATCTCGACTACAAGCTGCGCGAGGAATTGCGCGTCGAACTGGCGACGTTGTTCGCGGACGGCAAAACCACCGTCGTCTATGCGACGACCGAACCGCTCGAAGCGCTGCTGCTCGGCGGCTACACGGCGATCGTCGACAAGGGGCGCGTGCTGCAGCACGGCCCGACGCTCGATGTGTACAACGCGCCCGCCAATATCGACGTCGCGGCCGTCTTCAACGACCCGCCGATGAACATGCTCGCCAGCGATCTCACCCCCGAGGGCACCGCGCGCCTGCCGATCGGCATCGACGTGCCGCTCGGTCGGGCCAGCGCGCGCGCTGTCAGCGCGAACGAAACGTTCCGCATCGGCGTGCGGCCCGGCCATCTGCGACTCGCGCCTCGGACGCAGCGCTCCGTTGCCGTGCCATGCCGGCTCGAACTGGCCGAATTGAGCGGCTCTGAAACCTACCTGCATCTGCACACTCGGCAAGGCGGCATCGATCTGGTCGCGCAACTGCAAGGGGTGCATCAGATCGATCTCGGTACGGAACTCGACGTGTACATCGACCCCGACGAACTGTTTGTGTTCGGCGCGGACACGACGCTGGTGTCTGGCCCGGAGGCCGCTCATGGCGCGCATTGAGTTCCAGAATCTCGCGCACGCTTACGCCCCCAACCCCGCCACGCTCGACGACTACGCGTTGCAACCGATGAGCATGGTCTGGGAAGACGGCGGCGCGTATGCGTTGCTCGGGCCGTCGGGTTGCGGCAAGTCCACGCTGTTGAACATCGTATCCGGGCTCGTGACGCCGTCGGAAGGGAAGGTGTTGTTCGACGGAAGCGACATCACAGCGAAGAGCCCGCGCGAGCGCAACATCGCGCAAGTGTTCCAGTTCCCGGTGATCTACGACACGATGAGCGTGTTCGACAACCTCGCGTTCCCGCTGCGCAACCGGAAAATGTCGGCACGCGACGTGAAACAGCGCGTTCACGAAGTTGCGGAAATTCTCGACATGACGCGTGAATTGCCGCGCAAGGCGAACAATCTGTCGGCGGATGCGAAGCAGAAAATCTCGCTGGGACGCGGCCTCGTGCGCAAGGACGTCGCCGCGATCCTGTTTGATGAACCGCTGACCGTCATCGATCCGCATATGAAGTGGATCCTCCGTCGCCAGTTGAAGAAGATTCATCAGCAACTGAAGCTGACGTTGATCTACGTGACGCACGATCAGGTCGAGGCGCTGACCTTCGCGGATGAAGTCGTGGTGATGACGAACGGCCGCGTTGTGCAGAAGGGTGATCCGGGTGCGTTGTTTTTGCGACCCGATCATGCGTTCGTCGGCTACTTCATCGGCAGTCCGGGGATGAATCTCTGCCCGATCGAGCTGAACGCCGACGGCATCAAGATCGGCACGCAGCACTTGCGACTCGACTCGCCCACCCTCGAAACGCTGAAGCACGCCAACGGCACGCTGACGCTCGGCATTCGCCCGGAGTTCGTGCGTGTGGTGAGCGATGGTGAACCCGGTGCGGTGAAAGCACACCTGCTGCGTGTGCAGCAACTCGGCAATTACCAACTGGTCACCGCGCAATGCGATGGCCACGTCTTCAGGGCCAAGGTCGAACCGCATCTACGCGTCGACGAAGGCGCGGTCTGGTTGAAGCTCGCCACAGCGGAAACCGTGTTCTTCAGCAACGATGAAAGGATCACGCGATGAACAAGCCCGTCAACCAGAAGGCTTGGCTGCTGGTCGTACCGGTGTTCATCTGCGTCGCGTTTTCCGCCATCTTGCCGCTCATGACGGTGGTCAACTATTCGGTGCAGGACATCATCAGCCCGACGCAGCATGTGTTCGTCGGCACCGAATGGTTTCGCGCAATCATCAACGACGACGACCTGCGCGGCGCGCTCGGGCGGCAGATTATCTTCTCCGCCTGCGTGCTGCTGTTCGAGATTCCGCTCGGCGTCGGCCTTGCGCTGGCGATGCCCGCGTCCGGTTGGCGCGCGTCGGCGTCGCTGGTCGTGCTGGCCATGCCGCTGCTGATTCCGTGGAATGTGGTCGGCACGATCTGGCAGATTTTCGGGCGGCCGGATATCGGTCTACTCGGTTATGCCCTCAATCACGCGGGCATCGAATATAACTACACGGCCAGTCCGGGTGCCGCGTGGATCACGGTGCTCGTGATGGACATCTGGCATTGGACACCGCTCGTCGCGCTGCTCTGTTATGCAGGCTTGCGCGCGATTCCAGACGCGTTCTATCAGGCCGCCGAAATCGACGGCGCAAGCCGCTTCGCCGTATTCCGCTATATCGAGCTGCCGAAGATGCGCGGCGTGTTGATGATCGCCGTGCTGCTGCGTTTCATGGACAGCTTCATGATCTATACCGAGCCGTTCGTGCTGACGGGCGGCGGCCCAGGCGATTCGACCACGTTCCTGTCGCAGTACCTGACGCAAAAAGCGGTCGGCCAATTCGACCTCGGCCCGGCGGCGGCGTTTTCGCTGATCTACTTCCTGATCATCCTGTTGCTGTGTTTCATTCTCTACAACTGGATGGAGCGCGTGGGTAAAGGCGGCCCGGCAACCACGGGAGACGACTATGCGCAATAACCGCTGGATGCGCGTCGTCGTGCTGACGGTGTACATCCTGTTCGCGCTGATTCCGCTCTACTGGATGCTGTCGATCTCGCTGCGCACGAACGAAGAGACGATGTCGGCGTTCGCGATCTGGCCGCATCACGTGACGCTCGACAACTACAAGGTCATCTTCACCGATTCGTCCTGGTACTGGGGCTATATCAACTCGATCATCTACGTGCTGATGAACACGGTGATGTCGGTGCTGGTCGCACTGCCCGCCGCGTACGCGTTCTCGCGTTATCGGTTTCTCGGCGACAAGCACATGTTCTTCTGGCTGCTCACCAACCGGATGACGCCGCCCGCGGTGTTCCTGCTGCCGTTCTTCCAGCTGTATTCGAGCGTGGGTTTGATGGACACGTATATCGCGGTCGCGCTCGCGCACATGCTGTTCAACGTGCCGCTCGCGGTGTGGATTCTCGAAGGTTTCATGTCGGGCGTGCCGCGCGAAATCGACGAAACCGCCTACATCGACGGCTATACGTTCCCGGCCTTCTTCATCAAGATTTTCCTGCCGCTGATCAAGTCGGGAGTGGGCGTGACCGCGTTCTTCTGCTTCATGTTCAGCTGGGTCGAACTCCTGCTCGCGCGTACGCTCACCACCGTCAACGCCAAGCCGATTGCCGCCGTGATGACGCGCACGGTATCGGCGGCGGGGATGGATTGGGGCGTGCTGTCGGCGGCGGGCGTGCTGACCATCGTGCCCGGCGCGCTCGTCATCTATTTCGTGCGGAACTACATCGCGAAGGGCTTTGCGATGGGGAGAGTCTGATGCTGACGTGGATGTATTGGACACCGGAAGTGGCGGTCTTTTTCGGCTGCGTCGTGGTGATGCTGGCGGGTATGACTGTGTGGGAAATCCGCTCGCCCACGGTCGAACGCAAAGGCTTTCTGCCGATCGGCACCACGCGTGGCGACCGGCTCTTTATCGGACTGCTGATTGCGGCGTACATCAATCTCGCGTGGATAGGCATCAGCGCGGAACGCGCGAGCGCGTGGCCCGGTTTCGCGGCATCGATGCTCGTGCTGCTGATCGTTATGTGGAAAGGATGAACAGCGTTGCGTCCTGAAGGTTTGCGTATCTGGACAGACCGGTTCCGTTGATGCCCCGGGCGGACCTCGGCAGTTGATCCAAGGGGTGCGGAGACACAGGAGAAAGCCATGCAACAGAGGAGACGAATCGTCACGCTCGCCGTGGCAGGGGTCGTCGCGACTGGCTTGACGAGCCACGCAGCGATCGCCGGCACGCCCGAAGCGCAGAAGTGGGTCGACAGCGAGTTCCAGCCGAGCACGCTGTCGAAGCAGCAGCAGATGGACGAGATGAAGTGGTTCATCGATACCGCAGCGACGCTGAAGTCGGCCGGCGTCAAAGAGGTGCATGTGGTGTCCGAAACACTCGACACGCACATGTATGAATCGAAAACGCTTGCCAAGGCGTTCACCGAAATCACCGGCATTTCCGTCAAGCACGACATCATCCAGGAAGGCGACGTCGTCGAAAAACTGCAGACCTCGATGCAATCCGGTCAGAGCATTTACGACGGCTGGATTTCCGATTCCGATTTGATCGGCACGCATTACCGCTATGGCGTGATCATGCCGCTGTCCGACTATATGGCCGGCGAAGGCAAGCAGTACACGAACCCCGGTCTCGACATCAAGGACTTCATCGGCACCAGTTTCACGACCGCGCCGGACAAGAAGCTCTATCAGTTGCCCGACCAGCAGTTCGCCAATCTTTATTGGTTCCGCGCCGACTGGTTCGCGCGCAAGGATCTGCAGGACAAGTTCAAGGCGAAGTACGGATACGATCTCGGCGTGCCGGTGAACTGGTCCGCGTATGAAGACATTGCCGAATTCTTCACGAACGACGTCAAGAACATTGACGGCGAAAAAGTCTATGGGCACATGGACTACGGCAAGAAAGACCCGTCGTTGGGATGGCGCTTTACCGATGCGTGGCTGTCGATGGCGGGCGAAGCCGACAAGGGCATTCCGAACGGCATGCCGGTCGACGAATGGGGCGTGCGTGTCACGCCGGACGGCTGCCATGCGGTGGGCGCGTCGGTCTCGCGCGGCGGCGGCACGAATAGTCCAGCCGCGGTGTTCGCGACCACCAAATACATCGACTGGCTGAAGAAGTTCGCGCCGCCCGAAGCCTCGGGGATGACGTTCAACGAAGCGGGACCGGTACCGGCGCAAGGCAAGATCGCCCAGCAGATCTTCTGGTACAGCGCATTTACCGCTTCGATGCTGAAACCCGGCAACGTGACCAACGCGGACGGCACGCCGAAGTGGCGGATGGCGCCATCGCCGCACGGTCCGTACTGGAAGGACGGCATGCAGAACGGCTACCAGGACGTCGGTTCGTGGACCTTCTTCAAGTCGACGCCGCCGAACCAGCGTGCCGCCGCGTGGTTATACGCGCAGTTCGTCACGTCCAAAACCGTCTCGCTGAAGAAGTCGATTACCGGTCTCACGTTCATCCGCGATTCCGATATTCATAGCGACTACTTTACGAAGAACGCGGACAAGTACGGCGGACTGATCGAGTTCTATAGAAGTCCGGCGCGCGTCGCCTGGACGCCGACCGGCAACAATGTGCCCGATTATCCGAAGATGGCACAACTGTGGTGGAAGAACGTCGCGACGGCCGTCGCCGGCGAAAAGACGCCGCAAGCCGCAATGGACAATCTGGCGAAGGAAATGGACCAGGTGCTGGCCCGTTTGCAGCGCGCGGGGATGAAGGTTTGCGCGCCGGAGTTGAATCCGGAAAGCGATCCGGCGAAATGGCTGTCGGATCAGCACGCACCGTGGAAGAAGCTGGCGAACGAGAAGCCGAAAGGCGAGACAGTCAAGTACGACCAACTGCTGACTGCGTGGAAACAGGGGAAGGTGCGGTAAAGGTGGCGATGCGGTAACACGAGAGGGTTTGATGCGGGCGGCCTGTTCAGGTCGCCCGCATCGTTTCAGGAGGCGTACATCTCACCGTTTCGACCAGGGCGCCATCGCTTCGAACACACCGTCACGTCTCACTAGCGCATGCAGAAGCGCCGCCGCCAGGTGCAGCACGATCAGCGCGAAGAAGCACAGCGCGAGCGTCCTATGCGCGTTCCACAGCAGCGTGTGCAAACCGTTGCTATGCGGCAGGATGGACGGCAAATGCATTCCGAACACCACGACCGGATAATCCGCGGCCGACAGCATGCCCCAGCCGATCAGCGGAAGCCCGATCATCAGTAAGTAGAACGCGAGGTGGGACAGGCGCGCGGCGAGTTTCATCGGTTCCGGCATCGACGCTGGCAGCGGCGGGGCGCCCCGAGTTAACCTCACCACCAGCCGAATCAGCGCCAGCACGAGAATCACGATGCCCAGCGGCTTGTGGATGGACACCAGAGAAAGATAATCCGGGCGAACAGTGGACACCATCCCGACGCCGATGAACAGCATCGCCAGAATGCAAATCGCCATGAGCCAGTGAAGCGCGCGTTGCAGCGGTGTGAAGCGATCGTGAATCGGGCTCATGGCGTGGCTCCTCCCGGATGGCGCGGATAGTCCTTATCCTCGGCGGTCCGCCGGTTGAACGATACGGAATAGGCGGCTGAGCGCGCGGCCGGAAACGGATCGTCCGAGACGTGCATGCCCGACGGCAGGACGGTGGGATCGAAGTTGAGATCGCGACACGGCCCGTTGGCCTCGGGCTCGATGGCGTTGACCACCAGCGTCCCCGCGTCTACCTTGCGCCGATCTTCCGGCCAGGCTTTGCTGGGGTCAGCGGTCGGGTCGCCGGGATTGGCGACGGTGACGACCAAAGTCCAGCGTTGCGGCGCGCTTTGCACCCGCTGCGTGATATCCGCGGCGAGGAAGTCGGCGCCTTTCGTCTTCAACTGGTCAGGCGATACCGCCTCGGGCTGCGCGGTGGGCACGAAGGACCAGCGCACGGCCTGGTCTTCTCCCGCGGCATTGGTGAAGATGAAGCTATTGAGGCTGTTGTACCGGTCCTGCGCGTACGAGGCCGTCCACGGCGCGCTGCCGGCCCACCCGACAAACGTGCCGAACTCCGGGTGTGCGGCGATAAAATTCTTCATGGCGTTCGGATCGCTCTCGTTGGCCGAGGCCTGAAGCAGACTGTAGAACGCCTGCGGCGTGGCGACCGGGAAGAAGGGAGCGTCGATCATCGCCGTGCGCCATTCGCTTCCATTCGGCGCGACGATGCGCAGGCTGAGGCCCCGCACCCGGACCGTGGCGTCCGGCGCTTTGGGATCCGCCGTAGCGAGGTTGAAACGTCCCGTGACCGGGTACGAGCCAGGCGCGAACATCGGCGCCTTGGACAGGGCCGCAGCTCCGCCATTCGATTCGAAGCTGCCAGTAAAGCAGATGCCCTTGGCGTGATTGCGCCGGAAGCCGAGCGCTGCGCCGCCCGGCGGCGCCAGACCGTTGACGATCTTCGCCGGCGTCAGGCGCCCCGGCGAGAGCCAGCCGGCCGTAAAGGCGAAGGCCGCGACCAGCGCGATCACGACGATTGCAATCAGGACTAGCGAACGGAATGTGGAGGCGTTGGAAGTCGGTCTGTCGGCCATCGAACTCTCCCGATCAATGATTCGGCTGAGTAGAAATCTAGCAGGGTGGGGGCAATAGTGCCATTGGTTGGTGGAGTGTGCTTGGTGGGCGGAGGGCGGAGGGCGGAGGGCGGGGTTCGGTCGGCACCAGGTTGGCGCGTGCATCAACCGAACGCTCACCGAAGAACACTATTCGG
Organism: Paraburkholderia sp. RL17-373-BIF-A; assembly: GCF_046030175.1. Lineage (NCBI taxonomy): Bacteria > Pseudomonadati > Pseudomonadota > Betaproteobacteria > Burkholderiales > Burkholderiaceae > Paraburkholderia > Paraburkholderia sp. RL17-373-BIF-A. The sequence goes on from NZ_JARESO010000020.1 coordinate 103,282, forward strand.
CGTCGTGCTGAACGACATGAACCGCGCGATGGACCACCTGCCATCCGGTTGCCGCTTAAAAATATCCATCCCTGCCTCGTGCGTCACGCTTTGCTCAGCACCCTTGCGTGCTGTCAGCGTCCAGAACAGCCGCACTACGGCGATATCCCCGGAAACGATGATCTCGCGGATGTCCGGGCTATCGTAGTGAAGAGTCAACTCGGGCTTCGCCAGCAGCGCGGCGAGCTTCGTGCAGAGCGTATCCCGGTTACCATCGAGCACTTCAGGGACTGTTGAAACCAGGTCAGGCGCGAACACATCGCAGACGCCCGCTGCATTGCGGGCGTTGAATGCCTCTGCCCAGCCTCGCAGCCGTTCCGTGATGGCGGCCTTGTCGGAACCTGCGTCAGCGCGAGCCGGAGTCGCCATGACAACGCCCGCTAATACCGCGGTAATCGTAAGCAGCCGTCTGATCATCGGAATTCTCCAAACCGATAGAATCCGCTTCCACTCAAAAAATAACAACCATCCCCTCAAGAACTGCAGCGCATTGCCGATATTGCGAGAAGAGCGCCTACGGTTTGAATGTTCCGCTGTCCCGGCCGGACAGGTGTATGCTGGCCAGTCCGCAAAAAAATGGCATCTAATTAGCCGCATTCAAAAGTGACCCAATAGCAGGACCGCGTCGCCGGCGTCATTGCTGGGAAAATTGAATGTGGTACTCAAGTCATCTTCGTACGACGGAGACACTGTGATTCGACATTGCCTCGGGGGTTTGCTACTGGCGCTAAGCTGCATGGGTAGCGCTATGGCCGCGGGTCCCGAATGTTCGCGTTCGTTTACGCTAGCTTTACACGATCACGGTCTGCTCTATTCCGTCGACACGGACACCGGGATCGACAAAGACTTCGCTGACGAGTTGATCCGCCGCAGCGGTTGCCAGATCAGAGTCAGCCTGATGTCGCGGGCCCGGATCTGGAAGCTGATTGAATCCGGCGGACTGGATTTCAGCCTGTCGGGCATTGCCAACGACGAGCGTAATGAGTACGCGGATTTCGCCTGGTACTTCAGCAACAAGTACTATCTGTTGGTGCGCAAGGACGCTGGAATCCATCGTTTATCCGATTTCGAGCACAACGACCAGTTTCAGCTCGGCGTGATCCGCAGCTTCCGCTACAGTGAGTCGGCCAACCGTCTGGTCGACAAGTTGTCGGCCGAAAACCGCGTCAGCCAGGCCGGCGGTCTGGATCCGCTGTATCAGGCGCTCATTCTCCGGCGCATTCAAGGCATGATCATCGAGCCTTTCGATTACCCTGCGATCGATGAAAAGAAAATCCGCGACGTGACCACCATCGTGGAATTCGACGACCCCGCCGTTCGTCACGGCCTCATCATGTCGAAGAAGGCACTGCCGCCGGCCGAGCGCGAAAAGTGGCGCGCCCTGGTGAATGAGATGCGCGCGGACGGCACGGTTCGGCGCATCTTCGAGAAATATTTCAAACCTGACCTCGCCGATTCGATGGTCGATTTCAAGACGCAGCCGTGAACTGGGCGCGCCTCGTCCTGCTTCCGCTATTGGTCCTGTCCGCGGCGCTCAGCGTGACGTGGATGCTTTGGGACCATGAGCGGGAAGCCGCCCGTCATGAACTGCTATCCCAGTTCAACTATTCCATGGGCGATGCGGTCAGCCGGATCGAGCAGCGCATGGGCACGTATGAACTCCTGCTACGCGGCGTGCAAAGCCTGTTCGCCGCTAGTGGAGAGATCGACCGCGATCAGTTCCGCGACTACGTCGGCACGCTCAATCTCGACGCCAACTTCTCCGGTATCCAGGCCATCGGCATCGTCGCATGGGTGCCGGCGACGCAGAAGGTCGAGCATATTGCGGCTCTCCGCCGGCAAGGGTTGCCCGACTACGCGATCGAGCCCAAAGGCTCGCGCGAGAACTACGCGCCCATCATCCAGCGCGAGCCGTCCGTCGGCATCAATCGGGCGGCGCCCGGTTTCGATGCATGGGCCGATCCTGTGCGGCGGCGCGCCATGGAACAGGCGCGCGATTCCGGCATGGCGACCCTTTCCGGGAAAGTCCGTCTGTCGGTGGACGCCGGCAATGCTCGCCCCGGATTCATCATGTACCTGCCGATCTACGCACGAGGCCAGCCGCAAGATAGCGTCGCCCAGCGCCGCGCGCACCTGGTCGGCTGGGTCTATGCCTCGTTCCGCATGCACGATGTCATTGCCAGCCTGTACGGCGAGCAACCGCCCGGCCTCACGATCGCTATATACGATGGCGTCGAAACGTCGGCCGCCGCGCTGTTGCACAAAACGCCTGAGGCGCCCGGTCATCATCTGGCTGCGGATATGTCGGCCAACGAATATCTGGTTGTCGGCGGACATGACTGGACACTGTCGATGAGCGCCCAGGACGACTTCAAGGCTCGCTTCGGCCGCAACGCCGCGCTCCCGATTGCCAGCACCGGCACAGGCCTCAGCCTGTTGCTGGCGCTGCTCACCTGGCTGATGATGACCGGCCGCGGCCGCGCGATGCGGCTTGCCTCGGCAATGACAAAAGAATTGCGCGAGAACGAAGAGAAATTCCGCGCGATTGCCGACTGTACGGTCAACTGGGAAATCTGGTGGGGACCCGACGGCAAGCCGCGCTGGATCAATTCGGCGGTGGAGGCGTACATCGGATATACCGTCGACGAGTGCATGACAATGCCGGACTTTGCCGGCACCGTGATTTGTCCCGAGGACATTCCCCGCGTTGCACCCGAGTTTCAGAAGGCACTACAAGGCTTGCGCGGCGACGACCTCGAGTTTCGCTGCGTTCGCAAGGACGGCTCGCTCATGTGGCTGTCCGCGTCCTGGGTTCCGATTACCGATTCCAAGGGCAAGTTCATCGGCTTTCGCACGAGCGGCCGCGACATTACCGAGCGCAAACAGGTCGAGGCTGAACTGCGAATTGCCGCTGTCGCCTTCGACTCGATGGAGCCGATGATGATCACCGACGCGAGCGCCACCATTCTGCGCGTGAACTCGGCTTTCACCGAATGCACCGGCTATACGGCCGAGGAAATCGTGGGCCAGACACCGCGCGTGCTGCGCTCCGGCCGCCATGACGCCGCATTCTTCCAGGAGATGTGGGAAGCGATTCATCGCGCCGGTGGGTGGCAAGGGGAAATCTGGGATCGCCGCAAGAACGGCGAGGTGTATCCGAAATGGCTCACGATCTCCGCCGTGATGAGCGACGACGGAATCGTCAGTCACTATGTCGGCACGCATCACGACATTACCGAACGCAAGATCGCGGAAGAGCGAATCAAGGAATTGGCCTTCTTCGATGCGCTGACCCGGTTGCCCAATCGCACCCTGTTGCTGGATCGCCTGAGGCAGGCAATCACGGCCAGCGCGCGGAACGAAGCGTGCGGCGCCTTGCTGTTCATCGACCTGGATCACTTCAAGACGTTGAACGATACCTTGGGTCACGACAAAGGCGATCTACTGCTGCAGCAAGTCGCGCAGCGTCTGGCGGACAGCGTGCTCGAGAGCGACACCGTGGCCAGAGTGGGCGGCGACGAGTTCGTGGTGGTGCTCGGCAACCTGCACAAGAACCGGCAGGAGGCGGCCAACCAGACGGAGGCCGTGGGCGAAAGAATTCTCGCCGTTCTGGGTAGTCCCTATCATCTTGGCAAAATCGAATACCGCACTAGCGCGAGCATCGGCGCCACCGTGTTCAGAGGGCATCAGGCGTCGATCGACGAGCTTCTCAAGCAGGCCGACCTCGCAATGTACAAGTCCAAGGAAAGAGGACGCAATGCCGTGCGTTTCTTCGATCCGGACATGCAAACCGTCGTGGTGCAGCGCGCCGCGCTGGAAGCGGGGTTGCGCAATGCAATCGAGGACAATCAGTTTCTGCTCCATTATCAGGCGCAGGTCGTCGGTACTCGTGTAACCGGCGCGGAAGCACTGGTGCGCTGGCAGCATCCGCAGCGCGGTGTCGTGCCGCCTGCCGAGTTCATTCCGCTGGCTGAAGAAACCGGATTGATCCTTGCGCTGGGAAGCTGGGTGCTGGAGGCTGCCTGCGCGCAACTGGCGCAATGGGCTGCGCGGCCGGATATGGCGCATCTCACGATTGCGGTCAACGTCAGCGCACAGCAGTTCCGCGAAGCTGACTTCGTGGACAACGTATTGACGATCATCGCTCGAACCGGCGCGCGGCCCGACAGGTTGAAACTGGAACTGACGGAAAGCGTCTTGGTCGACAACGTGCAGGACATCATCGAGAAGATGGGCGCGCTGAAAGCGAAAGGCATTGTCTTCGCACTGGACGACTTTGGCATCGGCTATTCGTCGCTGTCCTATTTGAAGCGCCTGCCGTTGGACCAGTTGAAAATCGACCGCTCATTCGTGCGAGACGTGCTCGTCGATCCCAACGACGCTGTGATTGCCAGGACCATCGTGGCACTGGCGCGCAGCCTCGGTTTGGGCGTGATCGCCGAAGGAGTCGAAACGGAGGCTCAGCGGGATTTCCTCGCGGCAGCGGGATGCTACGCGTATCAGGGCTATTATTTCTGCCGCCCGATTCCCATCGAGGGTTTTGAAGCGATTTTGAGCAGCGTCGAGACGCGTCAGTGCGTGGCGGAGTGAGTGAGAGATAAATGACGCGTCATCAGTAGCGCAACGTTGACGCAAGCGCTCGTAGAAACATAGCCTCGGCGTCTGGGCGATCCATACACTTCGTGCGGTTTTCGCCCTCTACATACCTCGGCGTCTTCCTACAAGCGCTTGCGGCAACCGTCTACGAAACCTCGCTCGGTGTCACCTCGAGATTCTGTCATCAACCGTATAACGAACGTATATAACCGCAGGGTGAATGCTGTTAATACGGCGTATCGAAACGCGCGACGAGTCCCGGATGCAGCCAGGTCAATCTGTGGCGCATGTCTCGCTGTTTCGCTCAACCAGCATGCCTTCTTTATCAAGAAGCTCGTGCTTTATACAAGGGATTTAGGTACAGGCCGATATCATCGCTCCGCTTGATGCCACTGCTTTAAAGCCAGGCGTCATTCTTGGGAGAAAAATCATGTTTGATATTGGAAAAGAGTATTCTCGGGAAGATATTCATCGGGTGACGGGAGGATGCAAACAGGCATTCTTGCCCGTGAAGGGCGGCAAGGTCGTCGCTGCGCGATTGCGTCAGGATCTCAACCCGTATGCACCGGATGTGATCGTCTGCGATGGCAGCGCCGCTGCACGAGCGGCAGGCCGAACGCTCGCGCGACAGACCGACCCACTGCCTGTTTTTGTCCGAACAGCGACTGACCGATTCCGTTACATGGGCGAGTACGTCACCGAGGAATCGTTTACTGCTCCGATCGACTACGCCAAGTACGTGCAGAACACGGGCTTTACGCTTGGTCAGATTTCGCGAGTGATCAAGATGAAGCGCCGTTGATCTCAACGGAAACTTCGATTCGGAATCGTCTCTTCGTCGGTTGGGTTGTAGCTCGTGCCCAACCGGCGATCATCAATCACACGTTTGAATGCGCGCGCCGTACCAATGTCGTACGACGCGACACGTTTTACAGATAGCTGCAGACGTAGTCGAGTGTTTCGATCACGTCGATATCGAAGCGGCTTTTCCCGGGCACCGAAAACGACTCGCCCGCACCATACGTCTTCCACTCGTCACTGCCTTCGAGGCGGATGCGGCATTGGCCGGCCTGCACTTCCATGAGTTCCGGCGCATCAGTGCCGAAGTTCAGCGCGCCGGGCAGGATCACGCCAAGCGTTTTGCGCGTACCGTCGGCAAAGAGAACGGTGTGCGAGACACACTTGCCGTCGAAGTAGACGTTGGCTCGTTTAACAATGGAAACCTGATCGAATTGCGTTGCGGCCGTCATGCCAATCTTCCTCTGGGTTGTCGTGGGTGGATGCGTTTGCGCGGACTTCAGGTCGGACGCAAGCCCGCCATGATACAGGCGGCGCGCGCGCCAGTCGTCGATCGCGCCGCAAGAGGTGGAGAGCAGCCGGCGGCCGTCAACCACCGTCTAGCCGATGATCTTCAGATGCTCAGCCAGGATAGTGCTGCCAATACCGATCAGCACGACGCCACCCGCCAACTCCGCACGCCTGCCGGCCACATGCCCGATGACACGGCCGAGCATCACGCCGATCGTGACCATCGTCATGGTGGCGAGCCCGATCGCGGCGGCAGTGGAATAGATGTTGACGTCCACGAAGGCGAGGCCCGCACCGACCGCCATGGCATCGATACTCGTGGCAAAGCCGGTCAGCGCCAGCAACCAGAACGAATGAGTCGACGGTTTCGCCGCCTCGATTTCCTTGGCGACAAAGCTATTGAAAACCATGCGGGCGCCGAGGACCAACAACAGCGCAAACGCGATCCAGTGATCCCATGCGGAGACGTATTGCGCTGCAGCTTTGCCGAGGAACCATCCGACCAGGGGTGTCAGCGCTTCGATGACGCCGAAGATGAGTCCCGTCCTGACAGCCTCACGCCAGTGAGGACGTTTGAGCGTGGCGCCTTTGCCGATTGCGGCCGCAAAGGCGTCGGTGGACATGGCGAAAGCAAGGAACAGCGTTGCGACAGGATTCATGAGAGGAGGGCTCGAGGTCGGGCGGAAAACCGCGACACACCTCCGCGCCCGACCGGTCGCGTGGTGTGTCGATGGTCTTGCCAACCAAAGGGCTACCTGCACCACGGTCTGCGCGACCGAGAATGTTGACGCAGGCGCTTCTGGGTAGAAGCCGGCTACTCCCCAAAGACAGGGGCGAGCATATCACATCGAAAGCTTTATGTAATACGGATCGCACCTCGCGTATGTGGAGACGAAATAAATCTGTCGCCACTTCATGTATCAGTAGCGTGGCAATCGGCCGATGGTATATGTTGAATTAGTGGCACACCGTCCTTCAGGAAAAGAGACAGGTCACGTTCGCGGAAGGCAGGTACGCAAAACATCAGAACAATACGAATGCGCGTCCGGCGATAGGGCAACGGGACGCCCGTTCCTCGTACGGAGGTTGCTTCGGCGACGCTGACTGTTGCGTGGGGACGCAGGCGACTCCTCGAAAAAAACGAGGCCTCACAAAAGCATGAATCGGTTCCGCACGTGCATCGGCCTATGCCAATTGTTGCACCGCGAGAACGCGAAACTGGAGCGAGACATGAGCCAGTCAGTATCCGCCGCGCCCGATGCGGGCCATTCCGGCGGGCGCGGGCATCAGCGGCCGGCGATGCCCGCACTCGCGCTTGCAGCATTGGGTGTGGTGTATGGCGATATCGGCACCAGTCCACTCTATACGCTGCAGACGGTGTTCGATCCAGTCAACGGACTGTCGCTCAACGCGCTGAATGTGGTCGGCATTGTCTCGCTGATCGTCTGGTCGCTGATCATCGTCGTCTCGCTCAAATACGTCACGTTGATTCTGCGCGCGAACAATCACGGCGAAGGTGGGATCATGGCGCTGCTGGCGCTGGCTGCGTCGTCGGTTGCCACGCGGCCGCGCTTGCGCCATATGTTGCTGGGTGTCGGCATCATGGGTGCAGCACTCTTTTACGGCGACAGTGTGATCACGCCGGCGATCTCGGTGTTGAGCGCGGTCGAAGGTCTTCAGGTCGCCGCGCCGTTTCTCAAGACCTGTGTGATTCCCGTGACGCTGGTTGCGCTGGTCACATTGTTCCTGATGCAGAAGCGCGGAACGGCCGGTATCGGCATCGTGTTCGGACCGGTGATGGTGCTCTGGTTCATCGTGCTTGCCGTGGTGGGCGTCATCAACTTGATGCGCGCGCCCGCGATTCTCGTCGCGCTCAATCCGCTCGCGGGGCTGGCGTTTTGCCTGCATCATCGGTGGCTGGCGTTCGTTGCTTTGGGTGCGGTCGTTCTGTCCTTGACCGGCGCGGAAGCGCTCTATGCGGACATGGGACATTTCGGCGCGAGGCCGATCCGGCTGACGTGGTTCGGCCTCGTGTTTCCCGCGCTTGCGTTGAACTATCTGGGGCAGGGCGCGTTGCTGCTTGCCGATCCGGGCGCGCTGCAAAATCCGTTCTACAAACTGTTTCCGCAATGGGCGCTGTATCCGATGATCGTGCTGTCGACGATCGCGACCGTAATCGCGTCGCAAGCCGTTATCTCCGGCACGTATTCGATGACGAAGCAGGCGATGCAACTCGGCTTTCTGCCGCGCATGAATGTCGTCTACACGTCGGAAAGGGAAATGGGGCAAATCTACGTGCCAGGCATCAACTGGACGTTATTGGCCGCCGTCGTGGCGGCTGTGCTCGGCTTCGGTTCATCCACGGCGCTCGGCTCCGCGTACGGTATCGCTGTCACCGGCACGATGCTGATTACGACGATCCTGACGTTCTTCGTCATTCGCTACGCGTGGCATTACAACTGGCTGCTATGCGTGTTTGCGACCGGTTTTTTCTTCGTGATCGACGCGGCGTTCTTCTCCGCGAACCTGCTGAAGCTCATGCAGGGCGGCTGGTTCCCGCTCCTCGTCGGGCTGATCATCTACACGATCATGGCGACCTGGGGACGAGGCTGGGAGATGATGCGCGCCGAAGCGCGCGTGAGGGCCGGGACGATGCCGCTCAAGCCCTATCTGGCCACGTTGTTGAAGGACTCGCCGATGCGATGCGGTGGCACGGCAATCTTTCTATCGCCCGATCCTGATGGCGTGCCGCATTCGTTGATCAACAATTTGATGCATAACCGCGTGCTGCACAAACGTGTCGTTTTCGTGACGGTGAACAATGAGGAGATACCGTGGGTGCCTACGAGTGAGCGCGTGAGTGTGCACCCGCTAGATTCGGACTGCTACCAGGTCACGATCACGTATGGTTTCATGGACGAGGTCGACTTGCCGCGCGCGCTTGAAATTTGTAAGTCGCAAGGTTTGACATTCGAGCCGGCGGAGACTTCCTACTTCCTTAGCCGTGCGACCTTGGTGCCCACTCGTGATAGCGGCATGGCGATGTGGCGAGAGCGTTTGTTCTCAGTCATGTTGCATAACGTGGGTAACGTTGCGGCTTATCTGAAGCTGCCGGCTAATCGAGTGATTGAGTTGGGGGCACGCGTGGAGATTTGAGGAATGCATAAGAACGCGAACAAAAGCCTCGTCCGCAGGCGTGAGAGAATCAAATATTCACTTTACTTTTAATTCGGAATACACTGAATTTTCTATTTCTCTTTTCTTTACCCGCTAGTCTTCAGTAACAGATGTTTTTGTCGTGCTCCGCGAGCCGAAGCAAACCGAGTCGGCTCGTGCCCAACACCATTTGAACGGGACGACTCATCATGGCTGATACGAGCTACATGGCACGAAAATCCGTCGCCGATATTGTAGGAAGCGCCGACGCGGAAGAAGGCCACGCACTATCGAAAACACTCGGCGCAACCAGCATCACGGCGATGGGCATTGGCGCGATCATCGGCGCCGGCATCTTCGTTCTCACCGGCACCGCCGCGGCGCAATTCGCCGGCCCGAGCATCATCCTGTCATTCGTACTCGGTGGCATTGCGTGCGCGTTCGTCGGCCTCTGCTATTCGGAGCTGGCAGCGATGTTGCCCGTATGCGGCAGCAGTTACACCTACACGTATGCCACGCTGGGTGAAATTTTCGCGTGGATCATCGGCTGGGACTTGATCCTCGAATATGCGATGGGCGCCGCCACTGTCGCGGTCGGGTGGTCCGGTTATATCGTGAGCTTGCTGCATAACGTGGGGATCAATATCCCGCCCGATCTAGCCACCGCACCCGGCACCATCATCAAGCTACCCGATGGCACCACCGCGACAGGCATCATCAATTTGCCCGCGATCGTGATCATCGCCATTCTCACCACCATGCTCGTGCTCGGTACGAAGGAATCAGCACGGCTCAACAACGTCATGGTGGCGGTCAAGCTGACCGTGGTGGTGGCCTTTATCGCGCTCGGCGTGTTTTTCATCAAGCCGGCGAACTGGCATCCGTTTATTCCCGCGAATACTGGCGAGTTTGGTAACTTCGGCATGAGCGGGATTCTGCGTGGCTCGGCCGTGGTGTTCTTCGCGTTCATCGGATTCGATGCGGTCTCCACTGCAGCACAGGAAGCGAAAAAACCGCAACGGGACATGCCGATCGGCATTCTGGGGTCGCTGATCATCTGCACCATTTTGTACATCCTCGTCGCGGGTGTCCTCACTGGGCTCGTACCGTACGCTGAACTGAATGTTCCTGATCCGATCGCCAAGGGCGTGGATGCGATTGGCCTGAACTGGTTCTCGATTCTGATCAAGATCGGTGCGCTGACAGGACTGACCACTGTGATCCTCGTGCTGCTGTACGGGCAGAGCCGCATCTTCTTCACGATGTCGACGGACGGCTTGCTACCGCCTCTTTTTGCACGAGTTCATCCGCGTCTTCAGACGCCTCATTTGAGTCAGATTCTGATTGGCACGGTCGTCGCGATCGTGGCGGCGCTCACTCCGATCAGCGTGTTGGGGGAGATGGTTAGCATCGGCACTTTGTTCGCGTTCATTCTTGTGTGCGGCGCTGTGATCTATTTGCGGCGCAGTGACTCTGATGCTACACGCCCGTTCCGGGTTCCTGGTGTACCGATCGTGCCGGTTCTGGGGATCCTGTTTTGTCTGTTGCTGATGGCCGGGCTGCCGCTCGTCACGTGGGTGCGGCTTGTCGTGTGGCTTGTGATCGGGATGACCATTTATATTTCTTATGGTCGCAATCATTCGAAGTTGCGCTTTCCTGAGCGGCACTGAGAGGGCGGTGGCGCCGGGGCGGCGCTACTGCAAATATTTCTCACATATCGATGAAAAATGCTCGTTTGGTGGCTGAGGTCTGCCTTCGTAGACTGGGAGTGTGAGTGGTAGCCGCGACGATGCAGTACGGCGTGGCTACTCCTGGTTTATGAGGAGGTTTGTCGTGGATATGACCTTGTTCGAGATTCCGGCCGTGGTGGTTGTTTTGGGTATCGTTGGTGTCGTGGTGGTTAGGGCGTTTGCCTCGTCGCGCGTGGATGGCATCGACGTTTTTATGCGGCGGCATATGCCCGATGAGCGCGAGAGGAGTTAGAAGGAGTTTTTTTCCGCATCAAAGCTTGCCGCGTTCTGCCGGCACTTGATAAGTTGCTCGCGGTTGATTCGGGCGATCGTCCCCTTGTCAGTATCTGATATGCTGCGGCCTTGCTTGCCGTCGCGCTGAGTGCCGCGCAGCAATTTCCATCCGCCGTCCGACTCGGGGTTGGATCGTGATCGCGCGGCGCATCCTATCTCGCTGTCGCGTGACATCGAAATCTAAGCTCACGACCCGTCTCCCCAGCGTCTGCCCAATACCTTTCAAACGTGACATCGACATTCGCCATGAGTTATGATAGGCGTTTGCCGTCGTCACCTTCTCGGATCTGATTCGGGCACACTTCACACGGTAACAACTTAATCAAAGTCATCGCACCGCTCGCGTGTGATGGCGTAAATCACATTGCGGAGGTACGCGCGCTATGGCCGGCAAGGTCCCTCTGTTTTCCATTGAAGCCTCGAATCGCGGCATCGATTTGGCTGGTGCGTTCAACCGCGTGGCGAACAGTCACTGGTTCATCCTCGGCAATGAAGTGACAAACTTCGAGCGGGAGTTCGCCGCGTATATCGGCGTCGATACCTGCGTTGCACTTGCTAATGGAACCGACTCGCTGGAACTCGCGTTGCGGGCTCTAGATGTAACGTCCAACGATTCCGTGGCGCTCGTGGCAAACGCGGGTTTTTACGGCAGCACGGCGGTCAATGCGATTGGAGCGCGCGCCCTTTACGTCGACGTCGATGCTTCGTCGCTGAACATGTCGCCGGCCGCCCTTCGCGACCTGCTTTCGCGCGAGAAGCCCAAGGCGATTCTCGTTACGCATCTGTACGGACAACTCGCAGCTATCGAAGAACTCGTAGCGATTGCCGCACAAGCCGGCGTTCCTGTCATCGAAGATTGTGCGCAAGCTCATGGCGCAATGCGCGCGGGGCGTATTGCGGGAAGCTTTGGCGCAATTGGCTGTTTCAGTTTTTATCCGACCAAGAACCTGGGCGCACTAGGTGACGGCGGTGCAGCCGTATGTTCGGACCCGGCGATCGCAGAGAAGCTGAAGATGCTGCGTCAGTACGGCTGGAACGCCAAATACAGTGTAGAGCTGGCGGGCGGCCGAAATAGCCGTATGGACGAAGTGCAGGCGGCGATCCTGCGCGAGAAGTTGCCGCACCTGAACGACTGGAATTCGCAACGTAAAGCCGTGGCGCGGCGATACAACGCCGCCTTCAAAGATCTACCGGCCAGGATCGCTTCATCCGTGGATGCGGATTACGTTGCCCATCTCTACGTCATTCGCGTGCGCGACCGTGATTCGTTTCGCGCGTATCTTGGCGAACAGCAGATCGCAACGGAAGTGCATTATCCGATTCCCGATCATTGGCAGACCGCTTACACAAGCCGGTCCGCTTCACCCCGTCAACATTTGCCGGTGACGGAACAGAGCGCGGCCGAGATCGTCACGTTGCCGTGCTTCCCGGGAATGACCGAGGCGCAGGTGGATCGTGTCATCGAATCCGTTTGTGCTTATTTCGCACGTGAGTCCGCGCAATGAATCAACCAAAGAACCGCACATCGCAGATCGGCTTCGACGATTTCCGGCGGCTCGCGAGCGACGACTCGTTGTCGAAATACGAGCGGATCGGATTTCCGGACGACTATCGTCAAGGTTTCGAGAGTCACATTTTCGCGGACATCGTCGGCAAACTGGACAACCTGCAACTTCCGAAACAGAACGTGCTCGACATCGGCCCTGGATGCAGCGATCTTCCGGGCATGCTGATAGGTCTTTGCGAGAAGAACGGCCATTTGCTCACTTTGGTGGATAGCGAGGAAATGTTGCAGCAACTGGACGATCGGCCATTCATCACGAAGGTTGCAGCGCGCTACCCCGATTGCCCTGGCGTCATCGACGGACTCAGAGAGACGGCAAATGTCATTCTCTGCTATAGCGTTCTGCAATATATCGTGCTGGAGGCGCCGTTCTTTCGTTTCCTCGACGATTCGCTGTCCTTGTTGGCGCCGGGAGGTCAGATGTTGATTGGCGACATACCGAATGTATCCAAGCGCAAACGTTTCTTCTCCAGCGAAACGGGCGTCCGTTTCCACAAGGAGTTCATGCGCACCGCCGACGATCCGGTCGTGAGCTTCAATCAGATCGAGCATGACCAGATCGATGACTCCGTCGTCTTCTCGATTCTCGAGCGGGCGCGATCCGCTGGGTTCGATGCCTACGTGCTGCCGCAAGGGCGAGCGTTGCCCATGGCGAATCGCCGCGAAGACATCTTGATCCAACGACCGTAAAAGCGACGCAAATGGAAAAGACCCGAGACCTGGTTATCGTTGGCGACAGTGCATTCGCCGAAGTTGCGTACGAGTACTTCACGCACGACTCGGAGTACAACGTGGTCGCTTTCGCCGTCGAATCGGAATTCATGACGCGCGACCGCCTGTTCGATTTGCCGGTGGTGCCGCTGGAGCGGCTCGAAGAGCTTTATCCGCCCGAGCGGGTCGACTTCTATGCGGCAATTGTCTATTCGCAACTGAACCGGCTGCGTGCGCGCCTTTATGAAACGTGCAAGGCGAAAGGCTACAAGCCCGCAAGCTATATCAGTTCGAAAGCGTTCGTGTGGCCAAACGCGTCGATCGGCGAACATTGCTTTATCTTCGAGAACAATACCGTCCAGCCGTTTGTCCGTATTGAGGACAATGTCGTGCTCTGGAGCGGCAATCACATCGGGCATCATACGAAGGTGGACAGTCACTGCTTCATCTCATCGCAAGTCGTGATTTCCGGGTTTTGTACTATAGGGCGCCATACCTTCATGGGTGTCAACTCGACGGTCAGCAATAACGTCAACATTGGCGAAAGTAATTGGATTGGACCCGGCGTTTCGATCTCGAGTGACACGGAACCTGACAAGCTCTACGGCGGTGTCAAAAGCGAACCCGCAAGAGTAAGCGCTCGCCGCTTCTTCAAAGTACGCGCGGACTAAAAATGGAATGGAGAAAGCTGGGCGTCGTCTGGTGCCCGACCGGTGACCTTTGGTGGGCCCGATCCCATGCATCGTGTCCGACGCCGCTGTTTCTGGACGACGGCACATTGCGCATCTACGTGCAAGGGCGTGACGAAAAAGGTATTGGCCGCATTGGCTTCGTCGACGTTGACGCCGGCGATCCAACGCGCGTGCTCCGCGTATCGCCGGACCCTGTCCTCGACGTTGGCGTACCGGGTGCCTTTGACGACAATGGTGTATTCCAGACATGCGTGCTCGCGCTTCCAGACGGCACGTTGGCAATGTACTACGTCGGCTTTGAGATTTGCCATCAAATCCGCTACCGCTTGTTGACTGGACTTGCCATCAGTCACGATGGCGGCGAGACGTTCCAACGTCTTCGAGCTACGCCGGTTCTGGAAAGATCGCCGCATGAGCTGCATATTCGTGGCGGCCCATTTGTCATGGCCGAAGGCGGCGTTTACCGCATGTGGTACGTCGCAGGAAGCGAATGGGAGACGCTGGAAGGAAAAGCCATGCCGGTCTACGACCTCCATTACCTGGAGTCCCCGGATGGGGTCATATGGCCCGAGGCGGGCAGTCGCGTCTTCGAAATGAATCGCGATGTCGAACACGGGTTCGGCCGGCCTTACGTTGTCAAGAAGCATGATGGCTACCAGATGTTCTATAGCGTGAGGAAGAAGCAGCCGCTGGGTTATCGGATGGGCTACGCCGAATCGCCCGATGGCCGGCACTGGACGCGGCTGGACGAACAGATGGGACTGGACGTTTCCGCATCCGGCTGGGACAACGAGACGGTCGAATACGCCGCGGTGGTCAATGCCGGCGACAAGACTTTCTGCTTTTACAACGGCAACGACTTCGGCGTGACGGGCTTCGGTGTCGCGGAACTGATCAAGTGAACATCAATATCGTCGACTACAGCGCTGAACACGCTCAAGCATGGGATGACTGGTGTCGCGAATGCGACAATGCAACGCTGTTGCACACGCGACGCTTTCTGTCATATCACGGTGCACGCTTCGAAGACGCTTCCGTCCTGCTAATGAACGAGGGGCGTTTGGTGGGTCTGTTTCCAGCGGCGAAGGCGGCCGGCGATTCGGACATCGTCGTGAGTCATCCGGGCGCAACATACGGCGGCATTGCACACGCCGGATGGCTTCATGGTCAACGAATGATCGACGCGATCGGCGCGTTGAAGGATCACTATCGCAACCGTGGTATCCGCAAACTGGTCTACAAAGTGGTCCCGTTTATCTACGCGCGGGTTCCCTCGCAAGACGACGTGTATGCGCTTTTCCGGCATGATGCGCAGCGCGTTCGATGCGATCTGTCCTGCACGATCGATCTACAGCACCAGCGGCCCGTCAGCGAGCGTCGAAAGCGTGCGAGGCGTAAGGCGTGCAAGACCGTCTCGTTGCGCGCGGCTATCGATGACCTGCCCGCATTCTGGGCGGTTCTGACCGAAACGCTCGCGCGCCGCCACGAGGCTGTTCCGGTTCACACGGTCGACGAAATCGCTCTGCTGGCCTCGCGCTTTCCCGACGAGATTCAGCTTCGATGTGCCGTTATGGATGAAAAAGTGATCGCGGGCGTCCTTTTGTTCTGCTCGAGGAACGTGTGGCACGCTCAATACATCGCGTCCAATGAGAGCGGCAATCAGGTTAGCGCGCTCGACGCGGTGTTTGGCGCCGCCATAGAAGAAGCCCGCGCTAGTGGAGCACGGTATTTCGACTTTGGAACGAGTAATGAATCAGCAGGCCAGGTACTGAACGACGGACTGTTCCGATTCAAGTCCGAATTTGGCGGCGGCGGTGTAGCCCACGAATATTACGAATTGGCGATTTGAGATTGTGAGTCAGAAAAAAATATCCTTGATCGTTCCGGTGTACTTCAATGCCGGAAGCCTGCCGCACCTATTCCCGCAGCTTGTCGCGCTCGAACAGGGCCTGCTCGCCCGCGATATTCTGCTTGAGCTTATCTTCGTCGATGACGGCTCAAAAGATAATTCCCTGGAGCTGTTGCTGGAGTTCAAGAACACCCGGCCGGCCACCACCGTCGTCAAGCTGACTCGCAACTTCGGGGCGGTTCACTGTTCGAAGACGGGCTTCCGCTTCGTGACGGGTGACGCATTTATCGTCGTTGCTGCGGATCTGCAGGACCCGCCTGGGCTGATCAATGAGATGGTCGACCGGTGGCTGGCCGGATCCAAATTTGTTATTTGCGAGCGCGTAACCCGAGATGATCCGGTCGTGTCGAAGATCTTCTCGCGTATTCACTATAAATTGCTGCGGGCACTCGTCATTCGCGACTACCCCGACGGCGGTTACGACATGGCGCTGATGGACAAGGCGCTATTGCCCCATCTTCTGAACAGTTCGAAATCAGTTTTTACGCCGCTCCTCGCTTATTGGCTGGGCTACGAGCCGAGCGTGATCACCTATCACCGCCCGGCACGTCGCCACGGCAAGTCCGGTTGGACGTTTGCCAAGAAATTTTCAGCATTTCTCGACATCATGCTGGGTTTCTCAATCACGCCAATCCGGGTGATTTCGGGCGTCGGCGCAGTCATCTCGGTGTGCAGTTTCGTCTATGGGCTTGTCGTCGTGATCGGCGCATTCCTTCACAACATTTCCGTTCCTGGATTTGCGACGATCGTCTCTCTGATCTCTTTCATGCTGGGACTCGTGATTGTCATGCTCGGCTTGATCGGTGAGTACTTGTGGCGGATTTTCGAAGAAACGAACCGGCGCCCGGAGACGGTCATCGAGCAGGTCTGGTAAAGATGAGGTTCAAGCGATTCCTGGTTTCGGGCGTGATCAATACGCTTGCCACCTACATCCTCTACCTGCTTTTGCTGCAGTTTCTTCCTTACACGTGGGCCTACACAATCACGTACGCGGCTGGTATCGCGTTGGGTTACCTGCTAAGCGCAAAATGGGTATTCAAAAAGAATCTGAGCGTACGGACCGCAGCGTCATATCCGCTGGCTTATCTAATCAACTATGCGATCGGAATAGGTATATTGAGGTTCTGCGTACATGTGCTGCACGTTCCGACGCAGGTCGCGCCACTCATCGTCGTTTGTGTGACCGTTCCCGCGATGTTCATTCTCACCCGCGCAATCTTCCGTGAGTAGGTCCATGACTACTATGCCTGCCATTTCCGACTGCAAGCTCTACGAGCTGCCGAAGATCACTGATCCACGAGGCAACCTTACGTTTATCGAAAGCGATAAACATGTGCCATTCGCGATCCAACGTGTTTTCTACTTATACGACGTTCCCACTGAAGAAAGCCGGGGTGCGCATGCGCACCATACGCTGAATCAGTTAATCATCTGTCTCTCGGGCAGCTTCGACGTCGAGGTCGACGACGGCAAGAACCGCACGCGCATCCATTTGAATCGGCCGTGGAAGGGCCTGCACGTGCCCCCGTTGATTTGGGCGGCAGAGGTCAATTTCGATCCCGGCTCGGTCGCGCTGATTCTTGCGTCCGATATGTACAATGAAGCCGACTATATCCGAGACTACGATGACTATCTCGCCCTGATGAAAGATCTAGCGTCAAAGCAGGATTGACTGAATGTACCGCAGCGTAACATTGAGATCAGAACCAACGTCAGGCGCACACAGCCAACGCATAGGGCTAATCGCCGCCGCTTTGTTCGTCGTGCTCGTCGTTGTAGTGCTGCGACTGGCGGTAGTCGGTGGCTATCCGTCCACGGACGAAGGCATCTACGGGTACTACGCGCTGATTATTCATGACCGATTATCGCAAGACCTGCGTCTTCCGAATGACGGCATGTTGATGCTCTACCCGTTAATGACGTCTTTCGTCTACTCGCTGAACGTCAATCCCATTTTTGCCTTTCGACTGATCGACATCGTTCCGGACGCGCTGGCCGCCGTCTTGATGCTGCGAATATCAGCACGTTTGAGTGGAAGCCTGACCGCGAGCGCGCTCATCACCGCGCTGTTTTTTGCGCTGCTGAACCACCCGGCATTCATTCAATATGGGTTCAAGAACAGCTTCTTCATAGCGCTGTGTCCGTTGCTCTATGCGGTGATCCTGTTCTTGTCCGAGCAGCAAGCCAGTTCGTCCAGGTACTTAGCCATGGGCGTACTCGTCGCGCTCGGCGTACTTTTGCGGGAAACGCTACTTCTCTTCGCCGTGTTGGGGGCAGTTACCATCTTCGTGGAGCGGGGCACCCGCGGGCTGAAGCACTACGTTGCAGGCGGGCTGGCGGCTGGATCACTCATACTTATCCTGGCAATCGCCCTTCGAGGCTCCGGCGGCGTATCCAGCCTTATAGCCGGCTATGTTGACACTGGCGCTGGTTATGGAGCGTTCGGCGATTTGCGATTGAAGCTCTTCAAGTCGAGCGGGCAACTCGCTGCGCAGGCTGCTGCCGCAGGGCTGGTCATGAGTTTGGTGGCAACGGCATGCATCGTCATCGCGTCGATTCGCGGAAGAACAACGGAATATCTGAAGCCTTTCGCTTTTTGGGCCGCTGTCACCTTGATCCCCTTCGTTGAACCGCTCGCTAAGCTGGGTTTTCCTTATCATTTCTCGTGGTCGCTGATCGGCCTGTGCGGCATTACGAGCTTGGGTTGGAGCACTTGCCAGTTTGCTGGCCGGGCGCAAAAGCTCATTTGTAGCTGTTTGTGCATTGGCGTCTCTTTACTGCTCGTATGGCCTCAACTCAACTTTCAACGCAGCATCTTTTGGGGACTTACCTACCCCGCGCTCAAGGAGACGCACGGGAAATATTGGGCCGACGAGTCGATTCCGAATAGCAACTATCTGCTCTTGGCCGATGAGATCAAACGCGTTGCTCCTGCCAACGCCACGCTGAGTTCGAGCGCTGCGATGCTGATACTGTATCCCCTCACCGGTCTCCGCCCACCGTGTTACGGCGTCAGTAATCTGACCGTTACGGCTGTCACGCTGCACTTCGACGAAAAGGCCGTAAAACGAGCCATCGAGAGTTGCCCGGCCGATGTGGTCGTCGCGACCGAGAGAGACTTGCCTGGTAGTTCGGCCGTCACGCAAGCGATCCGGGAGCTCCCGCAATATCGGCCCGCTGGCAGGGTTGACGCATCGACTGCCCGAGATTACGGAAACTCCAGCGCAGAGTTGTTTTTGCGCCAGCGTTGACACGAATGAATGGGCTAGGGGAGCACGCAAGAGAACCCTGGCGTTGCAGCTTAAGCTCCCACAATGCCACCATGACGCCCGTTCGCCTGAGTCAGCACAGCATATGCAAGCGGGCGTCTATCCTGCGACTTCAGGCGGGGCGGCTCTGTACCGATGTGAAACGGTTCTTCAAAAGCAGGAAAGGACGCTCGAGAAGCCTATACGAAGCGTCCGCTAGCAAGACCGTGACCACGACGGCGACAGCGAATCTCGAGAACCGGTTATGCACTTCAAGCTGATCCAGGACTTTGGCGGTCTCTGTCAGCGCAAAAATGTGGAACACATAGATCCCGTACGAGATCTTTCCCAGATGGCGCATAGGACGGCAACCGAACGCTGCCCGCAGCTTCGATGACATCGAGACCGCGTAGACAATCAGACAGCACGCGAACGCCATGACGGGATAACCAATCACCTCGCAGACTCGCGAGATACCGGGCGGCCCCATCCATACGAGCGCCGAGAGTATCAGCAAAGCGGCAGTAGCAGAAAGCAATGACTTGTGCGTCCGCAAATCCGTCGATGCGCCGACTGAAGTGCCGAGACCCATGAATATGCCGAACAGAAACGTGTCGGCTCTCAGCGGTGAGACCCATACGAATGGATGACTACGGCCGATCAGCACGACGCCGAGACGCATCAACATAAAGCCTACCGCCGCCGCAGCGAGCGCCATTTTCAAGCCTCGCACGTGACCACGCGAAAAGTACGTTGCAGTTGCGATGGGGATCAGCAAATAAGCCTGCTCTTCGAGCGCGATCGTCCACAAATGCGACGAGAACGGAAACGGCGTATATCCGTGATACGCCGCCTCGATGTTCTGGGTAAAGGTCAGATGGGACACGTACCAGCCGAACAGCTGCACAGTGCCTTGATCGCCCCAAATCAGCCCCCAAAGCAGTGCGAGTGTGACGAATGACAGATAGAGCGGCCAGATGCGCAAGGCCCGACGAATATAGAAGTTGAGGATGCTGACGTCGCCCGTCGTTTCTCGTTCGATAAGCAGAAGGCGTGACAGAAGAAACGCACTTAGCACAAGGAACAGATCAACCCCGAACCACCCGAGGAAATTCCTGAACGCAGCTATCGACGGCTCCGCCAGAAGATCGCTGTGATGCACGACGACTGACAAAGCAGCGACTGCCCTGAGGCCGTCGATCCAGGGGAGATAGAAAGTCTTGTTGCCGTTTGCCATGGTGCTCGTTCGGATTGAGCGGCAATGGTAACAAAAATGATGGCGGACGCACTTTTCCGTGAAACGATTCGCCCGGAGACAGAACAACAATTGCCTGGCAAGCCTTATTTCCCAGATCCGAAAACTAGAGTTAGAGTTGGTTTGCTGGGCGATACGACTGCGTCGGCGGGGCCATCAGATTTTATTGTGGGCAAGCCCACGTCTTAGCGATCATCAACCAAGGACAGTTTTGCGGTGGGCGCGAAGTTCTGGCTCAAGGTGTTCAACGAACTGAAGACGCGCGGATGCCAGGACATCCTGATTGCCGTGGTCGACGGCTTGAAGGGACTGGCCGAGGCGATCGGCGCAGCTAATCCCCGCACAACCGTGCAGACCTGCATCGTGCACCTGATCGCAACAGTCTGGAGCACGCCAGCTACAAGGATCGCAAGGCTGTCGCCACGGCGTTGCGCCAGATCACGATACCCCGAGCGAGCAGGCCGCACAGCAGGCCCTGCAGGCCTTCGCTCAGGGGCTCGCTGACGTGGGCGACTATCACTGCCCAACGCAAAGATAGTGATGCAAAGCTCTCGAACGGAGACGCGTCGGGCGCCGAGTCGGCCAGCAACCAGGTGGCTGCCAAGGAGATGGTCAAGGTCGCCATTGCACAGATGTCTCAGGGAAAGCTCGATGATGCCGAGAAAGAACTGAGCGATGCCGCGGCTCGCGATCCGAAGCAGTCGCTGGTCTACTACAACATGGCGGTGCTGAGGCTGAAGCAGGGTCGTACAGACGACGCGTTCAAGGAACTGGAAGCCAGTTTTCTGAACGGGTTCTCGTACTTCGACGAAATGCAGAAGGACCCCGATCTCGACGCTATCCGGAACGACCCGCGCTTCACGGCGTTGATCAAAAAGTATCGTACGACGACGTGAACATCTCTAGTTGTCGGCGAGCCGCCGCGCTGTGCGCGGCGTTAGCGATTGTCTGCGGATGTTCGAAATCCGTTGGGCCGTCGATCATCGGCCACTGGCATGCTGAACGCGTTGCTTTCGATAGCGTGCAGTTGCCGGTTGGCCTTGATATCGTAGTGTCGAACACGCAGATCGTCAGTCCCGACACGGGGGCAAGCCTTCCGATCAAAGGTATTGAGGGAAAGAAGGATGCTGTGACGATCGATTTGTCGTACGGGGTCGGATTTACGTTTTACTTCGATGGCCCTGACCGGATGTATCTGAAGATACCTCTCGTTGGGCTCGTATACTATCGTCGCGTCGTCGAGGACGTTCACGCATCGGCGTTACCGACTAACGCTACAGAGACTTCGGCAAATGGGCTCGGCTCCGCGACGCAAGCTCCGGTGTTGAGTAAGCAGTCGGCGGACGTGGAAGTAAGGAAGAGTGAACCGAAGAACGTGAACGCCGAACCTCCTGAAGTTATACCTGCTGCTCAGCGTTATCGCGTTGGTGAGCCGACTGTTTCGCCTTCTGTGGGCATGGACAAAGTCGTGACTGGAGGCGGGGTCGCGCTGGCCAAGCTCGCGTTCGCCGCAGCACACGACGGGGACTACGATGCCGCCATTAGTCGGCTTAGCGATGCGTTCAAGTCAGGTTATCGAGGGTTTGCTTTTCTCGACAGCGCCCCGGAGTTGAGCGGCTTGAGGGATGATGTACGTTACCGTGCTTTGGTTGCTCGGTATCGCTGAAATAGGAGTAGCACGTTTCGACAATGAAGGTGGTGACTCAGGGGCTGGAGTCGCACAGATCATGACCTGTTGTCGACGCTTGATTCGAGGAACAAGTTATCGGCCTAGGCCGTCATTGGGACGGGCTCGGTTCTACGTCAGCAATGTGGCTGATTGCCGACGATGGCGGCATCGAGCAACCCGGTGGCATCATCCTGCATCAGTGAACTCACACTCCCGACCTTAAGCGGCCCTTCGACTCGATGCGAGGGCTATGGCAGCTTCCAAACTGGAACTGCCACGGGGTTAACTCAGGCGATGATCTTCTGCTCCCCGGCAGCCTGCTCGCGCATGCGACGGGCTTCGTCGCGCAGGAACTGCTGGTAATCGTCCAGATCGCCGTCGAAGGGCTCGACGCCACCCTCGGTAACGAGCCAGAACTCGTCGCATACCGCGCGCAGCAGGGACCGGTCGTGACTGACCAGCATCACCGTGCCTTCGAATTCGTTGAGTGCCATGCCTAGCGCTTCGCGTGTGGCCAGGTCGAGGTGGTTGGTAGGCTCGTCGAGCAGCAGCAGGTTGGGGCGCTGCCACACGATCATGCACAGCACGAGCCGCGCCTTTTCGCCGCCGCTCATCGTGCTCACCGCCTGATGGACCATGTCCCCACTGAAGTTGAAGGTGCCGAGGAAAGTGCGAAGCGATTGTTCGGTGCCACTCTGGCCGGGCGCACGCATGTGCGCCGGCGTGTCCTTGGCAAGGCGGATCATGTGTTCCATCGGCGTGTCGAGGGGACGCAGCACGTCGAGTTCCTGCTGTGCGAAGTAGCCGATGTTCAGGCCTTTGCCCTCGCTGATTTCGCCGGCAATCGGCGCCAGTTCGTGCGCCACCGTCTTCACCAGAGTGGACTTGCCCTGGCCGTTGGCACCGAGAATGCCGATGCGCTGCCCGGCCAGCACGGATCGGTTGATGCCCCGCACGATGACCGTCGGCGGCGTGCCCGGCGGTGCGCCGGTCGGCGCCGCGTAGCCGAAGCTCGCGTCCAGCATCGACAGCAGCGGGTTCGGGACGTTGAGCGGCTCCTTGAACTCGAAGTTGAACTCTGCGTCGGCAAGCACCGGTGCGATCTTCTCCATGCGTTCGAGCGCCTTGACCCGGCTCTGCGCCTGCTTCGCCTTCGAGGCCTTGGCCTTGAAACGGTCGATGAATTTCTGCAGGTGAGCGATCTTATCGATCTGCCTCGCCATCGCGGCCTGCTGCAACACCAGTTGCTCAGCGCGCATGTCTTCGAACTTGCTGTAGTTGCCGCCATAACGCACCAACTTGGCGTTGTCGACGTGCACCGTCACCTGCGTCACCGCGTCGAGGAATTCGCGATCGTGGCTAATCACTACCAAGGTTCCTGGATAGCGCTTGAGCCACGCTTCCAGCCAGACCAGCGCGTCGAGGTCCAGGTGATTGGTCGGCTCGTCGAGCAACAGCAAGTCGGACGGGCACATGAGCGCGCGCGCCAGCTGCAGTCGCATGCGCCAGCCGCCGGAGAAACTGTTGACCGGCTGGCTAAGCTGCGCGGCACTGAAGCCAAGGCCCAGGATCAGCGCTTGGGCACGTGCGGGGGCATCATGTGCACCGGCGTCGTGCAGGGCCATGTAGGCGTGCGCCATGCGCATGCCGTCGTCGCTGGCCTCAGCGGCGGCTACTTCGGCCTGCGCGGCCAGTAGTACGGTGTCACCCTCGATTACGAAGTCGGTCGCGCTCTGCTCGGTCTCCGGCATCTCCTGCGCGACCTGGCCCATCTTCCATGCAGCGGGAATCGAGAACTCGCCGCCGTCTTCGTGCAGCGTGCCGTTGAGAAGGCCGAAGAAGGATGACTTGCCGGCGCCATTGCGGCCGACAAGGCCAATCTTTTCGCCAGGGGTGAAGGTGACGGACGCGCGGTCGAGTACGACATTGACGCCACGGCGCAGCGTGACATTACGGACGGAAATCATAAGGAGCTACTTCGGAGAGGATAGGCATGATAGCCCACCGGACGCACAGGGCTGTCTCTTTTCTGGCCGCACGAGTGAAGAGCCGCTTGCTCTTTGCGGCGCCCACCGGCCGCAAAGCGAGGCGGGCACTGGCGCGCCGGGCGTTCCGGCTGCTGGGCCAGCGAACAAACGGTGAGTGACGGCTCCTGGCTTGTAGCAAGCATCCGACGTGCGCACAAGGCGGAGGTGATCCTCCGCGGCCAGAACAAAATCAGACTCCGGTCAATCAATTGGAGTCCGCCATGGCAACCAGGCAAACTCGGGAGCCTTGGAACAAAGGCAAGTTAATCGGCCAAAAGCCACCGCTGAAGCCGAAAGAAATCTGGACAATACGGATTCATCTCCAGAATGCCCATTCGGTTCGCGATCTGGCGCTGTTCAACGTCGCAATGATAGCAAGCTGCGCGGCTGTGATCTCGTCAATCTCCGTGTGCGCGATGTCATGCACGGTAGTCAGGTGTTGGTCATTCCAAGCTGGAAAGTACCGTGCGATACCTTGGCATAGAGGTCGACGATGCACTCGAGATCTCAGAGCAGACCGAGATCTAGCGCGCCGTAACCGGCCGCTATCTCGCCTGATGTCGTGCGAGTACTATCGGCCAGAAGCTGCCCTTCGACGGCCATAAGCAAATCGGTGACAATCTGCCAGCGGCAGAATTAAAGACAACCCAGAGCGTGACCGGAGCGGCAATTCGGCCATCACGACGCAACGTGGTCGAGCGCACAGACTACCGATGGAGCTTCGTGGTCTGGTTGAGGGGTTTGGACTCCCCGACCCACCAGGAATATCCCGTTCAGACTGCGCATTGCGCAACCACAATCATGAGTACATGGGTACACGAGCTGCCGTTATGGTTGATGGCACTGGTCACTTTCGGTGCGATATTTCTCGCGGGCGCGACCATCCATGTCGTCACCGGATGGCTTGCTGCCGGTCGATATGGGCGATCATTCAAGGCAATTTCTCCCGGTCTGCTTTCTCCACTCGGTATCATATTCGGCTTATTTATCGTCTTCACGGCCTCGCAGGTCTGGAACGATACGGCGCGCGCCAATATCGCGGTCGCCACTGAAGCGAGTGCGTTGCGATCGGTTGTTGTCATGTCTGCCGTTTTGCCAAATGAAGCCCAGACCGAACTGCGAAGGATGGTCCGAGACTACATCCAGTACACCGCGACGACTGAATGGCCGCTGGTGGCGAAGGGAGCCGTCACACTTAACGTTAGTCCTCCCACGCTGAACAACGCACTGAAGTTCACGCTATCCCTACCAGTCGTTACGCCCGGACAGCAGACGGCGCAGCGCGAGGTCGCGGCGTCCCTGCAGCATGCTCTCGAAGTGCGTCGCGAGCGTATCCTGATCAGTCGCAGCGAAGTGAATGGCATCAAATGGTTATGCTTGGCCTTTCTGGCGGTGTGCCTGCTGTTCGCCATCGCGTTCGTTCATTGCGACAACCGGCTGACGTCCGCCGTGGCAATCGGTCTGTTTTCGGCGGCACTCGCTACAACCGTTTTGCTCATCCTCTCCCACGATCGGCCCTTTACAGGAGAAATCGCGCTGACGCCCGAGCCGCTGTTGCAGGTGATACCTGAGGATCGCTGAGCGTTGTCGGCCAGGAAGGGTCACTCGTGTTTTGTGCCACTCTGACATTCAGACGGCGGCGCAGTCCGGCAAAGCGGCCATTCGATCTCGAGGCGAGCATGGTTGACGACGGCTCTTACCGCACAACATGCAGGGGCAACGAGCGCGAGCCCATTACCTGGACGGCGTATCGGATGATGCTTTGGTCTTGAACGTTTGCGACCAACTCGTCGGCACGAGATAAAAGCCGAAGGAGCAATGGATTTGTATTCGCATTGTTGTATCCCAGGGCGAGATCAATCGTCGGGGGCACGCCGTCAAGCGCCCGGGCAACAACGTTCGGTGTCAGCATATTTTGCGCATGCAGCGGGATAAGAACCCGAAGCGACGTTGAGTAGAAGTTCTCGCGATGCACATGAACGCATGCTGAGAACCATCGAACTGCCGCCCGAGGACAGCCGAGCCATTATTTTCGTCAAAGGACTTTCTGACATTGCGCTGTCATGGCCAGGCATTCGAAGCACGAATACGAGCGCATGCCTGAACCATGCGCTCGCATCGAATTGCCCAAAACAGAGTGCGTACTACTGACCTTGCAGATTCGGATTGCCGGCAGGAACGTCAGAGCCGGTTTCCGACGAGCCAGCGGTGGATGGACCATATCCCGTCGCTGCATTGTTCTGTGCGGCGACGCGAGCTTCGGCCGCCTGAATGTCAGCGGGGTAGGTGGAGTCGGTTGCGACCGCGGGGTTATAGCCGGCCTGTTCGATCTGCTTCAATTGCGCCTTGACCTCGGCGCGCGTGACCGGTTGCTCGGATTGCGCGAACGATGCCACCGGCGCTGCGAACACTACAACTAGCGCCACGGCTTTGACGAGCGATTTCATGATGCTTCCCTCCGAGAATATTTTATGGGGCGCCGCAGCAATCTTTGGCACCATCCACGGATTCTAGGAAGGTAGTCGTCTAGGGGAAACCACTGATACGGTAATTCAGTGTTGCTACAAACAATAAGTCGGCCTGATGTAATGTGGTCCGTAATATATGAAGAATCGCGCTACACGCCTTGGCGAACATCGACTCGATACGCGGTCACCTGCCGATACGTGCTGCCGGCCCGCACGATCACCTCGTCCTGCTCAGCCATATTGACCTGGTTTGGAAAGCCCCCCGCTTCGAGGCACAAACCGGCGTGCGCTTGATACGCAATGCCGCCGCGTCCTGAGTCGCCCTTTAACCAGTTGCCGCTGTAAAACTGTAAGCCGCGTTGATCGGTCGAGACGGTCAATTCGCGTCCACTGCCGGGATCGTAGGCGCAGGCAACCTGGCGCATCGGCGGGGTGGCATCGTTCGTGCCGGCGTCGGGGGCATCGCGCAGCACGTAGCAGTGGTCGAAGCCACCGGCCGTCGCCAACTGCGCGTGTGGCCAGTCGAGCCGCGCGCCGATCGGCGCGCTCCGCCGAAAATCGAAGGCATTGCCTGCCACTTCCGCCAGCTTGGACGGAATCATAGCGGCGTCGACCTCAAAGAAGCGGTCCGCATCGATCGACAACACGTGGCCGCGAATGTCGGCACCCGGCCGGCCCGTGAGATTGAAGTACGGATGGCTCGTCAGATTGAGCGGCGTCGCGGCGTCGGTGATCGCTTCATAGGCGATGGTCAGCGTGCCGTCGTCGTCGAGCGAGTAGCGCACTTGCGTGGTCACGTTGCCCGGAAAACCGGCATCGCCTTCGGGCGACTCCAGTCGCATGAGCAACGCACCGTTGTCCTCGCTCACGTCCCACAGCGCGCGATGAAACCCCACCGTGCCGCCATGCAGCAGGTTCGCGCCTTCGTTGCGGTCGAGCGTGTACTCGATGCCGTCGAGCGTGAAACGCGCATCGGCAATCCGGTTCGCCCAGCGGCCTATCAGGCCGCCCATGTAAGTGGTGGCCGCCACATATTCGGCGGGCGTGTCGTGGCCGAGCAGGATATCGCCGAGCACGCCGGCGCGATCCGGTGCATGCCACGAGACCAGCGTCGCGCCCAGATCGCTGATGGCGACTTTCATACCGTGCGCGTTGCGCAGCGTGAAGAGTCGGACGGAATCGCCGCCGCGCAATGTGCCCCACGGCTCGGAAGAAAGTTGTGCGATGCTGATCATGTCGTCAGTGAGAAGAAAAGAGAATAGGCATGCTCAGCCCGGCGCGGACGTCGAATTCGCCTGCTCCTGGTATTCGCGCGGCGTACAGCCGAGTTCACGGCGAAACACCGCGTACATGTATTGCGGCGACGTGAAGCCGCAACGGATCGCCACTTCCGCACTCGACGCATCGCGCTTCGCCAGCAGTGCTTTTGCGACATCGAGTTTATGGCGCAGGATTTCCTGATGCACGGTGCACTGCCGTTCGCGCCGAAAGTACTCTTCGAGCGATGAGCGCGACACGCCCACATAGTCGGCAACCTGTTCGGTGCGAATGCCTTGACACGCGTACTGTCGAATGAAGTGCCGCGCCCGCATCACATACGGACTCGCCAGCGGTTGGTGCTTCGTCGATTCGAGCACGTTGATACCGACCGGCGGCACCAGAATGCGCCGCCCCGGAAACCGCGCGCCATGCAGCATCTGATGCAAAAGGTGAGCAGCGGTGCGGCCCATTTCCTCAGTACCCTGAATCACCGATGAAAGCGGAATACGCGTCAACGTGCGGGTCAGCGGATCATTGTCGATGCCAATGATCGCGACTTCTTCGGGCACAGGAATGCCGGCGATCAAACACGCCTGAAGCAGATGCCGCGCACGCGCATCGGTCACTGCGATTACACCAACCGGCTTCGGCAAATCCCGCAGCCACGCAGTGAGCTGTTCGGTCGCCTGGTTCCATGACGGCGCGCTGGTCGAGAGGCCGCGATACATCTCGCTGTCGATCTGCTCCGCGCTATGTCCGTCCGCGCGGCGCAAATGAGCGAACGCGAGTTCGCGCTGTTGGGCCCAGCGGTTCTCCTGCGCTTGCGGCAGGCTGTACAACGCGAAGTGCTCGAGACCCGCGCCGATCAGATGCGTATAAGCGAGCGAAACAAGCTTGCTGTTGTCGGTGGCGATATAGGGTAAATCCGGAGGATAATGCGCCGGATCTTCGAACGACGATCCCACGGCGACCACCGGCAAAGGACAATCGCGCAGCGCTTCGCCTACAGCCGGATCGTCGAAATCCGCGATGATGCCGTCGCCGTCGAAGCGTTCTATACCCGTCAGCCGGCAGCGAAAGTCTTCTTCGAGAAACAGATCCCACGCCACGCGCGTGGACAGCAGGTAGTTGCCGATGCCGGTGATGATCTCGCGGTCGTAGACCTTGTTCGCGTTGAACAGCAGCGCGATCCGATGGGTCGTCTGTGGTGTTTGCGGACGGGTCATGGCGGTGAGCGGTGTGCGGGTCAATGACCCGTCACGCCTTTGTCTCCTGTTGGATGCTTAATTTGAACGGCAGCGGTTTTAAGCGTCTGGTTATTCTAGGCCTCGAATCGCGCGCCGGTGCGAAACAAAATCGAGGGCGGTAAGAAACATCAAGCACGCTGCGCAATTTCGCAATTGCCGATGCATCGTGCAAGCGGCAGCATGGCGTCACCTTGTCAACCGGCGCGGCGACGTCGCACGGGTTGCGGTGCACCATAAACTGGAGACGCTGATGTCTTACTTCGAACACATTCCCGAGATCCGCTACGAAGGCCCTCAATCGGATAACCCGCTTGCGTACCGCCACTACGATAAAAGCAAGAAGGTGCTCGGCAAGACACTCGAAGAACATCTGCGCATTGCCGTGTGCTACTGGCACACGTTCGTCTGGCCGGGCGTGGATATTTTCGGGCAGGGAACGTTCCGGCGTCCTTGGCAGCAAGCCGGCGACGCGATGGAGCGAGCGCAGCAAAAGGCGGATTCCGCATTCGAGTTCTTCTCGAAGCTCGGCACGCCGTACTACACGTTCCACGATACCGACGTCTCGCCCGAAGGGTCGAGCCTGAAAGAGTACAGCGAAAACTTCTTGCGCATCACCGACTATCTGGCGCGCAAGCAGGAGAGCACGGGCATCAAGCTGCTGTGGGGCACGGCCAATCTGTTCTCGCATCCCCGTTATGCGGCCGGTGCCGCGACCAGTCCCGATCCGGAAGTGTTCGCGTTTGCGGCAACCCAGGTGCGCCACGCGCTCGATGCGACGCAACGGCTCGGCGGCGATAACTATGTACTGTGGGGCGGACGCGAAGGTTACGACACCTTGCTCAATACCGACCTCGCGCGTGAACGCGATCAACTCGCCCGCTTTCTACATATGGTCGTCGACCATGCGCATAAGATCGGCTTCAAAGGCTCGCTGCTGATCGAACCCAAGCCACAGGAGCCGACCAAGCATCAATACGATTACGACGTCGCGACCGTGCATGGCTTTTTACTGCAACACGGGCTCGACAAAGAGATTCGCGTGAACATCGAGGCCAATCATGCGACGCTCGCGGGCCACTCGTTTCATCACGAGATCGCCACGGCTTACGCGCTGGGTATTTTCGGCAGCGTCGATGCGAA
The DNA here is from genome assembly GCF_046030175.1 of Paraburkholderia sp. RL17-373-BIF-A. Lineage (NCBI taxonomy): Bacteria > Pseudomonadati > Pseudomonadota > Betaproteobacteria > Burkholderiales > Burkholderiaceae > Paraburkholderia > Paraburkholderia sp. RL17-373-BIF-A. The sequence continues at coordinate 133,595 of NZ_JARESO010000020.1, forward strand.
TCGCGGCGATCCGCAAAACGGCTGGGATACGGATCAATTCCCAAATAGTGTGGAAGAACTGACGCTCGCCTTCTACGAAATCCTCAAACACGGCGGCTTTACAACCGGCGGCATGAACTTCGATTCGAAAGTGCGGCGCCAAAGTGTCGATCCGGAAGATCTGTTCTACGGCCACATCGGTGCGATCGACAACCTCGCGCTCGCCGTCGAGCGCGCGGCGGTGCTGATCGAAAACGATCGTCTCGATCAATTCAAACGTCAACGTTACGCGGGCTGGGAAGCGGAGTTCGGCCGCAAGATTCTTTCCGGCGACTATTCGCTCTCCACACTGGCGGCGGATGCACTGGCGCGCGGTCTGAACCCGCAGCACGCGAGCGGCCATCAGGAGTTGATGGAAAACATCGTGAATCAGGCGATTTACAGCGGACGTTGATCCGCGTCTCAAGAAGCAACGCATCAGAAAGTAGCCACACCACTAAAAAAATCGCGCGGCCACGCCGACCGCGCGAAATAGGAAGCTTTGGGTTGTCGCTTGTCCGGTCTGCGGCTCGCAGCGCAAACCGTCCAATCCGGTATTCCGGCTATCAGAAGAAGGAGACAGAGATGAAATTCGCAACGCGTCGTACCGTATTGAGTTCGCTCGTGTGTGGAGCGGTGCTCGCCAGCCTGTCGCTTGCCGCGCCGCTCGCGCATGCGAGCAAGGATCATCCGGAAATTGGCTTCTGTATCGACGATCTGCGCGTCGAGCGGTGGTCGCGCGATCGCGACTATTTCGTCGCCGCAGCGGAAAAACTCGGCGCGAAAGTGTCGGTGCAATCCGCCGATGCGAGCGAAGAGCGGCAGATCTCGCAGATCGAAAACCTGATCTCGCGCGGCGTGGATGTCATCGTGATCGTGCCGTTCAATTCGAAGACGCTCGGGAATGTGGTCGCCGAAGCGAAGAAAGCGGGCATCAAGGTCGTTTCATATGACCGCCTGATTCTCGATGCCGATGTAGACGCGTACATCTCGTTCGATAACGAAAAGGTCGGCGAATTGCAGGCGCAAGGCGTCTACAACGCGCAGCCGAAGGGCAACTACTTCCTGCTCGGCGGCGCACCGACCGACAACAACGCCAAGATGCTCCGCGAAGGCCAGCTCAAGATACTGAAGCCCGCCATGGATAAGGGCGACATCAAAGTGGTCGGTCAGCAGTGGGTGCCGGAATGGAGCGCTTCCACGGCGCTGCGCATTGTCGAAGATGCGCTGACGGCGAATAACAACAAGATCGACGCGATCGTCGCATCGAACGACGGCACCGCGGGTGGCGCGATCCAGGCGCTCGCCGCGCAACACATGGCGGGCAAGGTGCCAGTGTCGGGCCAGGACGCGGACCTCGCGGCCGTGAAGCGTGTGATTGCCGGCACGCAGACCATGACGGTATACAAGCCGCTGAAACTGATTGCCGGCGAAGCGGCCAAGCTCTCCGTGGCGTTGGCGAAGGGCGAGAAGCCCGCGTATAACTCGCAATACGACAACGGCAAGAAGAAAGTCGACACGGTGCTCCTGCAACCCACGTTGCTCACCAAGAGCAATGTCGATGTAGTCGTCAAGGACGGCTTCTATACTCAGGCCCAGCTCGCGAGCCAATGAGCGTAACGTGTGCGCGGCGGACCTCGATGCGTGTCATGCGTATCGGCGCCGTCGCGCGCCTTGCAGCGAGGCATAGCGAATGACGCAAGCTCTTATGACGATGCGCGGCATCGTCAAGGCGTTTTCCGGCGTGAAGGCGCTCGACGGCATCGACCTCACGGTCGCGCCCGGCGAGTGCGTGGGCCTGTGCGGCGAGAACGGCGCGGGTAAGTCGACGCTGATGAAAGTGCTCTCCGGCGTGTATCCGTGGGGCACGTGGGACGGCGAAATCATCTGGGAAGGTGAGCCGCTGAAAGCCGCCAGTGTGCGCGACACTGAACGCGCCGGCATCATCATCATTCACCAGGAGTTGATGCTGGTGCCGGAGTTGTCGGTGGCGGAGAACATCTTTCTCGGCAATGAAATCACGCTGCCCGGCGGCCGCATGAACTACGCCGCGATGTACCAGCGCGCCGACGAACTGCTGCGCGAACTCGGCATTAGCGGGATCAATGCCGCACAGCCGGTGATGAACTATGGCGGCGGCCATCAGCAGTTGATCGAGATCGCGAAGGCGCTGAACAAGCGCGCCAAGCTGCTGATTCTCGATGAACCGTCGTCTTCGCTGACTTCCTCCGAGATCCGCATTCTGCTCGACATCGTGCGCGATCTGAAGCGGCGCGGCGTGGCCTGCGTGTACATCTCGCACAAGCTCGATGAAGTGGCGGCCGTGTGCGACACGATCAGCGTGATTCGCGACGGCCGTCATGTCGCAACGGAGCCGATGCGCGCGCTCACCACCGACCGCATCATTTCGCTGATGGTGGGCCGCGAAATCAAGAACCTGTTTCCACGCGAGCCGCATCCGATCGGCGACGTGATCTTCGAAGCGCGCCACGTTACCTGTTTCGACGTGACCAATCCGCGTCGCAAGCGTGTGAACGATGTTTCGTTCGCGCTGCGGCATGGCGAGATTCTCGGCGTGGCCGGTCTGGTCGGCGCGGGGCGCACGGAGTTGATGCAGGCGATCTTCGGCGCGTATCCCGGCGTGAGCGAGGCGACCGTGGTGATGGATGGCAAGCCGCTCAAGATTCGCGCACCCGTCGATGCGATTCGCGCGGGCATCGGCATGGTGCCGGAAGATCGCAAACGGCACGGCATCGTGCCGGGGCTGAGCGTCGGCCATAACATCACGCTGGCTGTGCTGGAGCGCTTTGCATCGGGTGGGCGAATCGACTCCGCTGCCGAACTCGATACGATTCATACGGAGATGAAGCGGCTTTCGGTGCGTGCCGCGCATCCCATGTTGTCGATCGCGAGTCTGTCCGGCGGCAATCAGCAAAAGGCCGTGCTGACCCGCATGTTGCTGACCAATCCGAAGGTGCTGATTCTCGACGAACCCACCCGCGGCGTCGACGTCGGCGCGAAATACGAAATCTACAAGCTGATTTTTCAACTGGCGCAGCGCGGCATGTCGATCGTGATGGTGTCCTCCGAATTACCCGAAGTGCTCGGCATCAGCGATCGTGTGCTGGTGATCGGTGAAGGCGAGTTGCGAGGCGATTTCATCAACGACGGCCTCACGCAGGAGGACATTCTCAGCGCCGCGATCCGTCCCGTGCAGCGATCCCCGAACCCAACCGCAGCGAGTGCCGCATGACGCCCGACGTTACTTCCCAACGCGCCGACGAAGCCGTGCCGCGAGGCGCATTCGGCGGTCCGCAGCGCATTCAGCAACTGTTCGCGCGCTACAAGATTCTCGCGCTGCTGATCGCCGTGGCCGCGATCTGGATTTTCTTTTCGGTGCTCACGCACGGCGCGTTCGTCACGCCGCGCAATCTGTCGAACCTGCTGCGGCAGATGTCGATTACCGGCATGCTCGCGTGCGGCATGGTGTTCGTGATCATCGCCGGCGAGATCGACCTGTCGGTTGGGTCGTTGCTCGGTTTGCTCGGCGGCGTGGCGGCGATACTCGACGTCAACCGCCATTGGCCAATCGGCGTCACGTTGCCGGTCGTCATGCTGCTCGGCGTGCTGGTCGGCATGTTCAACGGATGGTGGTCGACCTATCGGCGCGTGCCCTCGTTCATTGTCGGGCTCGGCGGCATGCTCGCCTATCGGGGCATTCTGCTCGGCGTGACAGGCGGTTCGACGATCGCGCCGGTGTCGGACAGTTTCGTGTTCGTCGGCCAAGGTTATTTGCCGCGGCTCGCGGGCGATACGCTTGCGGTAGTGCTGTTTCTGCTGCTGGCGTTTCTGACGATACGGCAGCGCCGCAACCGCGAGCGCTATCAGTTGCGCGTGGTGCCGTTCTGGCAAGACGTGGTGAAGGTGGTCGGCGCGGGTGTGATTCTCGCCGGCTTCGTTGCGACGCTTGATCGTTACGGCGGCATTCCGGTGCCGGTCCTATTGCTGCTCGCGCTGCTGGGTATTTTCACGTGGATCGCCACGCAGACCGTGTTCGGGCGACGCATCTATGCGGTCGGCTCGAACCTCGAAGCGACTCGGCTTTCGGGCGTCAACACCAATCGAGTGAAGCTGGCGATCTTCGCGTTGATGGGGCTGATGTGCGCGTTCGGCGGCATCGTCAATACGGCGCGGCTGGCCGCGGGTTCGCCTTCGGCGGGATCGATGGGCGAGCTCGATGCGATTGCCGCGTGCTTCATCGGCGGGACGTCGATGCGCGGCGGTTCCGGCACGGTCTACGGCGCGCTGATCGGCGCACTGGTGATGGCCAGCCTCGACAACGGCATGTCGATGCTCGACGTCGACGCCTATTGGCAGATGATCGTGAAGGGCAGCATTCTCGTGCTGGCCGTGTGGATCGATGTGGTGTCGGGGTCGAACCGGCGGTGAGGTTGAAGAAGGGGAGGTGCGGCGGCGCGAGCCGGCGCATCCCATTCCCCACCCCATTTAATGAAACACCCCACGACTTCCCTCAATCTCCGCCATCCTCCTCACCCCCCGCCCCGCGCCTCTTGACCTGAACCCACGCATTTAAGTCCCACATCCACTCTCCCGTCTTATTACTATTCCGAGGAACAACGCCAGGCGCCGACCCGCGCTTTCACAGCTTCCCAGCCATCGTGCAAGCTGATCGAACCATGCCATGTTGAAACGCAGAACCTTTCTGCTCGGCGGCGCCGGCGCTGTCGGCGCGTTGCTGGTCGGCTGGTCGGTGCTGCCGCCGGGGCAGCGTTTGACCGCCTCCATGCCGCTGCCGGCACAAGGCACGCAGGTGCCGCTGAACGGCTGGGTCAAGATCGCCGCCGACAACAGCGTAACGATCATGATGTGCAAGGCGGAAATGGGGCAGGGCATCCACACCGGCCTCGCGATGTTGCTTGCCGAAGAACTGGACGCCGACTGGTCGCAGGTGCGCGTCGAAGACTCGCCCATCGACAAGATCTACAACAGCGTCCAAGCCATCATCGACGACCTGCCGTTTCGCCCCGACGACGACAGCACCGTCAAGCGCACCACCGTCTGGATGACCCGCAAGCTGGTGCGCGAAGCTGGCACGATGATGACGGGCGGTTCATCGAGCATCAACGACCTATGGACGCCGATGCGCGAAGCTGGCGCCTCGGCGCGCGCCATGCTGATCAGCGCAGCGGCCGCGCAATGGAAAGTGCCGGCCGGCGAATGCCGCGCTGAAGGCGGCCAGGTGCTGCACCCGTCGGGCCACAAGGCGAGCTTCGGCGAATTGTCGTCGATGGCCGCGCAGCAGGCGCTGCCGCGCAAGGTGGCGCTGAAAGATCCCGCCGACTTCAAGCTGATCGGCAAACCGCTACGCCGTATCGAAGCGGCATCGAAGATCAACGGCACGGCGCGCTTCGGCATCGACGTGCTGCCGGACGGCCTGCTCTACGCGAGCGTCGAGATGTGTCCAACACTGGGCGGCTCGGTGGCAAAGTTCGACGCAACGGCCGCCGGCAAAATGCCGGGCTTCATCAAGGCGTTCGCCGTCGCGCCGTACAGCGGTGGATCTGGCGGCGTCGCAGTGATCGCCGACAACCCGTTTCGCGCGACAAACGCGGTCGCCGCCATCGACGTGAGCTGGCATGATGGACCGGCAGCGAAGCTCTCGAACGCGGACGTGGACCGCCGGCTCGCGCAAGCACTCGACGACAGCGACGGCCACGCTTACTACCACCTGGGCGACGTCGATGCCGCGTTGAGTCGCGCGGCGCGCACCGTCAGCGCCGAATATCGCGCGCCGTATCTCGCGCATGGCGCGGTCGAACCGCTCAACTGCACCGTGCAGGTCGCGGACGGCGCGGCCACGGTTTGGGTCTCCACGCAAATGCCCGGCCTTGCGCGGCATCATGTGGCGAAAGTGCTGGACCTCGATGTCGACAAGGTCGACGTGCAAACGCTTCTGATCGGCGGCGCGTTCGGGCGGCGTCTGGAGCTGGATTTCATCGCTCAGGCCGCGGCGATTGCGCGCGAGGGCGGTGGCCGTCCGGTGCAGACCCTCTGGTCGCGGGCCCAGGATTTCACGCACGACTTCTATCGTCCGGCATGCCTGTCGCGGCTGAAGGCCGGTTTCGACAACGACGGCAAGCTGGTGGCGTGGCAGGCCACGTCGGCGAGTCAGGCGATCGTGCCGGAAGCGCTCGCGCGCTACTACGGCGCCCCGCGCCTCCCCATCGACAAGACCACCTGCGAAGGCGCGTTCGATCAGCCCTACGAATGGCCCGCCGCGCGTGTCGCGCACAAGATCGTCGAATTGCCGGTGCCGGTCGGGTTCTGGCGCTCGGTCGGCCACTCGCATCAGGCGTTCTTCACCGAGGGCTTCACCGACGAACTCGCCGTGGCGACCGGCAAAGACCCGATTGCGTTTCGCGCCGCGCTGCTCGAGCAGCATCCGCGGCATCTGGCGGTGTTAAAGCGCGTCGCGGCGTTGTCGGACTGGGAACGTCCGTTGACGCGTGCCGCCGACGGCGCGCCGCGCGCGCGTGGCGTCGCGTTGCACGAGGCGTTCGGTAGCGTGGTCGCGCAGGTCGCGGAAGTGTCGGTCGGTCCTGGTAAGAAGATTCGCGTGCACCGGGTGGTCTGCGTGATCGATTGCGGCATGCCGGTGAATCCGAATCTGATTCGTCAGCAGATGGAGAGCGCGATCGTCTTCGGTCTCTCCACCGCCTTGCAGGACGAGATCACGCTCGTCAACGGCCAGGTCCAGCAGAAAAACTTTACGGATTTTCCGGTGGTGCGGATCGACGATTGCCCAGTAATCGACACGGACATCATGCCCAGCCAGATGCATCCGCAAGGCGTGGGCGAAGCGGGTGTGCCGCCGGTCGCGCCGGCGGTGGCCAATGCGGTGTTCAAGCTAACCGGCCAGCGTTTGCGCTCGCTGCCGTTGAAGCTCGCGTGAAGCACCCCGGATTCAAAAACTTAGGGACTAGGACGAAGGAGACAGCCGATGGGATCGCTGAACATCAACGGCCGGGCGGTGGCGGTACAAGCCGAGCCGGACATGCCGCTTCTATGGGTGCTGCGTTGCGAACTCGGCATGACCGGCACCAAGTTCGGCTGTGGCCTGGGAATTTGCGGCGCGTGCACGATCCATGTGGATGGCGAGCCGAGCTTCGCGTGTCAGACGCTCATGTCGAGCCTGCACACGCAGAAGATCACGACCATCGAAGGCTTGCAGGGTCCTGAAGCACAGGCATTGAAGACCGCGTGGATCGATCTCGACGTGGTGCAGTGCGGCTACTGCCAGAGCGCGCAACTCATGGCGGCCTGCGCGTTGCTCAAGCACAATCCCAAACCGACCGACGCCGACATCGACACGGCGATGTCGCACATCGTATGCCGTTGCGGCACCTATCCACGGGTACGTGCGGCAATCCACCAGGCGGCGGCAAAGCGCCGCCCCGCGTAATGCCGCCGACGTGTTTCGTGTTATCGAAAGAGCCCGCCGCGCGTGCTCAACCTGCCAGCAATTCCACCACGGCGACGACCGCCGCAAAAATGCCGATGCAGCCGCCCAGCGTGGCTGCGCTTTTCATGAATTGCGACATACATGTCCCCGTATTGAGTAGTTGGTGATATGTATTTAACCCGAAATGAAAGCTAAAAGAAAGCTAATAAAAATAATTCGTAAGCTCGGTGGGCGTCATCGCAAAACACGGTTTGCCGCCAGCACGCCCCAATAAGACGCCTCCTCGAATAGCGACATGCCGGACAAATCGGCATGCGCGAACAGGATCGGGCCGTCCAGGTCGCGCAAGGCGAGCAACCCCGGACGGCTCAGGAAGCCGACATCCGGCGTAGCCATGGCGTGGCCGCGAACGGTGATTTCCAGGGCCGCGGCATGACGCCACAGATCGCGGCCGTAGGCGGGCACCAGGTCGATCGCGGCCTGCGTGCGCAGGTCGTCGGGATGCGCGGCGGCCAGCCAGCGGCGCGTGTCGTCGGGCGTCTTGAGGTCGAGCGCCTGATACGCCGAGAACACCGAGCGCTGCGGCGGCGACAGACGAATCAGTTGATGCGTCGAGACCACGTAGCCGAGACCTTCGCCGCGATACACGACGTTGTCCCACGCGAGCGGCACACCCTGCGCTTCGCGCGGCATGCCGTCCATCAGGAAGTTGGAGACGAGCCACGGCGCGCGCGGTGGCAGATCGCGCGACGCTTCGAAACCGCTAGCGGCCAGATTCGGTATCACGTGTTGCGCGACGAAAAGCGGCATCGCGCACACCACGCGGCGCGCTTTCAGTACGAACGTGCTGGGTACGTTCTGCTTGTCGATGCGCACGCACAGCACTTCAATGCCGCTGGTTTTTTCATCGACGCGTGCGGCGAAGCCCGGCAGGGACCACGTATGTTCTTTGCCCACGCGACTCGTAATCGACGCGCTCAGTTTGGTCACCATGCCGTGCAGCCCGTCGGGCCAGGTCAGCACCGCGCCATCTTCGGCATTGCGCGCATGGCCGCCACGCGACGAGAAATAATGCAAACCGGCCCACGCGGAGACGCGTTCATAGCCCGCGCCGAAATCGTCGCGGCAGGCGTAGTTCAGATACCAGTGCAACGAAGGCGCGCTGTAGCCCTCGTCGACGAGCCACTGTTTGAACGAGCGCTTGTCCAGCGCACGCCAACTCGGATCCTGCGACGACTGCGCCAGCGGAATGCAGAACACCTTGCGGCCGTCATTGCCGAGGGCGGTGCGCAACGCATCGGTATAGGCGAAAAAACGCTGCTGCTGCGCGAGTTCCGCGTGACTCACGCCGAGCGTCGGCACGAGTCCGTCCTGCCATTGGCCGTCGATCAGCAGGCGTTCGTCCGGCGCGTGGACCAGCACGCGCTCATCGAACACGGGCCGCGCGGTGAACGGATCGGCCTCGATCACGCCGAGGTCGGCGAGCATGTCGCGCAAGTGCGTCGATTCCATCGACGGCAAGGGCAGATAGTGCGCGCCCTTCGGATAACCGAGATCGCCATACTGACCACCCGCCGCATTGCCGCCGAATTCGGGCCCGGCAAGTAGGACGAAATTCTTGTGTCCCGCGCGCGCGAGTTGCCACGCGCACGACAAACCCGCCGCGCCCGCGCCGAGAATCGCGATGCCGGTTTCGATCGTGCCGGACGGCGGCGGCAAGCTGCGATGGTCGCGCAACGCGTGGCCCTCGCGCATGCCGGGGCTGTCCACCACCGGCGTCGTCTCGATCCAGCCGGTGCGGCCGCAACCGGTGAGCGTTGCCGCCGCGCCGGCCAGCAGAAAAGTGCGGCGGTCCATCAGCGGAGCACGTGCTTCCAGTCCTCGTCGAAAAGACGGACGAGCGGCTGGTCGTTCAACTGGTTCGGCGCCATCGGTAACGCGGGCATGTCGGCGGGGAAGTGAAACATTTCGACGGCGGTTTGCGCGTCGAGCCAGCGCATGGGCTCCGAGTAATGCGTCGGGATCGTATAGTCGCGGCGTTTGCCGGCGATCACGAAACCCCAGTCGCCAAACGAGGGCACATAGCAGTGATAGGGCCACGTGTTGAAGCCCGCTTCGCGCAGCGTATCGACAATGGTCCAGTACGCGTGCGGCGCGAAATACGGCGAGGTCGATTGAATCACCGCATAGCCGTTCTCCGACAGATGCCGTGCGAGCATGCGATACACCGGCACCGAGTACAGGCGCCCCAAACCGAAGTTGGTGGGATCGGGAAAGTCCACCACGATCGCGTCGAACACGTCGGCGTTGGATTCGAGCCAGCGCACGGCGTCGTCGTTGATCACATGCACGCGCGGGTTTTTCAGCGAGCCTTGATTGAGTTTGACGAGCGGCGCGGAATTCGAAAAGAGCCGCGTCATGGCCGGATCGAGATCGACCAGCGTGACGGTTTCGATGTTGCGATGCTTGAGGATTTCACGCACCGCGAGGCCATCGCCGCCGCCGAGCACCAGCACGTGCCTGGCCCACGGCAACGCTTCGAGCGTGGGATGAATCAGCGCTTCGTGATAACGATGCTCGTCGCGCGAAGAGAATTGCAGATTACCGTTCAGGTACAGACGCATGTCGTCGTGCCATTGCGTGAGCACGATGCGCTGATAAGGCGTGGTTTCGGAAAAGATCGTCTCGTCGCCGTAGAGGCCGTGTTCGGCCCAATGCGTGAGGCGTTCGGACAGCGCGAAACCGGCGCCGAGCAGACTGATCACCAGCGCGGCGCGCGCCAGCTTGGCCGGCACGTTGCTGATTTCCGCGCGAAACGTGTGCGTGGTCCACAACGCGACCAAGGCATTGAGAATGCCGAACAGAAAGCCGGTACGCAGCAGGCCGAGGCGCGGCGCGAGTACGAGCGGAAACAACAGTGAGACCGCGAGAGAACCGAGATAGTCGAAACTCAACACGTCGCTGACGGTATGGCGAAACGCCTGGCGGCGTTGCTGGAAGGCGCGCATCACCAACGGAATCTCCATGCCGATCAATGCGCCGAGCACCAGCACCACCGCGTAGAGCGCGGCGCGAAACGGCGTGGACAGCCACGCGAATACGCCGAACAGCATGGCCGCCGACAAACCGCCAATCAGCCCAACCAGCAATTCGATATCGACGAAGCGATCGAGCACGTCATCGTCGTCGATGAACTTGGCGAGCCACGAGCCGACACCCATCGCAAACAGATAACAGCCGATCACCGACGAGAATTGCAATACCGAGTCGCCGAGCAAATAGCTCGACAGCGTACTGCTGATCAGTTCATAACCCAATCCGCATGAAGCCAGAACCAGTACGGAGAGAATCAGCATGCGATTATGTTTAATCATCGCGCTGGGCACTCCGGTCCGATGTGGATATACTGGCGGCGATTTCGGCGAGCCTTCGAACGGCGCTGCCCGCATAATCATGGCCGGCAGAATCGGCATGCATGTTGGCATGCTCGGCATACACAATCCGGGGGAATAAATGGGTGATGCCTTTTCTTATGGGATTCATTTACTGTCGGCGTTTGTGCTGATCCTCGGATTCGCGGCAGTTTACCTCAAGGTCACACCGTTCGACGAACTGGCCCTGATCCGCGAAGGCAACGTTGCCGCGCTCCTTTCCTTTGCCGGCGCGCTGATCGGCTTCTGCCTGACGCTCGCCTCGAGCATTGCGCATAACTCCACGCTGATGTTGGTGCTGATCTGGGCCATCGGCGCCATGGTCGTGCAGGTCGCGACTTACGCATTGCTCACACGCCTTTTGCCCGGCATGAATGACGGCATTGAAACGCGTAATACGGCAATGGGCGGTTTGATGGGCGCGGCTTCGCTGGTGGTCGGCATTATTAACGCAGCCTGTCTGACCTGATTTGCGTTTAACACATTTCCACGTTAATGCCTGATAAGCGGGCGCCTCGCGCGAGGAGTACATGATGAGTTTCGGTTCGTTTATTCGCAAGCAATTTGTCGACGTCCTGCAATGGACGGAAGATAGCGACGGCGTATTGGCCTGGCGTTATCCAATGGAAGACCAGGAAATCCAGTACGGCGCGCAATTGACGGTGCGCGAATCGCAAATGGCGCTGTTCGTCAACGAAGGGCGCATTGCCGATGTGTTCGGCCCCGGCCTCTACACGTTGACCACGCGCACGCTGCCGGTGCTGACCAGTCTGCGCAATTGGGACAAGCTGTTCCAATCGCCCTTCAAGTCCGACGTGTACTTCTTCAGCACGCGTCTGCAACTCGGGCGGCGCTGGGGTACGCCGCAACCGGTCACGATTCGCGATAGCGAATTCGGCCTCGTGCAGGTGCGGGCGTTCGGGATCTATTCGTACCGCGTGGTGGATGTGCCGTCGCTTCATCGCGAGATCAGCGGAACGCGCGCGGTCTATACCGTCGACGATCTCGAGCAGCAGTTGCGCAACCTCGTCGTCACGGCTATGAGCGTGGCGTTCGGTTCGGCGGACGTCGCGTTCGTGGATATGGCGGCAAATCAGGAAGTGCTCTCGCAGCGGATCGGCCAGGCGCTCGCGCCGGTGTTCGCGCGTTACGGCGTGGCGCTCGATTCGTTCACGGTGCAGAGCGTGTCGTTGCCGGAGGCGCTGCAAAAGGCACTGGACGCGCGTATCAGCGTGGGCGTGAGCGGCGATCTGAACAAGTTCGCGCAGTACCAGGCCGCGCAATCGATCCCGCTCGCCGCGCAGAATCCCGGCGGCGTGGCCGGTGTGGGCGCGGGTATCGCAGCGGGCGCGGCGATCGCGCAAACCATGACGGGCGCGCTGAATCAACCTGCTCAAACGCCACCTGCGCAAGCCCCGGCCTCGAACGATTACGTCGAGCGTCTGCAGCAACTCAAGACCCTGCTGGACAAGGGCCTCGTCACCGAAGACGACTATGCGAAGGCGAAAGCCGAGATCCTCGCGAAGCTGACAAAATAAACGCACTCGATGTTCAGTACTTCGTGTCCTCAATGCGGCGCGCCGCTCGAATTCCGCTCCGCCGCGGCCGTCATGGCCGTGTGCGGATCGTGCCGCAGCACCTTGCTCAAACGCGGCGAGGCGGTCGAACGGATCGGCGAAATGGCCTCGGTATTCGAGGACTATTCGCCATTGCAACTCGGTGTGACGGGCCGCCATGAGTCACGTGTGTTCACGCTGCTCGGCCGCATTCAATTGCGTTACGACGCGGGCTACTGGACCGAGTGGTACGCCGCTTTCGACGACGGCAGGTTCGGCTGGCTTTCCGATGCCTCAGGGCAATACGCGGTCACCACGCAACAGAATCTCGACGGCAGCGCCGACGAGCCACCGCAGTTCGATTCGCTGCGCCCGGGCGTCGGCTTTCACTTCGGCGGCAGGCGTTATCTCGCGTCGGATATCCGCACGGCGCAATGCGTCGGCGGCGAGGGCGAGTTGCCGTTTCGCGTGGGCGACGGCTGGCAGGCGCGCGTCGCCGACTTCCGCTACGAAGACAAATTCATCACACTGGATTACTCCGACGCCGAACAGCAGTCGGGCACGCCGGTGGTCTATGCGGGTGCGTCGGTGGAACTGGACACGCTCGCCTGTCAGGGCTTGCGTGACGAAGCCGAGATTCGCGAGTCGGAGGGCCGTTATCGTGGCGAACTGGGTGTGTTCACGTGCCCGAGTTGCGGCGCGTCGCTCGAATGTCCGGTCGGTGTGGCGAACTATGTGATCTGCGGCTCGTGTCATGCGGGCGTCGATTGCAGCGCCGAACAGGTCACGCTGTTTTCGAAGAAGCGTGAGGTCGAGTCGATCGAAACGGCGCTGCAACTCGGCGCGAGCGCGACCTTCGACGGCGCGAAATATACGGCACTCGGCCTCATGCGCTGCCGCACGCCGGACGGCGAATCGAGTTGGGAAGAATATCTGCTGCACAACCTCGAACGCGGCTTTCTGTGGCTCGTGCATGGCGAAGGCCGATGGGAACGTGTGGACGTGCTGAACAACTGGCCGATGATTAGCAAAGACGGCCAGGTGCTCGAAGGCGGCAAGACCTATCGCGAACGCGAGCGCTACGACGCGGTGGTCGCTTACGTGGCCGGCGCATTCAACTGGCGGGTGCAAGTGGGCGATAAGACGTCGATCACCGATTTCACGTGGCGCGACTTCAAGATGACGCGCGAGACGACGGCCGATGAAATCGTCTGGTCGCGCGCCAAGCCGTTGAGCAATAGTAAGGTTGCGGAACGATTCGGTGTGCCGGCGCTGGCGGCGGAAACAGCGAGCCGGCGTGCGGCCAAATCCGCCAGCAGCGAAGCAAAACCGGCGCGAGAAGGAATCACGACGGCCGGCTTCGGTCCCTGGCCGTGGATCGCTACCTTCGCGATGGTCTTCATCAACTTCGGCAAGCTATTCGAATTCGACGGTTCGACGGTGCTGGTGATCGTCGGCATGGTGGCTTTGTGGGCGCCGGAGTGGATCTGGCGCGCCTTCCACGAAGAGTCGAGGTGAGCGTGAGGCAAATCTTATATGTGCTTTACGCGCTCGTTGTGATTGTCATGTTCAGTTGCACGTCGATGACCGGAAGCGGCGGTGGTGGTTATGGCGGGACGTCCGCGCGCAGCGGTTATTCGTCGTATGGGTCGCACAAGTGAGGGCGGTGACGGCCATGTCCGCGCCTGCGCCGCGTGATGCCTATGGCACGCATGTGTTGGCCGATCTCGGCGGTATCGCGGCGGACATGTTGCGGGATGCGGCAGCGCTCGAGACGATTCTCGTGAACGCGGCTAAGGCTGCGGGCGCTACGGTACTCTCCGCGCATTTTCATCACTTTGGCGGCGAGCATGGTGTGACGGGTGTCGTGCTGCTCGCGGAATCGCACGTCACGATTCATACGTGGCCGGAGCATCGCTTCGCCGCGCTCGATATTTTCATGTGCGGCAAGGCGCGTGCTGAAGATGCGGTCGCGCAGATCGCTCGGGAGTTAAAGGCGGAAGCGCGGAATGTGCGCACGTGTGAGCGCGGAGTGGTGCCGCCGCGGTAGATCGGTCGGCAAGCGGATTGTCTAAAGCGAACCTTGATAGGCTGGCCGCGTTAGACAATCACAAATGAAAAGCCGCTTTAAGGCGCTTTCGCTGCAGCCGTCGGCACCGGCGTTGCCTTAACCGGCACCGCAGCCGCTGGCGTCGAACTGCCGGACGCGTTCTGCGGATCAACTTCCCACCCTCCGCCAAGCGCGAGGAACAGATTGACCTGATCGATCGCCACCTGGCCATCCGCAGCCGCCGCCTGTGACTTCGTCGACGTCAGCGTGCGCGTCGCATCCAGATCCGAAATAAACGACTCACGTCCCGCGCGATACAGCCGGTGCGTTTCATCCGCCGACTCGGTGGCCGACCTCACCGCGGCACGCAGCGCGTCGGCGCGGGCGTAGTCCGACGCGTAGGTCGCGAGACTGGTTTCGGTCTCGCGCAGCGCGGTCAGGACCACGCCGTCGAACTTCGCCAACGCCACCTGGCTCGACGCCTGTGCTTCACGCACGCGGCCACGCGCGCCGTTCGCCGGGAACGTCCAGCTGATCAGCGGACCGAAGCCCCAGCGCGCCGTGGGCGACGTGCCAAGGTCTTCCAGAATGCCTGTCAAACCCGCCGACGCACCGATGCTCACCGTCGGATACAGCGCCCCGGTAGCGACGCCGATACGCGCGGTGGACGCCGCCAGTTGACGCTCTGCCTCGCGCACATCCGGTCGGCGCTTGAGCAGCGCGGCGCCGTCGCCGACTGGAATCGGCTGACGGATTTGCGGCAGCCTGTCGCAAGCGAGCACGGCCGGCGGCAGGTCGGACGGCGCGCGGGCAAGCAGCGCCGCGAGGCGGTACTGCGCGATCTTGCGGCGCGCTGTATACCGCGGAATATCGGCCGACAACGTATCGACCTGGGTCTGCCCGCGCGTCACGTCGGGCTGATTGCCGCGGCCCGCGTCGCGCAGGCGGCGCGAAACGTCCACGCGCTGTTTCTGCAAGGCCAGCGACTGTTGCGCGATCCTGAGTTCCTCGGCGGCCGAACACTGCTCGACGTAAGAGCGCACCACGTCCGCCACCACGGTGATCCGCGCGAGTTCGCCCGCGGCCTGCACGGATTCGGTGTCCGCTTGCGCCGCTTCCACGCCGCGCCGCAGCTTGCCGAACAGATCGATTTCATACGAGACGCTGATGCCGATGTCGCCTTCATTCACGACCGGCAGTTTCTCGGTGAGCAGGTATTGTTCGGCGGACTCCTGCGCGCGTTCGATCAGCGCCGACGTCTTGCCGGAAAATCCGCCTTGTGCTTGCGCGACGCCTAGCGCTTCACGCGAGCGCGCCAGATTCGCGGCAGCGACGCGCAAGTCGGTGTTCGATTGCAGCGCCTGGTCGACGAGTCCGTTCAGCACTGGATCGTCGTATAGCTTCCACCACACGGGCGGCACGTTCTGACGCGTCGTCAGGGACGTATCGGCGCCTTCGATCGGCGCATTGGCGAGCGGCGCGTTGACGAGCGCCTGTTGCGGCAACGAGTAGTTGGGACCGACGTTGATGCAGCCGTTCAGCGCGACTGCCAACGGCAATAGCGGCAGCAACGGCAATAAGGGCAGGGCGCGCGACAGCTTCATTGCGAGGCGCCCGATGATGAGACCGCCGCCGACGCCGGCTGTGCAGCCGAGCCAGCCGGAACAGCAGACGTAGCCGACGCCGACGCCGAAGCCGCTACCGCACCCGACGCCCCCGCATCCGGATGCTTCTTACCGCCAGGCGACAGATCACGCACCGACACAGTCGCCGTGCGCCCGGCAATCATGCGGAAATCCGCAGGCACTTCATCGAGCGCCACACGCACCGGAATCCGTTGCGCGAGCCGCACCCAACTGAACGCCGGGTTCACATTCGGCAGCAGATTCGAGCCTTGCGTGCGGTCGCGATCCTCGATCGCGGCGACGATGCTCTGCACGTGTCCACGCAACACGGCCGGCTCGCCCATCACCGTGATATCGACTGGCTGACCGATGTCGATGCCACCCAGCTTGGTTTCCTCGAAATAGCCATCGACACGGAACGAATGCATGTCCACCACCGAAACCACCGCCCGCCCCGCCGCGACATATTCGCCAACGCGCGGCGCGCGGTCGTTCAGATAACCGTCGACCGGACTCGCGATCGTGGCGCGCTGCAAATTCAGCTTCGCCGTATCGATAGCCACATTCGCATCAGCGAGCGCGGCCTCGCCCTGTTCGACGCGCGAACGGCTTTCTTCCGACACCTCCGCCGCGACCAGGTTGCCGAGCTTGCGGTTACGCGCGTCTTCGCGGCGCGCCTGATCGAGCGTGGCGCGGCGTTGTTGCGCGGTGGCCTGCGCCTGGCGCAGCGCGAGCGTATAGCGGGCCTGATCGATCACGAACAGCACCTGGCCTTGCTTGACCTGCTGGTTGTCCACTACCTCGACCGACGAGATCAGCCCCGAGATGTCCGGTGCGACCTGGATCACATCGGCGCGCACGTGTCCGTCGCGGGTCCAGGGCGCGAACATGTAGTAGCCGACCAGTTTCCACAGCACGAAGGCGGCGACGACGACGACGATCAAGGTCAGCAGAATTTGACCGACGGAGAACCAGGTTTTTTTCACGTTATTAGTCTGTGCGAAACGACAACGACAAGGCCCAGCACCAGCACATAGATGCCGAGATCGAAGATGGAGCGATGCCAGACGAAACGGTAAAAGCCGACGCGCGCGAGCACCGTGCGAATGGCCAGGTTGATCAGATACGCGACCAACATCAGCACGAGCACGGCCGGCACGAACACGCCGAAGATATCGATTTCACCGATCATCGCGGGAAGTGGAAAAGGGTGGAGAGGGCTGGAAAGTCGCGACGAGTTGGGCGCATCAGGCAGCGGCCTCCGGTTCGGGCGGCGTCGGTGTCGTCAGCGTGGCCGGAAACAGCGAAAGACGCAAGCCGACCAGCGCGTGCAGCGCTTCACGCAACCGGCGTGCCGAGGTTTGCGAGGTCGCGCTCGGCGCATCGGCGTTGGCGAGCCCTTGTGCCGTCACGCGCGCCACGGCGGCGTCGATCGACGACATCAGGCTGTCGGGCACCGGCTCGCGCTTGCGGCGATTGACGCAGCTTTCATAGTACTGACGCACGTCGTCGAGCACGTGATCGATCGCGGCGGGCGCTTCGCCGCCCAGCTTGTGGGTCAGGCGGCGCAGATCGAGTGCGTTGAAGGCGATGCGCAGATCCCGAAAGCTTTCGATCGACGGATGGCGATGGTCGTCGGTCGCGGCAAGGCGCGGGATCAACTGCATCAGGCGGTCGAGCATGCGCGCGGCGAGATTGCGCGGATCGTGGATCGGCCGCGTCGATGCCGTGAGCGCCACGTCGGCCCAGCTCGAACGCAGCAGACGGGCCGCCGCGAGTTCGGCGCCGAACGGCCGCGTCACGCGCGTCCACAGATACGCGTAAAGCAAGCCGGCGAGGCCCGCGAGATTGCTGTTCATGAACACCAGGAAGTTGGCGTCGTACGCGTCCTGAATGCTGATGAAGGTGGCCGTGTTCACCGCGACCAGCACCGTGGCCAGGTTGAACTGCGGGCGCGGGATCAGCGTGCCGACGAAGATGAACGGCGCGGCGAACATGATCACCAGCATGGGAAAGTCATGCACGTGCGGCAGCACGACGAACAGATAGACGCCCGCCGCCACCACGCTGATCGCGGTCGCCACGAAGAAGCGGAACACGAACGGCGCGGGTTCGTCGAGCGCGGCGAAGAAGCAGCACGCCACGGCCGCGAGCGTGACCGCGCTCGCGCCGTCGTTCCAGCCTGAGCTGATCCACAAACTGCACGCGAGAATCACGGCCGCCGCCGCCGAGCCGGTGGAGAACAGCATGATGCCGTGATCGTAGAAGCGCTCGGTGCCGCCCAGCCGCCAATGACGGAAGCGCGGGCGCCACGAGCCTTCTTCCCGCGTGATGATGATGCGCAGCGAGCGGCAGTCCTGCCAGACGTCGATCACCTGTTTCATGCGCCACAGTGCGTTCGAGAGCAGCGCGGCGTCCCAGCCCGCGAGTGCGGACGGCGGCGGCTGCATCGCCGCGATGCGCTCGCGCAGCGCGTCGGCGGTCGGGTCGGGGTGATCGCCTTCGCTCACGGTGGGCATCGGCTCATTGAACCATTTGATGACGTCGGCGAGCAGGCTTTCCAGACCCTCGGGCCACGTCTGCCGGCCGCTGTTGTAGAGCGCGATCAGCGGATCGGCGAGCGACGACATGATCGGCAGCAGCAACTGCATGCGTCCGCGCAGTTCATGCGTGCGCGCCAGCACGTCGGGCCGGGTGTGATCGTAGGCAAGCTGGCTCAGCAGCAATTCCAGACCATTGATGGTGGCCGCGATGCGCTGCCGGGCACCCGAAATCGCCGAGCCGGCAATCCGCCCGGAGAGCGTTTCGGTCGCATAGAAGGCGGCGTCGCGAAACCATGCGTCGGTTCGCTCGATGATGGTCGGCGCAAGCCGGCTCGGAAACAGCGCGCCGCCGACAATGCTCGCGCAAACGATGCCAAGCGTGATCTCTTCGGTACGGCTGACCGCGAGATCGAACACGCCGCCCGGATTGGTCACCGAGGGCAGCGCGATGATCGGCATCGTATAGCCGGCCAGCAGGAACACGTAGCTGCGCGCGGTGCGGTCGAACACCGCCAGATACAGGAGCGTGCCGGTCCAGAGCGCCACGATCACGCTGAATAGATACGGCGATTCGACGAAGGGCGGCACCAGCAGCACCGCGGCCGAGGCGCCGAGCATGGTGCCGAGCGCGCGATAAAGCGCCTTGGAACGCGTCGCGCCGACAAACGGGTTCGACACGATGTAGACGGTCGCCATCGCCCAATACGGCCGCGGTAGTTCGAGCGCGAGGCCGATGTAGAGCGCGATCATCGCCGCGGCAAACGTCTTGACGGAGAACAGCCAGTCGCGAAGGGAAGGGTAGACCATAAACCGTTACGCCGGATCGTTGGCGCTGTGTGGCGCGGCGGTGTCTGCTTTGCCTTTGTTCGCTTTGGTAGCTTTGCGGGGTTGGCTGGCGTGCTGCGTTGGTTTGACCGAGGCGCGTTGAACGCCTTCATCGCGGTCCGGATCGCCGCTGGGATCGCTGTTCTGATCGGCGCGTTCGCCGGCGTCGGCGGTGAACGCGGCCAGCACGCGCAAGGTCGCTTCGAGATCGCTGCGCGAGACGTCTTTCAACGCCAGCGCCCGCAACGTGACTAGTTCTTCTTCCATTTTCGCGGTGACGGCGCGGCCTTCTTCGGTGAGCACCACGGTTTTCGCGCGGCGGTCTTCGGGGTCTTCGTCGCGACGCATCAGACCTGCGGCGCACAGTTGATCGAGCAACCGCACCAGCGAGGGCCCTTCGATGCCGATGTGATCGGCGAGCGTGACCTGGCGCACCGCCGCGCCGAGGCGGCTGGCGGTCAGGAGCGGCGTGGCGCACGCCTCGGAGACATTGAAGGCCGCCAGCACGCCGTGACTCGTGCGCCGCCATTTTCGGGCGGCGACGACCAGCGTGCTGCTGACTGTCCGGCGCAAGGTATCGAGATTCGACATGGCCGGTATTGTATTTCCAAAAAATTCGTTAGCAAACTATTGAATTGGAATTTTTTGTGACGGCGCGATGTGGCCGCGTGCGTTGACAGGCGCCGGGGTTCGCCATGCAAACGTCGCTCAAGCCGCGAGTCCGAGCCTTACCGTACGCGCCAGATCATCGAGTTGAAAAGGCTTGCGCAAAATCGTGCAGCGCTTCACGGCCAGCCCGGAAATGTCCACGTCCGCATAACCCGTTGCGAGGATCACCGGCAAATCCTCGCGCATCTTGCGCGCCTCGGCGATCACGTCGATCCCGTTCATGCCGGGCATCGCGAAGTCCACCATCAGCAAGTCCGGGTTGTCGTCCTGCAAACGATTCAGGCCCGCGCGTCCGTCGGCGGCTTCGGTCACGGTGTAGCCGAGCATTCTCAGCGACTCGACCAGCATGGCGCGCACCTCGCCGTCGTCTTCGACCACCAGGACGCGCTTTTCGCCGACCACGTTCGCTTCCGCATCGGACGCCGCTTCGGCCTGCGGCGCCACGCGCTCGCGCAACGGCAGCCAGATCTCGACCGTGGTGCCCACGCCTTCCTCGCTGAACAGACGCGCCGTGCCGCCAGCTTGCCTCGCAATGCCGTAGACCTGACTCAAGCCGAGCCCGGTTCCCTTGCCGATTGGCTTGGTGGTGAAGAACGGATCGAAGACGCGCGACACCACATCGGCCGGCACACCCGAGCCGGAATCGGCGACTTCGACCACTACGTAGCGGCCTTCATCGAGTGTCTGATCGGGCGCCTCGCGCACCTTCACGCAAATGCCGAGTTGGCCGCCGCCCGGCATGGCATCGCGCGCGTTGATGGCGAGATTGAGAACGGCCAGTTCGAGCTGATTGGCATCGGCCTGTGTCCACATCTCTTCGCCATCGAACTCGTTGGTATAGCGGATGCTTGAACCGAGCGACACCGTGATGATGTCGCGCATGCCTTGCAGCAACGCCACCACGTCCACCGCCTTCAGATCGAGGTTGCTGTTACGCGAGAAAGTGAGCAACTGTCCCGTCAGTTTCGCGCCGCGTTCGGTCGCGCGTTTGACGGTGGCGGCCATGCCGCGAAGGCGCTCGTCACTGCTCACGCGCGCAATCAACTCCGCGTTGACCATGATGACGTTCAGCAGATTGTTGAAGTCGTGCGCGATGCCGCCGGTGAGTTGCCCGAGTGCTTCCATCTTCTGTGATTGCACCAGCACGGCCTGCACTTTGGCGCGCTCGTGAATTTCCATCATCAGCCTGTTGTTGGCGGAGGCGAGTTCGTGAGTGCGTTCGGCGATGCGGCTTTCCAGCGAGTCGTTCAATTGC
The DNA here is from genome assembly GCF_046030175.1 of Paraburkholderia sp. RL17-373-BIF-A. Taxonomy (NCBI): domain Bacteria; kingdom Pseudomonadati; phylum Pseudomonadota; class Betaproteobacteria; order Burkholderiales; family Burkholderiaceae; genus Paraburkholderia; species Paraburkholderia sp. RL17-373-BIF-A. The sequence goes on from NZ_JARESO010000020.1 coordinate 155,050, forward strand.
ACCAACGCCTCTTGCGCTTCGATCCGCTCGGCCAGATGGCGGCGCGATTCGTATTGCCGCGCGCGTGCCCGCAATGACGACGCTACCGCGCGCCGCAACGTTTCCGAATTCAGCGGGCGCTCGAGCACGACCACGTTGCCGAGCCGTTCGAGCACTTCCAGGCCACGTTCGGAACGGTGTCCGAGGCGTGAGGCGGCGAGCAGAATGAACGGGAAATCGGACCATGCTGGCTGTTGTTCGAGCCAGGTGAAAAGCCGGATCGCATGGTTGCCCGCGAGCGCTTCTTCAGCGATCAACGCGGCGCCCGCACCGGCGTCCAGCGCCGCGGTGAGCGTGTCGGCATCGCGGCAGGCCACGCACAGGCGCTTATCTTTGTGCAGCACTTCGGCAATCACATCGGCGTCGCGGCCAAACGGCGCCAGGATGAGGACGCGTTGCTCCATGACTTACTGCCCAGACGTGTCGATGACGCGGTTCGTCGCACCGAGCAGCGCGGTGCTGCCGCGATAAGCCGGCAGTCCGGAGAGCACACCTTCGAAGTCACGCAGCGCCTCGCCCACTTCCACGCCGTTGCCGCCGAGCCGGAACTGGCGGATCGAACGCTCGTGGGCATTGGCGCGGCTCTTCACGGCCGTCACGGCGGTGAGCACTTCGCCGTGGTGTTCGAAATAGCGGAACAGCACGACCACGTCGCTCAGATAGCTGATGTCGATATCGTTCTGCACCTCGCCGATAATGCCGTGCTGCCCCAGCACGAGCATCGTGATGATGCCTTGCTGGTTCAGATAGCCGAGCAGTTCATGCATTTGCAGCAGCAGATAGCGCTCGCCGGGCATGGCCTGGAGATAGGCGTTCAGGCTGTCGATCGCGACGTACTTGACGTCTCTCTTCTCGACCGACTGGCGCACGTCGCTGGCGAATTCGCCGGGCGAAATTTCCGCCGGATCGATCTGGCGCAGCGTCAGCAGGCCGCTCTCCACGTGCGGCGCCAGATGCATGCCGAGCGTCGCGCAGCGGATCATCAGCGTGACGAGGGTCTCGTCGAACACGTAGTAGACGCAGCGCTCGCCGCGTTCGAGCGCCGCGACCAGGCACGACACCACCGTGGTGGTTTTGCCGACGCCCGAAGGGCCGATCATCAGCGCATTGGTGCCCGGGATCAGACCGCCGCCGAGCAACGCGTCGAGGCCCGGTGTGCCGGTGCTGACCGGCTCGGTGTCGAACGTCGCGTGGTGTTCCGCCGCGACGAGGCGCGGATACACGTGGATGCCGCCGGTGTCGAGCGTGAAGTCGTGGTACCCCTCGCGGAATTTGATGCCGCGCATTTTGGCGATGCGCGCGCGCCGCCGGTTGCCGCCGTAGTCGTGCACGAGATTGTCGAGGCTGATCACGCCGTGCGCGATGCTGTGCAGCTGCACGTCGCCGGGATCGGCCGAATTGTCGTCGAGCAGCAGCACCGTGCATTCACGGGTGGCGAAATAGCGCTTGAGCGCGAGAATCTGCCGCCGGTAACGCAACGGGTTCTGCGACAGCAGACGCAACTCGGAAAGGCTGTCGAGCACGATGCGTGCGGGTTTGAGTTCGTCGACCTGCTGGATGACGTTGCGCACCGTCTCGCCGAGTTCGACCTCGGCCGGGTGCAGCACGGTCTGCTCGTACTGCGGGTCGAGACCCTCGTCAGACACCAGCTCGAGAATGCTGAAGCCGCCGATGTCCCAGCCGTGGCTTTCAGCTACCGAGATCAGTTCGGAGCGGGTTTCGGACAAGGTGATGTACAAGCCTCCCTGTCCTTCTTCGACACCCTTGAGTAAGAATTGCAAGGCCAGGGTAGTTTTACCTGTGCCGGGCGCACCTTCCACGAGGTACATGCGGTGCGGCGTGAGACCGCCTCCCAGGATGTCGTCGATTCCTTCGATTCCCGAGGAAAGGCGGGCCGGCTTGGCGGCGGCTTGTCTGTTTGACATGGCGTAGCGTTTTGGCGTCGATGAATGGCTGGTGGTTGTTCAGCCGGTACGGCGAGAACGCAATATCTGTGCCCATCGACGCGGTCATCCAGCAGCGCGCTCCTTCACCAGTTGAATGAAGCGCGTGGCCGCGCTGTTATGCAACGCCGTCGGATAGGCGAGGTGCAGCGGCGCGCTGAGTTTCGAGGGGTTCGCGAGCGTGCAATACACCGTGCCCACCTGGTCGTAACGCTGCATGGAAGCGGGCACCAGCGTCACGCCCAGACCCGCCGCCACGAGGTTGATGCCCGACACCATGCGCGGCACTTCACGGGCAATGCGCGGGACGAAGCCGGCCTGCCGGCACGCGGCGAGGATATCGGCGTACATGCCGGGTGCGCCTGGGCGGCGGACCAGAATGAAGTCTTCGTGCGCCAGCGCTTTCAGCGACACTTGCGGCCGCTTCTTGCCCTTGAGCAACGGATGACCGACCGGCAACACCACGACCATCGGCTCGTCGAGCAGCAACTCGAACGCCACGCCTTCGCGCGCGTCGACCGGCTTGCGTAGAAACGCCGCCTGTATCTGGCCCGCGGCCAGACGCTCGATGATCTCCGCCGCGTTGAGTTCGGCAAGCTCGACGGCGACCTCGGGGCACACCGCGCGAAACGCGCGGATCGCCTCGGTCGTGAACGGATGAAAGGCCGCGGAACTCGTCAGCCCGATCGAAATCGTGCCGAGCTCGCCGCGTGCAATCCGGCTCGCCTTTTCGACCGACTGCTGCAGATTCTGCAGCAAGCGTTGCGTGTCTTCCGCAAAGGCCTGGCCGGCCGGCGTCAAGGTGACGCCACGCGGCATGCGCACGAACAGTTCGAAGCCGATCTCTTCTTCCAGCGTTCGAATCTGCTGCGAGAGCGGCGGCTGTTGCATGGCCAGCCGCTCTGCCGCGCGCGTGAATTGTCCTTCTTCGGCGACCGCCAGAAAGTAACGCAGATGCCGCAGCTCCATGGTGTTTCGTCTCCCGGACAGCGCTCGAAGGTCGGCTCGCTGCCATATCGAATAAATATGGGTTGTGCTTAAAACAGGTATTTTACATTTGCCACGGCCGATCCTACGATCTCGTCCATCGCATAGGAAATGAACGCGAAATAAAACAAAACGTGGAGACGTCAATGAAAAAACAATGTGCGGTGGCCACCCTGGCCGTCATGAGTTGCGCCGGCGCGCATGCGCAAGCATCGGTCACGTTATACGGTGTGATCGACACCAACCTCGAATTTCTCAACCATGCCGGCGCCGGCGGCGGCTCGCTGGTCCGCGAGAATTCCGGCGGCTTGAGTAATTCGCGCTTCGGCTTTCGCGGTGCCGAAGATCTCGGCGGCGGCAACAAAGCGTTCTTCATTCTCGAAGCGGGCTTCAACGGCAACGACGGCACCAACGCGAGCGCCGGCGTGCTGTTCAACCGCACGGCCGCAGTGGGACTTTCGAATGCCTACGGCGCACTGTCGGCGGGCTTGCAGTACACGGCGATGTACGACACGCTCATCAAATACGACCCGATGGTGTTCGGCCAGCAATACACGTGGATGCCGACCACCGGATCCGTCGACGGCTTTTCGTTCAAGGCGCGCGTGAACAACTCGGTCAAATATGTGGGCCGCTTCGGCGGTTTGACGGCGACGGCGGATTACAGCTTCGGCGGCTCGGCGGATTCGTTTCAGAGCAGCGCGGCCTACGGCGGCGCGCTCGATTACGACATGGGCAGCTTTGCCGCCGCGGTGGCCTACGACTACCGCAACGGCGCGATCAACTCGACCGGCATGTGGACCAAGTCGCGCAACTGGAGCGCCTCGGCGCGCGAGCAGCTCGGCGACGTCACGCTGATGGGCGGCTATGAGCACTATTTGTTTAACCCGACCAAGGGCAAGTCGGTGTCGTCGGCATTGTGGTTCGGCGGCGTGCGTTATCTGATCGCGCCGGCTTTCCGCCTGACGGCCGCCGCGTACTACCAGAGCAACAAGGCGGACAACGTGTCGAACTCGTTGATGGGCGTGCTGGGGGCGGACTATATTCTTTCGAAGCGAACCGATGTGTACGCAACGGTCGCGTATGCCGCGTCCACGCACTACGCTAACGACCAGTACACGCCCGTCGGCCTGACGAGCGACACCGCATTCGGTCCGAACCAGACCGGTGTGACGCTCGGTATTCGCCACCGGTTCTAAGTATTCGGTTTTTCAACGACGGATTCGACGATGCGCCGCGTTCAAGACAGTACACGGCGATCAGGAGCAAGCTGCATGACTTTCAATCTTTCACGACGTATTGGGGTGCTGTGTGCGTCAACCGCCGCTGCCCTGCTAGCGACGCTCGCGCAACCCGCGCTCGCGGTCCATGCTTACGAGCCGCATCTGAAGCCGGTGGCGACGATCTCGGATACGCGCTTCACGATCGACACGCCGCAAGGGCACGCGGAATTTCCGCTGTATCTGTCGAAGGATTGGAACGTCGCGCAGCCGCAAGTGACGCGCGCGGTGATCGTGATTCACGGCAAGCTGCGCAACGCGGACGTGTACTTTCGCACCGCGCAGAGTGCTCGCGATACCGCACACGCGGACCCCGACGCCACGCTGTTGATCGCGCCGCAATTCCTCGCCACGCTCGACACGCGCGTGCATGACGAGCCCGCCGATCTGCTGCGCTGGACCGGCGACGCCTGGATGGGCGGCGAAGCGGCGCGCGCGCCGCTGCCGATCAGTTCCTACGAGGTGCTCGACGCGATCGTCGCGCGTCTCGCCGATCGCAAGCTGTTTCCCAATCTGCGGCACGTGGTGTTTGCCGGGCATTCGGGCGGCGGGCAAGTCGTGCAACGCTACGCCGTCGCGGCGCGCAACATCGCCGCGCTGACCGGCGAGGGCATCGACGTGCGTTACGTCGTGGCGAGTCCGTCCACGTATGCCTATTTCGATGCGCAACGGCCCAACGCGCAAGGCATTGCCGCGCCGTTCGATGCCGCGCAATGTCCCGACTTCAATCAATGGAAATACGGCATGGACAACCGGCCGCCCTATCTCGACGACCGAACGCCCGCGCAACTCGAAGCGACCTATGCGGCGCGCCGGATCGACTACCTCGTCGGCGGCGCGGATGACGATCCGCAGCAAAGCGCGCTCGACAGAACCTGCGCCGCCGAAGCGCAAGGGCCGCAACGCGTCGCGCGTGCCGAGGCGTACTACCGGTATATCCAGTCGCGTCATCCGGACGGTTTGAAGCAGCGCTTTCATATCGTGCCGGGCGTGGGGCACAACGGCGCGCGCATGCTGACGTCGGTGTGCGCGCTGGCGGCGATGTTCGACACTCCGGGATGCGAGCAATGAGCGAAGCGACCTTCAATCAGCGCGACGGTACCGCGTCCGAAGCCGACGCGTCGAACGCCTTGAGTCCGTCGATGGTGCGGCGCGCGATCTTCGCCTCCGTCCTCGGTAACGGCTTAGAGTGGTTCGACTTTCTGATCTACGGCTACTTCGCGAAGATCATCGCGCAAGTGTTCTTTCCCGGCGGCAGTGGCTTCGTGTCGATCATGCTGACGCTCGCCACGTTCGCCGTCGGTTTCATCGTGCGGCCGATCGGCGGCATTCTGCTCGGCATCTACGCGGACCGCGCGGGGCGCCGCAAAGCGCTTTCGCTGCTGATCATTTCGATGGCGGCCAGCACGCTGCTGATGGGTCTCACGCCGGGCTATGCGCGCATTGGCATCGCGGCGCCGCTGCTGGTGGTGCTCGCGCGCCTGTTGCAAGGGCTCTCCGTGGGCGGACAGTTCGCGACGGCATCGGCGATGCTGGTCGAGTATGCGCCGCCGCACAAGAAGATGTTTTACGGCAGCTTCAATATGTCGGCGCAGGCGTTCGCGTTGCTGCTGTCGTCCGGGGTCGGCTATCTGCTGACCACGCAACTCACGCATGAGCAACTGGTGGCGTGGGGCTGGCGACTGCCGTTTCTGTTCGGCGCGTTGGCCGGGCCGTTTGGCTTCTACATCCGGCATCGCGTGGCCGAATCGCCGGAGTTCGAGCGGCTGCTCGATCACAAGGACAAACCGCCCCGCGTCACGATCCGTCAGTTCTTCCGCGACAACGGCGATGCGGCGATCTGCGCGATGGGCGTGATCATCATCGGGGCGGCGACCAATTATGTGTGGCACTCGTATCTGTCGGTGTATGTCGAACGGCAATTGCATTTGCCGCTCTCCACCGCGTTGCTCGGCGCGTTCGTGTCCGGCGTGCTGAATCTGTTTCTGTTTCCGCTGTCGGGCAAGCTCGCCGATCGTTATGGCGCGTACAGGCTGTTCTATCCGATCGTGATCGCGTGGATGCTCTGCGTGTATCCGCTGTATCACTTCGTCGTGACGAACCCGACGCCGGGGCATCTGTTCATCGCGCAGATGATCGCCACGGTGTTCCTCGCCGCAATGTCCGGTGCGCATCCCGGCATGCTCGCGACATTGTTCCCGGTGCGCAGCCGTTCGGCGGGCGTGGCGCTCTCGTACAACATCGCGGTGACGCTGTTCGGCGGCATGGCGCCGCTCACCATCACCGCCTTGACGCGCGTGACCGGCAGCAGTCTCACGCCCGCGTTCTACCTGATTTTTGCCGGCTTCGTGTCGCTCGCGATGGTGTACTTCACGCGCGCCGGACGCATGTCGGGCGGCGCGGCGGCGAGGCCCGCCACCCATTGATCAACCACGAGCCTATTGCATGACCCAGCCTTTCATCACAGACGACGAACGCGCGCCGAATGAACATCCGGTCGCTGTTGTCGCAAGCCGGCATCTGAGCGTCACGACGCAAGCCGGCAGCGGCACCGTGCCCGTGTTTTCGAACGGCGACTGGCTAGCGCCGACGCGCGAAGTCCAACGCGCCGTGATTCTGATTCATGGCCGCCTGCGCAACGGCGACACGTATTTCGAACTCGCGCAGCGTTCGTGCGCGCTCGCCGGCGGCAGTGCGGCCGATACGCTGCTGATCGTGCCGCAGTTTCTCGCGACGGCGGATGTCGAGGCGCACGAGGTGCCGCCGTCCACGTTGCATTGGGACTGGACGAGCTGGATGGGCGGGGAGAACGCGGAAGGTCCCGCGCCGATCAGTTCGTTCGATGTGCTCGACGCCATTCTGCATACGCTTGCTTCGCGCGAGCAGTTCGCGTCGCTTGCCGAAGTGGTGATCGCGGGGCACTCAGGCGGCGCACAAGTCGTGCAGCGCTATGCGGTGGTGGCGCGCGACGAGGCGCCGCTCGCGGCGGGCGGCATCGCGCTGCGCTACGTGGTCGCGAATCCTTCGTCGTATGTGTACTTCGATGCGATGCGGCCGGTTGCGTCCGGCGAATTCGCGGCGTTCGATCGGGCGATGTGTCCGTCGTTCAATCGCTGGAAATATGGGCTCGAGGATTTGCCGGGCTATGCGGGCGACGCGGCTTCTGCCGCAGCGCTCGAAGCGCGTTACGCGCAGCGTGACGTCACCGTGCTGCTCGGCGGCGCGGATTGCGATCCGCAGCATCCGGCGCTCGACCGTTCATGCGCCGCGCTGACGCAAGGGGAACACCGGCTCGGGCGCGGGCTGGCTTATGCGCGCTATATGGCGTTGCGGCATCCGGAAGGATTGGCGAAGCACCGGACGTATGTGATCGATGGTGTCGGGCACGATGCCAAGGGGATTTTTGCTTCGGCGCAGGGGCTGGCGGCTTTGTTTGGTACTGGGCTGTGAGTGCGCATGGGCACGAAGCGTGCTACCGCGCTAATACCTGTGAGTGACTTCAAGGACCGCGCCGACATGAATAGAATCCGAATACTTGCCACCGCGCTTGCCGCTGCATCGCTAGGCGCGTTGCTGACCGGCAGCGCATATGGCGACGATGCGCCTAGCCCGTGTACCTCACTGAAACGGATCGTCGCGGCCGCCCCTGGCGGGCTCGCTTCATTGACGCCGGACGATGGCAAGGGCGTCGCGCAACCTTACGGCGACGACGCGCAATGTTCGGCGAGCCGCGGTGCGTATCAATGCAGCTGGACGCCGCATCACGACGCCGGTTCGAATGCCGACGCGCTGCAAGCAGTCGCAGCGGACATCGCGTCGTGTCTGCCGGACGCCACGCACGATCAGAATTCGCCGGGACGTCAGCACTTTTATCTGGGTGCGAAGGGCAAGCGGACCGACATCACGCTGACGCCGACCGGTTCGAACAAGCTGCGTCTGGTGGTGTCGGGTAAGTAAGCCGCCGCACGAAGGTGGCTAGTGTGACGCCGGCCACCATGTCCAGCCGCGCGACGAGCGCCGTAACTCGATCATCGAAAGCGGCGCGATTTCAATGCGCGGAAACACGGCGGGCGATGCCCCTAGCGCATGCACGATCGCTGCCCGGAGCACCGGCGCATGGGTGACGGCGATCACGTCGAGCGCATGATTCGGTGCACGATCCTTCGCGCCGTTTAGCGCGTCGAGCCATTCTCCTACCCGTTTCACGAGTTGACTGAACGACTCGCCGCCGTGCGGCGCGGCGTCGGGATCGCGCGCCCATGCGGCGAGGTCTTGCGGCGCTTTGGCAGCGAGGTCGGCCAACCGCCGCCCCTGCCATGCGCCGTAGTTCATATCCGCCAGACCGGCGTCGACCGATGCCGCGAGGCCCAGGGCGGCTGCCGTCTCGCGCGTGCAGGCGGCCGGGCTGACGAAAGCGTCCGCGTCGTCCGCGATCTCCAGACGCGTACGCGCCGCTTGGGCTTCGGCGAGGCCGCGGGCGTCGAGCGGGTCGTCGGCGGGAAAACGGCCTGCGCGCTGGGCGGCGGTCGATGCGTGGCTGATCAGTAACAGCCGAGTGTCCATTCTGTTCATGTCCTGTGAAGCCGCGCCCCGAAGGCGAACGCGAGCGGGATGAAGCGTACGTTTTGCGTTGCCGGGTGCCGAAGTTTAGCGCGTAGAATAGCGGGACTGCGAAGCGCGGAAGCCGGTGAGAGCCCGGCGCGGTCGCGCCACTGTAATCGGCAGCACAAGCCGAAAGCCAGACCTGAGCTTCGCACCAATCCTCTGCAATGACTATCGGGGCGCGTTACCCCAGGAGATGTCCATCATGAACGACGCTGTTTTCGATCCCGCCAACCAGCCTGTTGCTCAACCCACGCCGATTCCGCTGCGCGAGTTGTTGCCCTGGGTCGTGTTCGGCGGTTTGCTGTTGTTGCTCGCGCTTTACTTCGTGGGTGCGGAACAGGGCGCCACCTCGCTGGTGCCGGGCATGTACGTGCATGAGTTCGTGCACGACGGCCGCCATCTGCTCGGCTTTCCCTGCCACTAACGGAGTCGACCATGGTTGGTAAATTGTTGGTACGCGGGATGCTTGCAGGCATCGCCGCGGGACTGCTCACGTTCGGCTTTGCCCGGGTGGTGGGCGAGCCGCAGGTGAATCAGGCGATTTCGTTTGAAGAAAAAGCCGACGCCGCGAAGGGCGAGGCCGCTGAACCCGAGATTGTGAGCCGCGATACGCAGCGGGGTATCGGCCTGTTGACTGGCGTGGTGACTTACGGCGCGGCATTCGGCGGGCTGTTCTCGCTGGTGTTCGCGTACGCCTATGGACGAGTGGGCGCATTGAGCCCGCGCGCGTTGTCCGCGTGGCTTGCGCTTGGCGCGTTCATTGCGCTGGCGGTCGTGCCGAATCTGAAGTATCCGGCGAACCCGCCTTCGGTCGGCGACCCTGAAACGATTGGGACGCGGACGGGTTTGTTCTTCCTGATGATTGCGATATCGCTGGCCGCGATGGTGTTTTCGCTCAAGGTGCGGCGCCGTGCGGCTATGAAGCTTGGCGCGTGGAACGGCTCGATTGTGGGGGCGGCGGTGTTCATCGTGATCATCGCCGCGGTGCAGTTGTCGATGCCCACGATCAACGAAGTGCCGGAGGCTTTCCCGGCGGTGCTGCTGTGGAAATTCCGCGTCGCGGCGCTGGGCATGCAGGCGATTATGTGGGCGACGATCGGGCTGCTGTTTGGGGCGCTGGTTGAGCGGAGTGCGTTTATGCGGGTGGGGGGAAGGTCGGCGGTGAAGTCGGTTTGATGCTTTGGATTTGGTGAGCGCAACAGGTTTGGTGGTTGCGCTCCGCGTCTTGCTCTCGCACTTCGCTCTCCGTGCTTTGCGCGCAGTGGTCAAGAAGGGTTCTGCGTCAAGGAGTTGGGGCGGTTGTGGGGTGGTTATCCACAGGCTTGCGAACAATTTCTGTTGATAACTTTGCGCGCGCGACACTGCGCCCAAATGAATACTTTCAACCAGATGGCGAGAGGATGCTGAACCGGCAGTTTGTCGTGGAGAGTACTTGACCACATTGCCGCCTAGCCGTGGCTCAACTGGACTTTCTTTCATCACGTCAGCAAGGGACGCGTTACACCCGGCACGCACTTGGATTGAAGTCCTTGAGCAGCGACCCACAGAAATGTCCGCGCGACAGCGCTAGTACCCGCAACCATATCGCGTGAACCTTCCGGGCGAATCCGGTTCCCCCTTTCTGTCTGCAAAGTCACTTGTCCCTGAGGACTATCCAGCTCCCTCAGCAACCCCCGTCGTATCTGCGCGTTCCAAGCATGGCTGCCTTGGCCCGCCTCGTGCGAGTTTTTTTCTGCGCTGACTGGACAGAATATCGCTGGGTGTGATTTCCGGGGCACTGCATGAACCTTTGGGACAACCTGGATTGCCCTTTCCGTAGTTGAAAAATTCGGCGTGGCGCACTCCACTCACCTAGCACAGAATCGTCCTCGCATACCTCAAAAAAAGTTACCCAAATTTCTGCTTTCCATTAAGCATTTTCCTGGTTATGCGAAGTACCTATCTATTTAATCGGTTTGACCAGATTTTACAGTCGTCTTATATACGCATCATAAAAGTCACTTTGATAATGGAGAACGTGAATTTTTGAACGGGGGCGGCGTATGAAGTCATGCGGAAGCCGGTTGTATCAGGTCAGTCCAGGGAGGGGCCATGTATAGCCCCAACCAGTCACGCACCCTGAGCGTGTCGTGCAATGCGTTCCCGATTGATCGCGGTGTGCCGGTCCTGTCTCCCGTGCGGCTACGGGGTACGGAGGCGCTCGGCAAGCTGTACAGA